>NZ_JBIARB010000006.1:218077-546576 GCF_042889545.1 Streptomyces sp. NPDC002574
CGCTCGACCGGTGCCGGCCGGTCGGGCGGCGCGCGGCGGCCCCCGCGGGATGTCGCGGGGGCCGCCGGGGAGGGGAGGGGGTGGTCACAGGGCGGGGGGTGGGGCTCCCTCGTAGGCGGCGGTGAGGACGGCGCGGACGTCGTCCGCGAGGGCGGGGCGGGGGTTGGCGTACGGCGCGGCGGCGGCGATCTCCGCGGCGCGGTTGATGTCCGCCCGGGTGAGGCCGAGATCGGCCAGGGAGCGGGGGGCGCCGAGGCGGCCGCCGAGGTCGTGCAGTGCGGCGGCCGGGTCGTCGGTGGCCAGGGCGCGCCGGAGTGCCGCCGAAGTGGCCGGGGCGGCGGGGGCGTTGAAGGCCAGGACGTACGGCAGCAGCACCGTGTGGGTCTCGGAGTGCGGGAGCCCGAAGGTGCCGCCGAGCACGTGGGCCAGCTTGTGGTGCAGGCCCATCGTGGTGGCGCCCAGGCACGCCCCGCACAGCCACGCCCCGTACAGGGCGTCGGCGCGGGCGTCGGGCGCGGCCGGGTCGGCGACGACGCGGGGGAGCGCGCCGGCCAGGGCCCGTACGCCCTCCTCGGCCATCAGCGAGACGATGGGAGTGGCGTCGGGCGCGTACAGCGCCTCGACGGCGTGGGCCATCGCGTTGACGCCGCTGGTGGCGGACAGCGCGGGCGGCATCGACACGGTCAGTTCCGGGTCGTAGACGACACTGCGCGGCAGGACGCGCGGGTCGCGGCCGGTGCGCTTGGCGCCGTCCTCGGTCAGCCCCCACACGGAGGTCATCTCCGAACCGGAGTACGTCGTCGGCACGGCGATCAGCGGCAGGCCGGTGCGCAGCGCGACCGCCTTGCCGAGGCCGACCGCCGAGCCGCCGCCGACCGCGACCAGGCCGTCCGCGTCGACGTCCCGGGCCGCCTCGACCGCCTCGTCGGCGACCTTGACCGGCACGTGCATCACCGCGCCCGGGTGGACGCCCGCGCAGGCCGCGCCGAGCGAGTCGGCGACGGCCCGCGCGGTGGCCAGGCCGTGCCGCCCGGACACCACCAGCACGCGGCCCAGCCCGAGCCGGTCCGCCTCGCCGGCGACGGCGGTGGTGGCGGACCCGGCGCGGAAGACCACCCGCATGGGCAGCGACTCGTGGACGAAGTCCAGCCTGCCGGGGCTCATGACGCCCGCAGCACGATGTCGAAGTCGGCCAGCCGGAACGGGGCCGGCACCCCGTACTCCGCCGCGAGCCCGGCGTCGTCGACCTCGGTGAAGGCCTGCACCAGGCTCTTCTTGACCGCGAACACCGCGTCCGAGTCCAGGTACGGGCTGTCCTCGACGAAGATGTGCGTGGTCACCGGCTGGAAGCCGGTGTGCCCCGCGATGAAGTGGATGTGCGCCGGGCGGTACGGATGCCGCCCGGTCGCGCCGAGCAGGTCGCCGACCGGGCCGTCCGTGGGGATCGGGTAGTGCGCCGGGACGACCGTGCGGAACCGGAAGCGCCCCTCCTCGTCGGTGGTGAACAGACCGCGCCCGTTGCCCTGCGGCTGCGCCCCCGGCTGCTGGACGTCGTAGAAGCCGTGTTCGTCGGCCTGCCACACGTCCACCATCGCGCCGGCCAGGGGGGTGCCGTCCACGGACAGCACCCGCCCGGTGACCACGCACGGCTGCCCGGTGCCCACCATGTCGATCGAGTCGCCGAGGGCGCGCTCGGGGGAGTCGACCATGTGGAACGGGCCGAGCACGGTGGACTCGGTGACCGTCTCACCGGCCGCCCGCGCGGCCTTGCGCTGGTTGATCGTCTCCACGAGCATCGACACACCGAGGACGTCCGAGAGCAGGATGAACTCCTGCCGCTTGTCGTCGCACTTCTGGCCCGTGCGGGTCAGGAAGTCGACGCCCCACTCCCATTCCTCCATGGTGGGCTCGACCTCGCGGATGAAGTCGTGCAGATGGCGCGTCAGGCTGCCCAGGATCTCGCGCAGCCGCGGATCGGGCGTACCGGCGAAGCTCTCCACGACCGCCGCGGTCGCGCTCTCTTCGGTGAAGTCCATCAATGGCTCCTTGTCAGTCCCGTCCCAGAATGCGCCGCAGCGCCGCGCCGAGCACGCCGCGCGCCTCGGCCTCGTCGGCCGCCCCGCCCGCCTGCCGGAAGGCGACGTACAGGTCGGGGCGGACCAGCAGCACGCCGGTGTCGCCGGTCTCGCGCAGCCGCGCCCAGTCGCCGTAGGGGTCCTCGTAGTCCTGCCCGGGGCCGATCACGGCGGTCGCGATGTCGAGTCCCAGCTCCGCGCCGACGCTGCGCGCGGCCGCCAGCCAGGTGTCGCCGCCGATGCCCGTGAGCAGGGTGAAGCGCCCGCCGCCGCCCAGGTCCAGGGTGGACAGGGTGCGGGTGCCCGCGGTCAGCCAGGCGTGCGGCAGCTTCGCGCCGGGGCGGCTGCTGGGCTGGTGGTGGAGCTCGGGGTCCCGGTCGAAACCGGGGTCGGGGCTGCCGTCGGGGACGACCGCCGCCGAGGAGTAGCGCTGGTTGAGCTCGACGCCGTGGGCGTTGAACTCGTACCGCTTGAAGTCGATCGCCTCGCGCAGCCGCTGCCGGCGCTTCTCGCCTGCGGGCGTGGCGTCCTTGCGGGAGGCCATGTTGGCGACGAGCTGCTCCGGGCTCTGCGGTGCGAGCAGGTCCAGCGCCTCGAAGACCGGGGCGGTCTCCCCGATGGACTTGTTGGCGCGGGTGACGATCTGCTTGCCGACGGGGGCGCGCTCGGCGGTGTAGCTGTCGAGCAGCGAGGGCGCCGCGGTGCCGTCGAGCACCAGCTTCAGCTTCCACGCCAGGTTGTAGGAGTCCTGGATGGAGGTGTTGGAGCCCAGCCCGTTGGACGGCGGGTGCCGGTGGGTGGCGTCGCCCGCGCAGAAGACCCGGCCGTTCGCGTACGTCTCGGCGTACATCTCGTTGACCGTCCAGGACGAGCTGGAGCGGATGGTCACCGGCACCTCGTCGTCGCCGATCAGCTGGCGGACCACCGACAGGGCGTACTCCTCGGTGAGGTCCGGCGGCGCGGCCTCGACGTCGTAGCCCCACACGATCAGCCACTCGTTCCACGGCGTGACGTTGCGCACCAGGCCCGCGCCGATGCCGCCGACCGTGGCCCCGGGGGTCAGCACCCAGAAGAGGGTGCCGGGCCGGTGGGCGGTCCAGCGGGACAGGTCGGCGTCGAAGAGGATGTTGATGCTGCCCGCCACCCCCATCTTGCCGCCCATCGGCAGGCCCGCGTCCTCGGCGACCTGGCTGCGGCCGCCGTCGGCGCCGATGAGGTACTTGGCGCGGATGGCGTACTCGCCGCCGCGCAGGGTGTCCTCGACGGTCACGGTCACGCCGTCCGCGTCCTGCACGAAGGACTTGTAGACGGTGCCGTAGCGCAGCTTCGTCCCGCGTGCGACGGCGGCGTCGACGAGCACCGGTTCCATGAGGTGCTGCGGCATGTCGCACATGCGGGTCGGGCTCGCGAGCTCGTGCGCGGCCTGGACCAGCGGGTCGTTGCCCCAGGAGCGCAGGCGGCCCAGTTCCTCGCCTGCGAGGCTGGTGCAGAAGACCGTGTTGTCCATCAGGGGCTGGGGTGTGGCCTTGGCGATCACCTCCTGTTCGACGCCCAGATCCCGCAGGACCTCCATGGTGCGCTGGTTGGTGATGTGCGCCCGGGGAGTCGCCGACAGGCGGTCGTACCGGGTCACGACGACGTTGGGGATTCCGTAGCTGCTCAGGGCGAGCGCGGCGGTCGCCCCTGCGGGCCCGCTCCCCACGATCAGCACATCGGTTTCGACGGTGTCCATCAAAGCGGCTCCCTGACGGATAATTGAAATGGCAACGAACCGAATGGTTAACCAGCGGGAGGTTCCCGGCGTGTCTCAATCCGATACACCGCACGAGGCACTGCTGCTCGGTGCCTATCTGCGCGAGCGGCCGGAGGCCCGTGCGGTAGTGGCCGCCGACGGCAGGTCGCGCCTGGTGAGCGCCGAGGCCGCCCGGCGGCTCTCGGAAGAAGCCCTTGACCTGCTGGAACGACGGGCCGGTGGCATGGTGCGGGACGGCCGTGCGGAAGGCTGCGAACTGCCTCTGCCGGGCGGCGGCTGGACCGCCCGGCTGCGTGCCGTGCAGGACGCGGGCGAGGTCATCGGCGCCGTGGCGATCCTCACGCCCACCGGCGACGCGGGCGCCCCCCACTCCGCCGTGCCGGACCCGCGGCTGCCGGGGCTCTCCGGCGCGTCGCGGTCCTGGCGCTCAGCGGTGGCGCGCGCGGTGGACCTGGGACGTACGCCCGGCACCTTGCTGATCGCGGGCGAGCCGGGCACCGGCAAGGCCGCCGTGGCCCGCGCCGTGCGCCCGGACGCGGTGGAGCTGGACGCTGCGCAGGCCACCGCGGCGGCCGCGCACGCGTGGGTGGAGCGGCTGTCCGCCCTGTACGCGCCGGTGCCGGTGTTCGTCCGGCACCTGGAGGCGCTGGACGCGGGCGCCGCCGCGCTGCTGGTGTCGCTGCTGGACCGGTACCCCCGTATGCCCCTGACCGCCACGTCCACCCCGGGCGAGCCGGTGGGCGGTCCGTGCGTGGACCGTCTGCTCGGACGGCTGGCGGCGCGCTCCGTGACGCTGCCGCCGCTGCGGGAGCGCCCCGAGGACGTGCCGGGCCTGCTGGCCGCGCTCAGCCCGCGCCCCGCACCCGGGTTCCCGCCGCTGACCTGGACCGTCGAGGCCAAGCGGGTCCTGGAGCGGCACACCTGGCCGGGCAACGTCGCGGAGCTGGGGCTGATCGTGCGCGAGCTGGCCGACCGGCGCCGGCTGGCCGCCCCGGTCCGCCCCGACGAGCTCCCGGACGCCGTGCGCGGCGCCGCAGGCGGACGGCGGCTGGGCAGTCTGGAGCGGGCCGAGCGGGACGCGATCCTGGAGGCGCTGCGCACCCACGGGGGCAACAAGGCGCGGGCGGCGCAGGCGCTGGGCATCGCCCGCGCGACCGTCTACCGCAAGCTGCGGAGCTACGGCATTCAGGGAATATAGTTTAGATTTCAACATGTTACCTTGGCCGTAGGCACAACCCCCGCAGGAGGAGACCCCCATGACCACCCAGCTGGATGTCCGCCGCGCAGGACAGCGGTTCCACACCCGTGCGGGATGGCTCGACTCGCACCACTGCTTCTCCTTCAGCCGCCACTACGACCCCAAGAACACCCACTTCGGCCTGCTGCTGGTCTCCAACGACGACGTCGTCGCGCCCGGCACCGGCTTCGACACCCACCCGCACCGCGACATGGAGATCGTCACCTGGGTGCTCGACGGGGGCCTCGTCCACCAGGACTCCGAGGGCCACAACGGTGTGATCTACCCGGGCCTCGCCCAGCGCATGAGCGCCGGCTCCGGCATCCTGCACAGCGAGAAGAACGACTCGTGGAAGCTCACCGGCGGCCCCGAGCACAAGGACCCCGTCCACTTCGTGCAGATGTGGGTCTTCCCCGACGAGCAGGGCATCAAGCCCGGCTACGAGCAGCTGGACATCAACGACGAGCTCGCCCGCGGCGGCTGGGTCACCGTCGCCTCAGGCATGGAGCGCGACCGCGACGAGCGGGCCATCTCCATCGCCCAGAAGCACGCCGCCCTGCGGGCCTCCCGCATGACCGCGGACCAGACCCTCGCGCTGCCGACCGCACCCTTCGCCCACGTGTACGTCGCCAAGGGCGAGGTCGCGCTGGAAGGCGCGGGACTGCTGTCGAAGGGCGACGCCGTGCGCGTCACCGGGTCCGAGGGCCAGCGGCTGACCGCCGGGGCGCAGGGCGCTGAGGTCCTGGTGTGGGAGATGGACGCCGACGTCACCTTCGGGTGATCACGTGGTAGACCTGAGGGCCATGACCCGCACTCTCGCCAACGCGCCGATCATGGTCCTCAACGGTCCCAACCTCAACCTGCTCGGACAGCGGCAGCCGGAGATCTACGGCCCGGAGAGCCTCGCCGACGTCGAGGCGCTCTGCGCGACGACCGCGCGGCGGCGCGGCGGCACCGTCGACTGCCGCCAGAGCAACCACGAGGGACAGCTCGTCGACTGGATCCACGAGGCGCGCGAAGAGCACTGCGGCATCGTCATCAACCCGGGCGCCTACTCGCACACCTCGATCGCGCTCCTCGACGCGCTGAACGCCTGCGACGGGATGCCGGTCGTGGAGGTCCACATCTCCAACATCCACCGGCGCGAGAGCTTCCGGCACCACAGCTACGTCTCCCTGCGCGCCGACGGGGTCGTCGCCGGCTGCGGCGTCCAGGGCTACTCCTTCGCCGTGGAACGCGTCGTGGCGCTGCTCGCGGCGGCCTGAGCCGCCGCCCGCGGCGCTCGTACCGTCTCAGGCCTCGCCCGGCCGCCAGTCGGGCCACTCGCCGGGATGGTCGGCCCAGTGCACCTGCTGGGGATCGGACACGTCGATGTCGGGGAACACGTCGCGCACCCGCAACTCGAACTCCTCGCGCTCGCACTCCTGCCAGCCGACGCCGCGCAGGTGCACCCGCCGGTAGCGGTGGTCCTCCGCGAGCGGGGCAACGTCCACCTTGTGGGTCGTCTCCATGCCTCCAGGGTGCACCCGCGCCCGCCGCGGCGCAGGTCTGGCCACCACGACCTCGGCCGGGCGCAGCAGATGCCCGCCGACCCGGTAGCCGGGCCGTACGACCTCGGCGCACACCGGTCCCTCGGACTCCGCCCCTCCGGCAGTGCCCACGGCCTCGTGCCGGACCGGGTCGAAGGGGTCGCCCGGCGTGCCGAAGGACCGCAGGCCCAGCTCGCCGAGCCGGGTCTCCAGCACGTCCACGACCGCGCCGAAGCCCTGCGTCACCTCGCCCACTTCCCTGGCGCGGTCCACCGCGTCCAGCACCGGGAGCAGGCCGCGCAGCACATTGGCGACGGCGATCTCGCGCACCGCCAGCCGGTCCCGGTGCACGCGCTTGCGGTAGTTGTCGTACTCCGCCTTCAGCCGCTTGAGGTCCGCCGTGCGCTCGGCCAGACGGGCCCGCAGCTCACCGGCCCCCTCGGGCGGGGCGGCGCCCTTCATGCCGTGCCCCCCTCCCGCTTGTCGTCGTCGACGATCTCGGCGTCCACCACGTCGTCGTTGCCGTCGTCCGCGTCGGACGGCGGTGGTCCGGCCCCCTGGCCGGCCCCCGCGGCGGACGACTCCGCCTGGGCCCGGGCGTACATCGCCGTGCCGATCTTCTGCGCCGTCGCGCTCAGCCGCTCCGTGGAGGTGCGGATGGCCGCGGTGTCGTCGCCCTCGGCCGCCAGCTTCTCCTTCAGGTCCGCGACCGCCGCCTCCGTCTCGGTCCGCAGATCGGCCGGGACCTTGTCGGGGTTGTCGCGCAGCAGCTTCTCGGTCGAGTAGACCAGGCCCTCCGCGGTGTTGCGGGTCTCGGCGGACTCGCGGCGCCGGTGGTCCTCCTCCGCGTACTGCTCGGCCTCGCGCATCATGCGGTCGATGTCGGTCTTCGGCAGCCCCGAGCCGCCGGTGACGGTCATCTTCTGCGTCGTACCGGTACCCAGGTCCTTCGCCGCCACGTGCATGATGCCATTGGCGTCGATGTCGAAGGAGACCTCGACCTGCGGCACCCCGCGCGGCGCCGGGGGCAGTCCGGTCAGCTCGAACACGCCGAGCTTCTTGTTGTACGCCGCGATCTCGCGCTCACCCTGGAACACCTGGATCTGCACAGACGGCTGGTTGTCCTCGGCCGTGGTGAAGATCTCCGAGCGCTTGGTCGGAATGGTCGTGTTGCGCTCGATCAGCTTGGTCATGATCCCGCCCTTGGTCTCGATGCCCAGGGACAGCGGGGTGACGTCGAGCAGCAGCACGTCCTTGACCTCGCCCTTGAGCACACCGGCCTGGAGGCTGGCGCCGATGGCCACGACCTCGTCCGGGTTCACGCCCTTGTGCGGATCCTTGCCCGTCAGTGACTTGACCAGGTCCGTCACCGCCGGCATGCGGGTGGAGCCGCCGACCAGGATCACGTGGTCCACGTCGGAGACGTCGATCCGGGCGTCCTCGACCGCCTGGTGGAAGGGCGACTTGCAGCGCTCCAGCAGGTCGGCGGTCAGCTGCTGGAACTGGGCGCGGGTGAGCTTCTCGTCCAGGTGCAGCGGGCCCTCGGCGGACGCGGTGATGTAGGGGAGGTTGACGGTCGTCTCGGTCGACGACGACAGTTCGATCTTGGCCCGCTCGGCGGCCTCGCGCAGCCGCTGCAGCGCCATCTTGTCCTGGGACAGGTCAAGCCCGTAACCGTTCTTGAAGCGCTCGACGAGATGGTCCACGATGCGCTGGTCCCAGTCGTCGCCGCCCAGTTGCGTGTCGCCGTTGGTGGCCTTCACCTCCACCACGCCCTCGCCGATGTCGAGCAGGGACACGTCGAAGGTGCCGCCGCCGAGGTCGAAGACGAGGATCGTCTGGTCGTTCTCCTTGTCCAGGCCGTAGGCCAGGGCCGCCGCGGTGGGCTCGTTGATGATGCGCAGGACGTTGAGCCCGGCGATCTCGCCGGCCTCCTTGGTCGCGGTGCGCTGCACGTCGTCGAAGTACGCGGGGACCGTGATCACCGCGTCCGTCACGTCCTCGCCGAGATAGGACTCCGCGTCCCGCTTCAGCTTCTGCAGCACCCGGGCCGAGATCTCCTGGGCGGTGAAGCGCTTGCCGTCGATCGTGCCGGAGTCGGGGAACCGCCAGCCGGAATCCCCCATGTGCCGCTTGGCCGAGCGCGCCGTGCGCTCGACATTGGTCACGGCCTGGCGCTTGGCGATCTCGCCCACGAGGACCTCGCCGCCCTTGCCGAAGGCCACCACCGAGGGCGTGGTCCGCGCTCCCTCGGTGTTGGTGATGACGGTGGGCTCACCGCCCTCCAGCGCGCAGACCACCGAATTGGTGGTGCCGAGGTCAATACCGACCGGACGTGTCATGTCAGTCGCCTCCTTCCCTCCAGGGTGCGACGCCCGGGGGCCGATCACCAGACGGCAGGGGCGGACGGGCGGGGCCGCCCCCGATCCGGAATATTCGCGACGCCCGCGACGGCGGGCGCTGCTAGCGTCGGCCAGATGTCCTCACTGCACGCAGGAGTGATCCTCTTCCACGACCAACACCTCGCCGTACACGACGACTTGACCCTGCCCCGGGCCCCCGTCCCGCCGCGCGGCGACCCCACGGCGACGGCCCGCGAGGCGGCCCGCACCGCCCTCGGCGTCGACGCCCGGATCGACGCCTCGCCCTGCCTGGAAGTGCGCGCGACCGCGGGCACCGAGCTGTACTTCCGGGCCGCGGCCCCGCTCGCCCCGGCCTCCGCCCCGCCCCGGCTGCTCGCCCGGGACGAGGCCCTGCACCTTCCCCTCGCGCCGTGGACCGCGTGGGAGGCCATCCTGCGCTCCTGGGACGGGCCGCCCTGGTGGCGCGGCCGCCTCGTCGTGGAGGAACCCCTCGGCCGGCCGCCGAAGCGGACCCGCGCCGGGGCGGTGATCATCCGCGACGGGCACATGCTGCTGATCCGCTACCGGCACCGCCGCGGCGACGTCTACGAGATCCCCGGCGGCGGTGTCGAGCCCGGGGAGACCCCCGAGGCCGCGGTGGTGCGCGAGCTCGCCGAGGAGACCGGGCTCACCGGCACCGTCGGCCGCGAGATCGCCCGGGTGAACCGGGTCCACCGCGGCTCGCACCCCGGCCACTACTTCCTCGTCGAGGCCAGTGGCACGATCGGCCCGCGCTCCTCCCTCGACCTGGAGAAGGGCGCCGCCCCGGTCTGGGTGCCCGTGGCGGACCTGCGGCACCTGCCCCTGTGGCCCAAGCGGCTGGGCTGGCGCATCGCCCACTGGCACAGCGTGGGCTGGCCGCGGCGGCCCGCCGAGTTCTGCGACTCGCTGCTGGACCTGCGGGTGCCCTGCGACTGGTGATCCGCGCTGGGTGGGAGGATCACCCGCATGGCACGCATCATCCTGGTCCAGGGAGACATCACCGAGCAGGCCGTCGACGCCGTCGTCAACGCCGCCAACTCCTCGCTCCTGGGAGGCGGCGGCGTCGACGGCGCGATCCACCGCCGCGGCGGGCCCGAGATCCTTGAGGAGTGCCGCGCGCTGCGCGCATCCCGCTACGGGCGCGGACTCGCCACCGGGCAGGCCGTCGCCACGACCGCGGGGCGGCTGCCCGCCCGCTGGGTGATCCACACCGTCGGCCCGGTGTGGTCCGCCGAGCAGGACCGCTCGGAGCAGCTGGCCTCCTGCTACCGGGAGTCCCTGCGCGTCGCGGACGAACTGGGCGCCCGCACGGTGGCGTTCCCCGCCGTCTCCACCGGGGTGTACGGGTGGCCGCTCGACGACGGGGCGCGGATCGCGCTGCGCACGGTGCGGGACGCGGTGGCGGGGCGGGTGGAGGAGGTGCGGTTCGTGCTTTTCGACGACCGGGCGTACGGGGTGTTCGAGGCGGGGCTGGCGGCGGGCTGACCCTGGGCGCGCTCTTTTCCCGCCCGCCCGCCCTCCCCCAACCTTCGGCCGGGGGTGCCCCCAGCCCTGTGAAGTCAGGGCGCCCCGGCGCGCGTTTCGTGGGGTGCCGGGTTCGGGGCCTCCGGGGCTGGCCATTCTGGACAGCACATTTAGGTGCCTCAGGCGCTCTCTCTTGATCACCCCGGGTCATGCACCCAAATATGCTCCACAGTCCAGAACGCCCACCCCTACACCCCCGCCCCCTCGGTCTCGTCATGCGCCTGATCCCCGGAGGGGGGTAGAGACGGCACCGTGCTCGGGCCATTCGTTGGCGCGGCGCGGTCCAGGTGCCCAGCCGTCACCGCCAACCACACCCCACCGGGGATCAGGCGCGACAAACAACGGAGGGGGCGGGGTCGTAGGGGTGGATGTTCTGGACGGTGCGGCATATTTGTGCGCGGTATCCGGGTCGGGATGGGATGAGCAGGTGCTGGAAAGGCGCGTAAATATGCCAGTCCAGGACGTGCAGCCCCGGAGGCCCCGAACCCGCCCCACCTTGAAACGGGCGCCGGGGTCACTGACTTCACGGGGCTGGGGGCACCCCCGGCCGAAGGTTGGGGGAGGGAGGGCGGGAGGGGAAAAACCTACCCGGACGGCCAGCGCCGCGTTACGCGCGGAGGGCCAGCACCGCGTCCACCGTGTCCGCGTCGGCCGCCGCCTTGTCCTCCCGGAAGCGCAGGACCCGCGCGAACCGCAGCGTGACCCCGGCCGGGTAGCGGGAGGACCGCTGGAGCCCGTCGAAGGCGATCTCGACGACGAGTTCGGGGCGGACCCGGACGACCCAGCCGTCGTCGCTGACGGCGAGTGCCTGGAGGCGTTCGGTCTGCCAGGCGAGCATCGCGTCGGTGAGGCCCTTGAACGTCTTGCCGAGCATCGCGAACGTGCCGTCGGGCCGGCGGGCCCCGAGGTGGAGGTTGGAGAGTTTGCCGGTGCGGCGGCCGTGGCCCCATTCGGCGGCGAGGACCACCAGATCCAGCGTGTGCACCGGTTTCACCTTGAGCCAGGCGGCGCCGCGCCGTCCCGCGCTGTAGGGGGCGTCGAGGGCTTTGGCGACGAGGCCCTCGTGGCCGCGTTCCAGGACCCGCGCGGCGAACTCCCGTGCCGCCTCGCGTGTGGCGGGGTCGGCCGGGTCGGTGGCGACCAGGCGTTTGACGCGGCGCGGCTCGGGCGCGATGCGGGCCAGTTCGGCATGGCGTTCCGCGGTGGTCAGGTCGAGCAGGTCGCGGCCGTCGACCGACAGCAGGTCGAAGAAGACCGGTGCCACCGGCAGGGCCACCTGGGCGGTCGCGACGTCGAGGCGTGAGCCGACGCGGGAGGAGGTCTCCTGGAAGGGGCGCGGGCGGCCGTCGTCGCCGAAGGAGATGACCTCGCCGTCGAGCACGGCTTCCTCCACCGCCAACTCCATGGCGGCGGCGACGACTTCGGGCAGCCGGTCGGTGATCTCGTCGAGGGTGCGGGTGTAGACGTGGACGACGGGCCCGGCGCGGTGCACCTGGACGCGGATGCCGTCGAGCTTCTCCTCCAGCGCGCAGGGGCCGAGGCGGTCCAGTGCCTCGTCCACGTCCTTGGCGGTCTGCGCGAGCATCGGCTGCACCGGGCGGCCGACCTCCAGCCGGAACGCGGCGAGGGCTTCGGGGCCGTCCGCCAGCAGCGCGTGCGCGACCGTGCCGAGCGAGCCGCCGAGCATCACCGCGCGCCGTACGTCCTCAGGGGGCGCGCCCGCCGCGACCGCGAGCCCTTCCACGGCGAGCGCGTCCAGGGCCCCCTGCCGGAGTTCGCCGCCGATCAGCCCGAGCAGGAAGGCCTGCTCCTCCTGCGTGGCCGCGCCCATGAGCTCCGCGACCAGCCGCTTGCGTTCCGCGGCGGCGCCCTTGCCCGTCACCGCCGCGATCCGGTCGAGCGTCGCGTGGACCGCGGCCACGGTCAGCAGCGGCTCGGCCGCCGGCTCGTGGCGCTCGCGCAGGGTGCTCCAGCCGACGCCCGTGCGGCGTTGCGGCAGCCGTCCCGCGATGTAGGTGATCACCACGGGCGCCTCGTCGGGCTCCGCGGCCCTCAACAGCCGGGCGAGCGCCGCGACCTTCTCCGACCGGGCGGACGTGGCCGCGATCTCCTGGGACGTACGCGCGATCTCCGCGAGCAGCATGGCTCCATCGTCGCCCAGGGGCGGCCCGTGCGCAGCAGTCCTGCCGTGCTCGCGCGGTCACGCGGCGCGGCTGCCGCCCGCCATCTGCCGGCGCTGCACCAGCCGGGTGATGTCGCCGCCGGTGACGATGCCGACCGGGCGGCCGCCGTCCACGACCACCACGCGCACCCCTCCGGCGCCGGACCGCAGGTGGTCCAGGGCGTCGTTGACGAGCTCGTCGGGCGAACCGGTGGTCACCTGGGACAGCGGGACCGCGACGTCGCGCACCCGGACCTCGGCGCGGCGCTCGGCCGGCACGGAGGTCAGACGGCGCAGG
This sequence comes from Streptomyces sp. NPDC002574, assembly GCF_042889545.1. Classification (NCBI taxonomy): domain Bacteria; kingdom Bacillati; phylum Actinomycetota; class Actinomycetes; order Kitasatosporales; family Streptomycetaceae; genus Streptomyces; species Streptomyces sp. NPDC002574. The sequence goes on from NZ_JBIARB010000006.1 coordinate 231,039, forward strand.
GACACCAGACCGGACAGCCGCCCGTCGAAGTCGAGCAGCGGCAGGACGGAGTGCCGCGACTGCAGCGCGACCTCGTCGATGAAGCGGTCCACGGCGAGCCAGTCGGAACCCGTCGCGACCGGCGAGGACATCGCGTCCCCGAGGCGCACCCCGCGCAGTGCCGCGCCGATGACGGCGCGCTGCCGCTCGGCGCCCGCGGTGAGGGCCATGAACAGCCCGACGAGCGCCAGCCACAGGCCGCCGGGGACACCGCGGGCGAACGCCAGCCAGCCACCGAGGACCAGGAGCACGCCGACGACCTGCCCGCCCCGGCCGGCCGCGCGGTCGGCGCGGTCGCGGTCACCGGTCCGCCACCACAGCAGGGCCTGCAGCACGCGCCCGCCGTCCAAGGGCGACGCGGGCAGCAGGTTGAAGGCCCCGAGGAGCAGGTTGGCCCAGCCCAGCCAGACCAGCAGCGCCCCGGGGACGGAGCGGTGGGCGGCCGCGGCCACGCCGAGGCCCGCGCCGAGCGCGATGCCCCCGATGACGAGGCTGGCCAGCGGTCCGCTGACCGCGACCAGGAAGGCCGCGCCCGCCGACGTGGCCCGGTCCATGCGTGTCATGCCGCCCATCGCCCACAAGGTGACGTCCTGCACGGAGATGTGCTTGCGCAGGGCCGTCGCCGCGTGGGCGATCTCGTGAACCAGCAGGCTCCCCATCAGCAGGACCGCGCCCACGGCGGCCGCCAGCGTGTAGACGGTGGTGGACAGCCCGGGGATCCAGGCGGGCAGGGTGTCGTGGCCGAGCCCGTACGCGAGCAGCACGACGAGTACGGGGACGCTCCAGTGCATCCGCAGCGGAACCCCGTACACCCGTCCCATCTGAATCGAGCCGTTCATCGCTACTGTCCAGTGTCACTCCGTACGGGCCGGGGCGCCGCGGTGTTCCTGCGGGCTGATCCCGCGCACGCGCTTGAAGGCCGCGCTGAGCGCGAAGGGACTGCCGTAGCCGACCCGGCGGGCGACCGCGCCGAGGGTGGCGTCGGGCTCGCGCAGCAGGTCCGCGGCGAGCGTGAGACGCCAGCCGGTCAGATAGGCCATCGGGGGTTCTCCGACGAGTTCGCCGAAGCGGCGGGCCAGTGCCGCCCGGGACACACCGGCCTCGGCGGCGAGGCCGGCCACCGTCCAGGGGTGGGCCGGGTTGTTCTGCAGCAGACGCAGCGCCCGGCCCACCACCGGGTCGGCGAAGGCGCGGTACCAGGCGGGGGCCGACGCGCCGCGCCGGGCGAACCACGTACGCAACGCCGAGATCAGCAGCAGATCCAGCAGCCGGTCCAGTACCGCCTCCTGCCCCGGCTCGTCCTTGACGATCTCCTCCGACAGCAGCGCGGGCAACGGGCTCTCCCAGTCCCCGGCGGGGAGCACCAGCAGCGGCGGCAGCGCGTCCAGCAGGCGCCGGCCGACCTCGCCGCCCAGCTGGTAGGTGCCGACCAGCATGACGTCCGCCCCGTCGGCCCGGTTGCCCCAGGTCCTGACCCCCAGCGCCGTCGCGTCGGCCAGGTCGTGCCCGTCCGCGGAACGGCACACCCCGCCGGGCAGGATCCACGCGTGCGGTGGGGTCGAGGGCCGGTCGGCGACGGCGTACGGGGCGGGGCCGCGGGCGACGGCGAGGTCGCCGGGGCCCAGCCGCACCGCCTCTCCGTCCTCGGGCACGATCCACGCCCCGCCGCGCGCGACCGTCATGACGCACAGCGGCGCCCGGTCCTCGATCCGTACCGACCACGGCGGTTCCATGACCATGCGCAGCAGGAACGCGCCCCGCGCGCGGGGTCCGTCGAGCAGGCCCGTCAGTGCGTCCATACGGGTCAGCGTAGACGCTCGCGTATGGAACGGAGCCGATCGGCCATGGACCGTCTCATCCGGCGACCGATTCACTGGGGAACATGACGCAGACACCCGCACCGAACCCCGCAGGCACCGCGCTCGTCCTCGGCGGCACGGGCAAGACCGGCCGCCATGTCGTCCGGGCGCTGGCCGCGCACGGCCTCGCCGTACGCACCGCCTCCCGCTCCGGCGAACCGCCCTTCGACTGGGCGGACCGCGCCACCTGGGCACCCGTGCTCGACGGCGCGACCGTCGCCTACCTGGCGTACCACCCCGACGTCGGCGACCCGGGGGCCGCCGCCACGCTCGGCGCCTTCGCCTCGCTCGCCGCCGCGAGCGGCGTGCGCCGCATCGCCCTGCTGTCCGCCCGCGGCGAGGACCTCGCCCTGCCCGCCGAGGACGCGGTGCGGAGCGCGGGCGCCGACTGCACGGTGATCAGGGCCAGTTGGTTCTGCCAGAACTTCAGCGAGGGACTGTTCCGCGACGGCGTCCTCGACGGCGGGATCGTCTTCCCGGCCGGAACGGTCGGCGAACCCTTCGTCGACGCCCGGGACATCGCCGACATCGCCGTCGCGGCGCTCACCGGCGACGGACACGCCGGCCTGACCTACGACGTGACCGGCCCGCGCCTGCTGACCTTCGCCGACGCCGCCGCCGAGATCGGCGCCGCCATCGGCCGCCCGATCCGGTACACCGCCGTTCCGCCGCGCGAGTACGGCCCGCACCTCGCCGCCCTCGGACTGCCGGACGAGGCCGTCGACTTCCTCACCCAGCTCTTCGGCGATCTGCTCGACGGGCGCAACGCCCGTCTCACCGGCGACGTCGAACGGGTCCTCGGCCGCACACCCCGCGACTTCGGCGACTTCGCCCGAGAGGCCGCCGCCGCGGGCGCCTGGCGTCGCTGACGCTCCCGAGGCTCCCCGACGCCACGTCATCGGCCCGATGTTCGAACCCGCCCTGGGGCGGGGCGGGTTCGGAGGGGGCGGACGGGGACTCGGCCGGTCCTGTGGGACATCCGTGGGGATTCGGTGCGGGGCCCGTCCCATCCACCCGCACCGGAGTTGACCGACCGTGCCGGGCCCGCGAGGCTGGGCGGATCGACGATGGACGACTGGCGGGAGCGCTCATGGGCGGCGGCGAGGGCGACGCGGTGGTCATGGGCGGCGGCCTCGCCGGGATGCTGGTCGCACGGGCGCTGCTCGGCCACGTCCGCAAGGTGACGGTCGTCGAACGCGATCGCTACCCGGACGGCCCGGCCTTCCGGAAGGGCGTGCCGCAGGCCCGGCACCTGCACATCCTCCTGACCGGTGGCCAGGAGGCGCTGGAGGAGCTCCTTCCGGGTACCGGCGCGGAACTCGCCGCGGCCGGCGCCCGGCGCCTGGACATGCCGCGCGACCTGCTGACCTGCGGTCCGACCGGATGGCAGATCCGGTTCGACGAGGGCCGGCACTCGCTGATCTCCTGCACGCGCCCACTGCTCGACCACGTCGTCCGCAGCCGCGTCCTCGCGCTGGCCGCCGCCTCCGGCACCGCGTTGGAGGTCGTCGAGGCGACCGATGCCGTAGGCCTGCTGGGCGGCCCCGACCGCGTCACCGGTGTCCGCGTGCGGTCGCGCGGCGAGGGGCGCGAGGAGCGGGACATCGCCGCGGACCTCGTCGTGGACGCGTCGGGACGGGCCTCCCGCACGCCGCAGTGGCTGGAGGCACTGGGACGGGCGGCGCCCGCCCAGGAGTCGGTGGACCCGGGCCTCCAGTACGCCACGCGGGTCCTGCGGCTGCCCGAGCCCCCGGAGACCGGGGTGTACGTCCAGTACCGGCCGGACAACCCGGCCGCCGGTGGGCTGCTGCCGTTGGAGGACGGCACCTGGATCCTCACGGTGTCCGGGATCGGGGGGCTCGACGTCCCCACGGACGACGACGCCTTCGCCGAGTTCACCTCCGGGCTCGCCCACCCCTACCTCCACGAACTGGTGCGGGGCGCCGAACCGTTGTCCCCGGTGATCGGCTTCCGGGACACCTCCAACCGGCGGCGCCACTACGAGGCACCCGGCGGTGTGCCCGAGGGCCTGGTCGTCGTCGGCGACGCCGCCTGCTCCTTCAACCCCGTCTACGGCCAGGGCATGACGGTCGCGGCGGTCGGCGCGCTCGCCCTGCGCGACGCCCTGGCGGACGGCGGCCCGCGCGCGGGCCTGGCCGTGCGGGCGCAGCGGGCCGTCGCCCGGGCCGCGGACGCCGCCTGGCTCATTGCCGTGGGCGCCGACAGCCCCTACCTGGACGCCGGGCAGTCCTCCGCCGCGGGCCTCGGTGACCGGTTCAAGAGCTGGTACGTCGAACGGCTCGTGGCCCGCGCCGCCGTCGACCCTGTCGTCGGGTCGGCCTTCCGGGACGTGGTGGCCCTCACCGCGCCGCCGTCGCGCATGCTCGCCCCGGCCGTGGCCCTGCGCACGATGTTCCTGGGGCGCCGCCCGGCCCTCGCCGGCCCGCCGTTGGGTCCCCTGCCGGCTACCCGGCCGTGATCGCGCCCGCCACCAGGGCCGGTTCGTCGATCTGGACGTAGTGGCCGGCCCGCAGGAGGAGCCGCAGTTCGCTGTGCGGGAAGAGGACGGCGAACTGGCGGGCCACGCGCGCGTTGAGCCAGCGGTCCCGGGCGCCGAAGACCACGCGGACCCGCGGCTGGAAGTCCTGGAGTTCCGGGATGCGCCGGCGGCGGCGCAGCACCGCCCGCGGCAGTTCCTCGCCCAGGCGCCAGAAGGCCGGACGCGCGGCCGGGAACTCCTCGTACAGCAGCGCCACGTACAGCTCGCGCGCCACGGGGTCGCGGATGAACGACCCGACCTGCCAGGCGAACAGGCGCCGGTCGAGGTCCGGACGGCGCCGGGCGACGGCGCGGGCGGCGGAACGCAGCAGGGGGGTGGAGTAGAGCGCGATCGCCGGTGGCCGGCGCAGGGCGGGTGTCCAGTGGTAGTAGGTGTTGAGGAGGACGAGCCGGGCGACGCGGCCGGGGTGGGCGAGTGCCCAGTCGATCGCGGGCGGTCCCGAGGCGTCGTGCGCCACCAGGATCAGCCGGCGGTCGCGGAGTCCGGTGGCCGGGGAGTCGGCGACGGCGGCGAGGTCGGCCTCCTGCTCGGCGACGCAGTAGGGGTGGCCGGGCGGCTTGTCGGAGCGTCCCCAGCCGAGGAAGTCGAAGCGGACGACGGGGACGCGGCCCTGGAGGAGTGGCAGCAGCCGGTCGTAGAGACGGCAGTTGTCGGGGAAGCCGTGCATCAGGACGACGGGGGTGCCCGTGCCGGCGGAGACCTCGGCGTACAGCCGGTGGGGGCCGCGCGTGACGGCCGGTGTCTCGGTGCCCGGGGCCATGGCGATCTCCCCTCGGCCGCGTTCCGTGGGCCCTTCCTTCAGCCTATCGCTCCGCGCCGAGGGGGTTGTGGGAGCGCTCCCATTGGGCCATGATGCCCGCATGACCTCACGCGCGGCCATCCGCCTCTACCGCCCGGAGGACCGGGCCGGCCTCTACGACGTCTGCGTGCGCACCGGCCACGAGGGCGGCGACGCCCGCGCCCTGTACGCGGACCAGGACCTGCTGCCCGACATCTTCGCCGGCCCGTACGCCCGCCTGGAGCCGGACCTCGCCTTCGTCGTGGACGACGGGACACGCGTCGTGGGCTACGTCGTCGGGGTCGCCGACACGGCGGCCTTCGTGCGGCGCTTCCGCGACGAGTGGCTGCCCGCGGTCGCCGACCGCCACCCGGAGCCGAAGGGCGCGCCGCTGACCCCGGACGAGGAGATGGCGCGCCTGCTGCACTGGCCCGAGCGGATGCTCCTCCCCGAACTCGCCGGCTATCCGGCGCATCTGCACATCGACCTGCTGCCCGAGTACCAGCGGGCCGGGTACGGCAGGGAGCTGATGGCGCGTCTGCTCGCGGCGCTGGCCGCGCGCGGGGCGGGTGCCGTCCATCTGGGCATGGTCACGGCGAACACGCCGGCCCGCGCCTTCTACGACCGCCTCGGTTTCCACGTGATCCCGGTCGTGGACCCCGGGCCGCTCACCTACCTGGGGCGGAAGACGGACGTGCCGGTGCGCTGAGGCGCCGGGACGTCCGCAGGCGGTCTAGAAAGCGCTTGCCCCCGCGGGTAGGGTCCACGACGGCCCACCCAGCGGCCGGAGAGGAGCCACCCCGTGACCCGTTCCGCGCCCCCGCACCCCTTCGTCCTGCCGCCCGAGGACCGGGTGCTGAGCCCGTGCACCGGATGGACCCGGGCCCACTGGGAGGCCGTCGCCGACGGGCTGCTCGCGGCCGTCGCCCCGCACGCCACCCCGGGCCGCGCGCTCTACCACCTGCCCGGTGGCCGCCCCAGCAGCTCCGGCGGGCGCTCGGACGGACTGGAGGGCTACGCGCGGACCTTCCTGCTCGCCGCGATCCGCGTCGCGGGCGCCGGCGGCGACGACCCGGAAGGGCTCCTCGAGCGGTACGCCGACGGTCTGGCCGCAGGGACCGCCCGCCCCGGCGGGGACGGGCCCGAGGACTGGCCGGTCGTCGCCGACCGCAGCCAGCCCCTGGTCGAGGCCGCCTCGATCGCCCTCGCGCTGCGCCTGACCCGCCGTTGGCTCTGGGACCACCTCGACGACGCGGTGCGCGAGCGCGCCCGCGCGTGGCTGTCCCGCGCGGTCACCGCCGAACCCTGGGCCTGCAACTGGGAGCTGTTCCCCGTCACCGTCGCCGGCTTCCTCGGCGACCAGGGGGCCGTCACCCGCGGCCTGGACGGCATCGAGCGCTGGTACGTCGGCGACGGCTGGTACACCGACGGCGACCGGCGGGCCTTTGACTACTACAACGGCTGGGCCCTGCACCTGTACCCCGTGCTGGAGGCGTGGCTCTCCGGAGACACCGACCGCCTCGACCGCTACGGCGAGCGGCTGCGCGTCCACCTCGCCGACTACGCCCGGCTCTTCGGCTCCGACGGCTCGCCCGTGCACCAGGGGCGCTCCCTCACCTACCGCATGGCCACCGCCGGCCCCTTGTGGCTCGGCGCGCTCACCGGCCACACCCCGCTCACCCCGGGCACCAACCGGCGGCTGGCCTCCGGCGCCCTGCGCCACTTCCTCGACCGCGGCGCGGCCGGGCCCGACGGGCTGCTGTCGCTGGGCTGGCACGGCCCGTACGAGCCCGTGCTCCAGGCGTACTCCGGGCCCGCGTCCCCGTACTGGGCGAGCAAGGGATTCCTCGGGCTGCTGCTCCCGGCGGACCACGAGGTGTGGACGGCCACCGAGGAGGCCGCGCCCGCCGAACGGGCCGACGCGCTGACCGCGCTGCCGGCGCCCAACTGGCTGCTGCAGTCCACCGTGGCGGACGGCGTCGTGCGCCTGCACAACCACGGCAGCGAGGACGCCCGCTACGACCCGCACTACACCCGCCTCGCGTACTCCAGCGCCACGGCGCCGGTCTCTGTCGCGGCTTCACCGGACAACCATTTCGGCCTGGTCCGCGCCGACGGCTCGGTCACCGCGCGGGCCGGGATCGTCCCGCTCGGCGCGGGCGAGGGCTGGGCCGCCTCGCGATCGACGGCCGGCGAGGGCGTGCGCGTGGTCGCCGTCGTCCTGGCCCGCGGCGCCGCCGAGGTCCGCCTCCATCTGGTCACCGGCGCCGAGCCCGGCACGGCCGTGCGGCAGACCGGCTGGCCCGCGGGGGAGGGGCTGCGCTCCGAGCTGCTGCCGCTGCACGGACTCGGCGACGCCCCCGCGCTGCCGCCCGCGCCGACCGCGTGCACCCCGCACGCCGTCGTCCCGGCCGCCGACGGTGTCACCACCGGCGCCGGCCGGAACCGCGGCGAGCGCGGCGATCTCTTCGTGTGCGCCGCGCGGCTGACCGGCGTACCGGACCCGGAACCGCTGTCCGCGGCGGCGAAGGCGGAGGTGCGCAGCACCTCCGCCGGCCACGAGGTGACCGTCCACTGGGCGGACGGAACGGCCCATCACGCGCACCTCACCCCGGATGGCGCGGTCGTGGAATCCTCTGTCCCGGACGGTCGTTGAGGCGGGCATGAGCGATACGGAACTGCTGCGACTGCTCGCCGACACCCACGGGGGCGAGCTGGTGACGATCAAGCGGGACGGCCGTCCCCAGATCTCCAACGTCACCCACCACTACGACCCGGCGACCCGGGTGCTGCGGGTCTCCCTCACCGACGACCGCGCCAAGACCCGCAATCTGCGGCGCGACCCCCGCGCCAGCTACCACGTGACCACCACGGACCGCTGGGCCTGGACGGTCGCCGAGGGCACGGCCGAACTCACCCCCGTCGCCGCCGACCGGAACGACGCGACCGTCGAGGAACTCATCGACCTCTTCCGGGCCGTGCAGGGCGAGCACCCCGACTGGGACGACTACCGTCGCGCCATGGTGGAGGACAAACGCCTGGTCCTGAAGCTGCATGTGGAGCGCGCCTACGGGCAGCCCCGCGCCACGGGATAGCCACGCCGGGTCCGCGCCCCGTGACAGGACGTGCACAGGATGGACAACGGGGCGCGGAACTGGAATGACCGATGTAGGAGTTGTCGCTGTACATACTGGTGCTGCCGGGACCCGCACGGTCACGGCGCGATCGTGACCGCCGACTACCGGGAGGTGCCGTGACCGGCTCCAGTCCGAAGCGTTCTCCGCTCGCCCGTCTCATCCCCGCTTTCGGAGACAATCCCTACGGGGAAAGGATGGAGCGCATCCAGCGGTCGCCCCACTTCGCCGACGGCGTCTTCACGAACCCGGTGAGCGCCCGGACGGCGCCCTCGGGTTCCATGCTGCGGTTCGCGCGTTCCTACTTCCGCAAGGAGGACCGGGTGCGCCGCGCCCCGGGCGGCGACATCCCGCTGTACGGGTCCACCCTGGCGGATCTGGCGGCACCGCCCGCGTCCGGACTGCGGCTCACCTGGATGGGCCACTCCACGGTCTGGACCGAGATCGACGGGCACCGCGTCCTCTTCGACCCCGTATGGGGCGAGCGCTGCTCCCCCTTCTCCTTCATCGGGCCCAAGCGGCTGCACCGGCCCCCGGTGGCGCTGCGGGAACTGGGCGAGGCCGACGCGATCGTCATCTCGCACGACCATTACGACCACCTGGACATGCCCACGATCAAGGCGCTGGCCGGTACGGGCACGCGCTTCGTGGTCCCGCTCGGCGTCGGGGCGCACCTGGAGCGCTGGGGCGTCCCCGCGGACCGCATGACCGAGCTGGACTGGCACGAGTCCACGCAGGTCGGCGGGCTCACCCTGACCGCGACGCCCGCCCGCCACTTCTGCGGCCGGGCCATCCGCAACACCCAGCACACCCTGTGGGCCTCCTGGGTCGTGGCCGGCCCCGAGCACCGCGTCTACCACAGCGGCGACACCGGCTACTTCCCCGGATTCGCCGAGATCGGTGCCTCCTACGGCCCCTTCGATGCCACGATGGTGCAGATCGGCGCCTACAGCGAGTTCTGGCCCGACATCCACATGACGCCGGAGGAGGGCGTCCGCGCCCATGGCGACCTGCGCGGCGAGCTGATGCTGCCGATCCACTGGGGCACCTTCAACCTCGCGCCGCACCCCTGGGAGGCGCCCGCGGAGGGCACCGTCGCCGCCGCCCGCGCCTCCGGTGCCCGGGTCGCCGTGCCCCGCCCCGGCGAGCCCTTCGAGCCCGCCGCCGGCCTGCCCCTCGACCCCTGGTGGCGGGCTGTCGCCAAGGGCGGCGAGGGACGCGCCTGGCCCGCCCTCGCCGACGGGAACGGGACGGCCGCCCCGCAGGCGGACACCGCCACGGCGTAGCCGGCCCCCGGATCGACCCGCCGACCCGGTCCCCCGCGCCGCCCCGCGGGGGCGGCCGGGTCAGTCGTCCAGGCCCCAGAACGGCCCGCGCAGACCCACGCCCGCGAAGTAGGACGCGGCCGAGGCGGGGTCGCGCCGGACGTAGCCGGGATCCATGCGGCCCGAGTACCAGCCGCTTGCGAGCCTCCACAAAGTGGGCAGGTCCATGACGTAGCCGGGCGTCAGTCCGGCCTCCTCGAGCCAGTCGTGGACGCAGTCGGCGGAGCAGAAGACGCGCTGGTTGGCGCACGCGTGCACGACGTCGTCCCAGATGTGCCGCACGGGGGTCAGGAAGTGGGCGACCTGGTCTCCCGGGGGCGGCGCCTGCCGGCCCACCACCCAGGCGTGGGGGGTGTCGCACGCCGGACAGCGGGTGGCGACCAGCACGTCCGGCTCGTCGGTGAGCAGGTGCGGGACGGCGAACGAGTCCCAGGCGCAGCCGCCCCACCACAGAGTGCCGCGGCCCATGACCGAGAAGCCGAGCGGAATCGACGCGAAGGGGTGCGCCATGGCGATTCGTTCGGGCCCCCGCGGGTCGAGGACCACATCGCGGTGTTCGTGCAGGGCGTACAGCGCGCTCCGCACGTCGGAGGACGGCAGACCGGTCCGGGCCACGAGGTCCGCCACGGAGGGGGCGCCGCCCGTGGCGGCGAAGTGGGAGTAGACCGCCGTACGGACGCGCTCGGTCCGCGCTGCCCGTGAGGAAGGGGCGGATGCGTTCATCGCTGCTCCTGACGTCGCTGTGGCCGGCGTCCCCAGCCTGCACCCCGGCGCGCACCGCCGGACGGCGGGAAGCCGTCCGGCGGCGCCGGGGTCAGTGGTCGCCGGTGAGCGAGGAGAAGGTGAACGAGAACGACGCGGGGGCGGCGTCCAGCCGGTGCCGGGGGAGCACGCCGGGTCCGCACGACTGACTGCCGATGCCCTGCTGGCCGTGGTCGAGGTTGACCCACAGCGTGTCGCCCGGCACGAGCGCGGTCGTGTGCGCGGCGGCGTCCAGCTGCTCGGTCGTCCAGAGCCGGGCGGTGAACCAGAAGGGCGGCTCGCCCTCGATGGCCACTCCCGTGCCGTCCTCGCGGCGCAGCCGCACCCACCGTACGTCGGCGCGGGCGCCGTTCTCCTGCGGGCGGACGTAGGGCGTCTGCAGCGCCTCGACCGGCGCCGTGTGGCGGCCGATGCGGGACGCCGCGCGCGTGTCGGGGTAGGCCTCGCCCGGTCCGCCGCCGTACCACTCGGCCGACGTCAGGGTGGAGCACAGGCCGAGGCGGACGCCGAGCCGGGGCAGCGGCAGCGTCCACTCGCCCTCGGGCGTGACGTCGACCTCCAGGCGCAGCCGGTCGCCGTCGGCGGTCCAGCGGTAGACGGTGCGCAGCGCGAACGCCTTGGCGGCCGGGGCGACCCGGGTCCGCACGGTCAGGCCGCCGTCCTCCACGACGACCTCGTCGACGCGGTGCCGCATGCGGTGCAGTCCGGCCTCCCGCCACAACTGCCCGTAGCGCACGTCGGGCTGCCAGGGGGCGCCTTCGTCGTTGTCGGTCGGGGCCCGCCACACGTCGAGCCGGGGACCGGAGACCGCGTAACCGTCGATCAGCCGCAGCTCCCCGCGGGCCGCGTCGAACGTCCCGGGACCGAGCAGTACGACACCTCCCTCGGCGGCCCGCGGCGCGTGCGGGGCGGAACCCCCCGCGGCGGGGCGCGCGGTGGACGGGACGAGGGCGGGCCACTGGCCCCAGGCCACCTCGTGCCCGGCCGGTGCCCACGGCATGTCCCGCTCCAGGACCGCGCGTACCTGCCAGAACGCCTCCCCTGCCAGGTCCGACGCGGCGGGCTCGGGCAGCTTCAGCTCGGTCGACTCGCCGGGTGCCAGCGGCGGCACGGCCAGGCAGTCCTGCGCGGCGGTGACCCCGTCGACCTCGTACGTCCAGGTGAAGCGCAGGTGAGAAAGGTCCATGACGTCATGGGTGTTGGTGACGCACACGGTGCCCGCGGCGGCATCGCCCTCGATGCGGACCGGCTCGATCACCTTCTTGTACTCGACGAGGCCGGGGGAGGGCGTGCGGTCGGGGAAGAGCAGCCCGTCGCACACGAAGTTGCCGTCGTGCATGTCCTCGCCGAAGTCGCCGCCGTACGCGTACCACCGGCGGCCGTCGGGGGTGCGGCGGGCGATGCCGTGGTCGATCCACTCCCACACGAAGCCGCCCTGCAGGCGCTCGTGCGCCTCGAACAGCCGCTGGTACTCGAGAAGGCCGCCCGGCCCGTTGCCCATGGCGTGCGCGTACTCGCACAGGACGAAGGGCATCGCGCGACGCCTGGCGTCCCGTTCCGGGTCGCCCCAGGGGAGCTCCTCGCGCCGGCCGATCAGTTCGACCTCGGCGTGGTCGGCGTACATCCGCGAGTACAGGTCGGTGTCGGCGCAGGACAGGTCGCCCTCGTAGTGGATCGGACGGTCGGGGTCGCGCTCGCGGATCCGGCGGGCCATGGCGGTCAGGCCGCGGCCGGTGCCGCACTCGTTGCCCAGCGACCAGATCACCACCGAGGGGTGGTTCTTGTCGCGCTCGACCATGCGGTCGGCGCGGTCCAGCAGCGCCGGGGTCCAGCGGTCGTCGTCCACGGGGTTGCCGGCCCAGCCGACCTCGCCGAAGCCGTGGGTCTCCAGGTCGCACTCGTCGACGACCCACAGGCCCAGTTCGTCGCACATCTCCAGGAAGGCGGGGTGCGGCGGGTAGTGGCTGGTGCGGACGGCGTTGATGTTGTGACGCTTCATCAGGAGCGCGTCCTCGCGCATCGTCGCGAGGTCCAGGGCCCGCCCGTGCGAGGGATGGAACTCGTGCCGGTTGACGCCCCGGAAGAGGACGCGCCGGCCGTTCACCGTGAGGACGCCGTCCTCGACGGCGACGGTGCGGAAGCCGATCCGGAACGGGACGCGCTCGCCCTCGCCGGCCAGTTCCGCGGCGTACAGGCGCGGGACCTCCGCGCTCCACGGCTCGACGGGCAGCGTGACGGACTCGCCGGCGGCGATGTCGACGCCGAGTTCGGGCACGGTGACCCGGCACCCGGACGGGGCGTCGACGCGCAGCGTGCCCGCGCCGCGGGTGTGGTCGTAGGCGGCGTGCACGAAGAAGTCGGGCACGCAGCCCGCCGGCCGGTGCAGCAGCATGACGTCGCGGAAGACGCCCGGCAGCCACCACATGTCCTGGTCCTCCAGGTAACTGCCGGAGGACCATTGGTGGACGCGGACGGCCAGCACATTGCCGACCGGGCGCAGCAGATGCCCCACCGCGTACTCGGCGGGCAGCCGGCTGCCTTTGAAGACGCCCAGCTCCTCGCCGTTGAGCCAGATCCGCGCGCAGGACTCGATCCCCTCGAAGCGCAGGACGCACTCGCCGTCCGCGGGCCAGGTGTCCGGCAGCGCGAAGGCGAGGCGGTGGTCGCCGGTCGGGTTCTCGGTGGGGACGTGCGGCGGGTCGACGGGGAAGGGGTAGCGGGCGTTGGTGTACCAGGGCGCTCCATGGCCGTGCAGCGGCCAGTGGCAGGGCACCGGCAGCACATCCCAGCGCGAGGCGTCGAAGTCCCGGCGGACGAAGGAGGTGTCCTCGGCTTCCGCGGACGGGGAGAGCCTGAACCGCCACAGGCCGTTCAGGCTCAGCCGCGCCGCGTCCGAGGCGGGGGTCCAGGCACGCGGCGGCAGGGCGCCGTGGCCGGGGGAGAAGTCCTCGTAGTAAGGGAGTTCCGGTGCCCCGGGCGTTCGCGCGGACGCCTGCCGGGGCTGGGGCATGCTCATACGGCTCCTCGGTCGGCCCGGCGCGCCGGCCGGCGCACCGGGCTCGTGGACGGTGAGGGTGCGGGCCACCCGCTGACGAAGGTGATCATGGGGAGGGGTGCGGCGCCAGGAGGCGCCCCGGTGCGCGGGGAGGGACCACGCCGGACGCCCTACGCGCGCTGCGTGCGGCGCGGGCCGGGGCGGTACGGGTGTTCCGGCCGTGACGGCACCGGCGGACCGCGAAGGCGGCGGCGTGCGGCTGCGGGCGGTGGCGGCCCGTCGTGCGGATGCCCCGGGACGTGCCTCTCATCGCGGCCCCCTGCGCCCCCTCGCGGACCGGCCTTCGCACGGGAAGGCTACGGCGGCGCGCGGGCCTCGCGCAGCCCCTTGCGGCAACCCGCGGGGAAGGCCCGGGTGGCCGCCCGCGGGCCTCATCCCCCGGTGATCGCGCGGGCCAGCGCCTTCACGCCGGCCGGACGGGTCGTGTCCACCCGGTGCACCCGGCCCAGGGCGAGCGGTACGGCGTTCTCCACCCACAACGGCCAGTCCTCCTCCGGGAATCGCGTCACCTCGGTGTGCACCGGATGCCGCTGGTGGGCCCGTTCACGGAACCTGCGGCGCGCCGTCTCCGCGGGCACCGCGCACCACACCTCGTGCACGTCGTCGGCCCCGGCGCGCGCGAGCCCCGCGGCCACCAGCGGTCGCGTGTGCGCGAGCCACGGGCTCTCCAGCACCGCCCCCACGGGCGCGTCCGCCAGCAGTGTCCACAGCGTCTCGGCCGCCGCCGCCCCCAGCGACCGGCTCCATTCGCGCGCAGTCCGGTCCGCCGGGCGCAGCGGCGCCAGGGTGTCGGCCAGGGTCTCCTTCACGGAGTCCTTGCTCAGCAAGGGGAGTTCCAGTTCGCGGGCGAGCGCCCGCGCGAGCGTCGTCTTCCCGGCACCGGGCAGACCGTTGACCAACACGGCTAGCATGCCGCGACCTTAGCCACCGGCAGGGGCCGGAATACCCCATTCGGCCGACTTCGCCGACGTGTCGGGGACGCCGCGCCGCGGACGCGGGAGCGGCCGATTTCGTGTCACGTCCATTGACACGAAATTACGTCGGTGGTCCACTGGAACCCGCATGGACAACAAACGGACCTATGAGATGAAGGCCCGGGCGGAGACCACGGCGCAGACACGCCGCCGGATCATGCAGTCGGCCTTCGAACTGTCGAACGAGACCAAGTCGTTGGAGATCGTCGTCGCCGACGTCGCGGCCCGCGCGGGGGTCAGTGTGCGGACCGTACTGCGGCACTTCGGAAGCCGGGACGGGCTCTTCGAGGCCGTGACCGCGTACGTCCGTGACGAGGTCCGCGAGGAGCGGGCCGCGCCCGTGGGCGATGCCGCGACGGCGGTCGAGGTGCTCTACGACCACTACGAGCTGCGCGGCGAGATGGTGTTGCGACTGCTCGGTGAGGAACTGGGCGACCCACGGGTGCGGTCGGTGACCGAGCAGGGCCGCCGACTGCACCGAGCCTGGGTGGAACAGGTCTTCGCCCCGCAGCTGTCCGATCGCACCGACGCGGAACGCGAGCTGGTGACCGACCTGCTGGTGGTCGCCACCGACGTCTACACATGGAAGCTGCTGTGCCGCGACCGGGAACTGGACCGGCGCCAGGCGCAACAGCGGGTCAGGTTCATGATCGACGCGGTCCTGGGGACCGTGGGGGAGGAGCGTTGAGATGGCCCGCATCCTGTTCGTCACCTGGGAGGGCGGCGGCAATGTGCCGCCGGCCCTCGGCATGGCCGCCGAACTCGCCCGGCGCGGCGACACGGTCCGCTTCCTGGGCCACCCGCAGCAGCGCGGGACGGTCGAGGCGGCGGGGTTCCGCTTCGAGTCCTGTGACACCGCCCGGCCCTGGTCGGCCACGGCGCGCACCAGCCCGGCCGGCTACCTGGGCATGTTCACGGACGCCGGGCCCGGCCGGGACCTGGCGGCCGCCGTGGCGCGCGAGCGGACCGACCTGGCGGTGATCGACTGCCTGAGCTTCTCCGCGCTGCGGACCGCCCAGGAGACGGGGCTGCGCCACGTGGTGCTGGCGCACACCTTCCACGGGTACCTGACCAGGAGCTGGAGCCGCGGCCCCCTCGCTGTCGGTGCCGCGTTCAAGGGGTACCGCCCGCTGCGGCTCTGGGCGTCCGCCGAGGAGGTGCTCGTGACCGCCCTTCCCGAACTGGACCCGGCGCGGTCGGGCTCGCGACCGCCCAACGTCCACCACACAGGGCCGGTGCTCCCCGGCGCGGCTCGGCCTGCCAGGTTTGAAGGGCAGCGGATCCTGGTGAGCCTGAGCACCATTCACTACCCCGCGCAGGCCCGTGCCCTCCAGGCGATCCTGGACGCCGTCGCGGACCTGCCCGTGCACGCCGTGGTGACCACGGGCGACGCCGTCGAACCGTCGACGATGCGTGCGCCGCGCAACGCCGAACTCCACCGGTACATCCCGCACGACGAGGTGATGCCCGAGGTCTCGCTCGTCGTCGGCCACGGCGGCCACGGCACCACCATGCAGGCGCTCGCCCACGACCTGCCGCTGGTGGTCATGCCGATGCACCCCATGCTCGACCAGCCGGCCGTCGGAAAGGTCGTCGAGGAGCACGGTGCGGCCCGGGTCGTCCGGCGGAACGCCTCCCCGGCCCGCATCCGCGCCGCCATCGCCGACCTGCTCACTTCCGCATCCCACCGGCAGGCCGCCGCCCGGCTCGGCGCCCTGATCCGGGCCCGCGGCGGCGCCGCGGCCGCCGCCGACCGGATCGGCGCGCTCGCGGCGGCTCCCGTCTGACGGTCCTTCCCGGCGACCGGTGACGCATCGTCGGCAGTCGTGCCGGGACCGCCGAACCGCCCGGCAGCTCGGCACGGCTGCCGGCGACCGCGAGCGGCCGTGCGCCTAGGCGGGCGGTGCGACCAGCGTCTCGGACTGCCCCGAGTCCCGCAGCGCGGCGGCCACAAAACCGCCGGCCTTCAGCTCCTCCACCACGGCGCGCAGGAACGCGACCGTCTCGGGCCGCCGCTTCCTCGTCGTGCCGACCGCCTGCCGGATCTCCATGAACCGCTCCTCGACCAGCCGCAGTCCGGGTCGGTCCGCGACGAAGCCGGTCATGGGCTGGCGGATGCCCGCCGCGACCTCGAGGCCCTCGGCGAGGAACACGTCCACGCCCTCGTCGCCGCGCACCAGCGCGGCGTGCCGCAGGGTGCGGGTGAGGAAGAGGTCGTAGGCCGAGCCGCGCTTCACGCCGATGCGCACACCCGGCCGGTCCACGTCGGCCGCCGTGACGATCGTGGAGTCCCGCGGCACGGCGTAGACACCCTCGATCACCACGTACGGGGCGGTGAAGGCCACGTCCGCCTCGCGGGCGGGCTCCACGGCCAGGAAGCAGAGGTCCGCGCGGCCCGTCGCCATCGCCTCGTAGGACTTGCGGGCCGCGTCGAAGCACAGGTACTCCACCGGCACGTCCAGCCGTGCCGCGATCTCCCCCGCGATGGCGACGGTCACGCCGCCCGGCTCGCGCTCGGTGCCGTGCGCCAGTACCGGATTGCCCAGGTTGATCGAGGCCCGCAGAACTCCGGTGGGGGCCAAGTCCCCGATGACGTCGGTCGTTGCGATGGTCATGGGGCCGAGTGTAGGAGTCCCCACCGACATCGTGGCAGGTGGTGCACGCGTCGGCGGCCCCCGTGCCCCTCTCTCCACAGGCCTGCGGCGGTGTTGTCAGTGCCCCCGCCTACAGTTCCGGTCACTTGATCAACCCGGTGCAGGGAGGCACACGATGGGGTGGGTGACGGCGGGCGACTACGAGGTCTCCCTCGACGACGGAAAGGTCGTCTGCCGCAACGCGGCCGGCCGCCGGCTGAAGTCCGTTCCGGGCAAACTGGCCGACGATCCCGCGGTGGTGGGGCTGCGTCAGCTCACCGAATGGCTGGAACGGCACGAACGGCAGTGCCTGGCCGACGTGGAGCGGTGGATGGTGCGCTCGCTGCCGGTGCCGATCGCCGTCGTCGCTGCGGTGTGGCCCGACCCGGCCTGGCAGGCGGCCCTGCGTGACGTCGTCGTGACCGGCGCCGACGGGCAGGTCGCCGGCTTCCTGCGGGACGCCGGGACGGAGCGCGGGCTCGGGCTGGTGGACCTGGACGGCGACACCGTGCGCATCGCCCCCGAACTCGTCCGCATCCCGCACCCCGTCCTCCTGGACGACCTCGATGACCTGCGCGAGTTCGCGGTCGAGCTGGGCGTGGAGCAGCGGGCCCAGCAGCTCTTCCGCGAGGTCTGGCACCGCCCGGCGGACCTGGACCCCGAGGGCACCACGGTGGAGGACTACGCGGGCGGCACCTTCAAGGAGCTGCGCTTCCTGCACGGCCGTGCCACCTCGCTCGGCTACCGGGTGCGCGGAGGGCACGCCGTCTGCCCCGTCCTCGAGGACGGCCGGCCCGTCGAGGCCCGCATCTGGATCGGCGACTACGACGGCTGGAGCGAGACCGAGACCGGCCCCCTGTCCTGGACCGACAGCGCGGGACGCGCCCTGAAGCTCGGTCAGGTCGGCGCCGTCGCCTGGTCGGAAGGCATGCGCATGGCGGCCGCCCTGTACGCGGGCCGCGACATCGAGGACGAGGAGCAGGCGGCATGAGTACCCCCGACCGGAACACCGTCACCGCGCTGCTGGACGCCGGAGCCGTGCTGCCCCTGGGCACCACCGCGGGCGAGGATGCCGACACCCTCACCGTGCGCGGCTACACCCACCCCGTTCTCGACGGCCGCCGTGTCGTCCGGCTCGTCCCGGGCACCCTCGGCGCGGCGGAGGACCTGGCACTGGACTTCCTCGGCCTGATCCGCGAGCCGGAGACGCCCGAGGTCGGCCAGGTGCGCCGGGAGACCCTCGGCTTCCCCGCCTGGGCCCTGGTCAACGACCCGGCCAACGGCCACCACGCGCTCGCGCTGGTCAAGGACATCGAACGGCTCGCACGGATCGCCAAATCCCGTGCCGGAGCCGCCAAGGACGGCTTCGAGGCCCTGGCCGAACGCCTCGGCCGCGCCGTGCCGCACTTCCTGCCCACCTTCCACGAGCAGGCCGCCCGGGTCTTCCTCCAGCACGAGAACACCACCTACGCCGCCGCCTTCTTCGGCAAGGCCCGCGCCGCCGAGCGCGTCCACGGCCTCGCTGTCGACGAGGACCGCCAACGTGCCGTGTTCCTGGAGTTCGCCTTCGCGGGCGCGCTCACCGTCAAGGCGCTCAAGGAGCACGTCAAGGACCTCGCGCTGCGCCTCGACCCGTCCGAGGCCTGGCGGCAGTTCCGCCAACTCACCGTGGAGCGCTGCGCGGCCGGGATGCCGCCGTACGCCTCGCTGCCGCAGGACGCCCGCGGGCTGATCAAGGCCGCCGGGCTGGACCGGGTCAGCGAGGAGTGCGCCCTCGTCGCCGACCTGCTGGCCTCGCCCGCCGTCGTGCGCGCGCCCGGTTCCTTCTGGACCGCCTACCGGCCCACCCTGGTGGTGCTCGCCGAGCGGCAACCGGCGGTACGGGCCCGGCTGCTGGAGATCATGCCGACCGGCCTCGGCCGTGACCCCGAGCACGACGAGTTCTGGCTCGCGCTGCTCGCCGAGACCGGCGCCGACACCCTCCTGACCGGGGAGGCCGGCGAGACCGCGACGGCCGTCGACGCGGCGGACTGGCTGACCCGCTGGGCCACGCACCGCAAGCACGGCTCGCCCAGCTCCGAACGCTCCGCGTCCACTCTCGCCCTGGTCGCCCGGATGGCTCCCCGGCTGCGCGCCGGCGGACGCCCCGTCGACCTCTTCGCGGCCCGCTGGCGCGCCGGCGCCGAACTCGACCTGCTCGACCTCTGCGCGGCGGAGGGCGTCCCGCTCACCGTCCCCGACGACCCCGCGAACGTCCACCTGCCGCTCGCGCCGTGGCTGCTCGACCGCGGCACCGGACAGCGCGACCTCGTGGCCACCGGCGCCGACCCGCGCCTTCGGCGCCTGCTGCACCACGCGATCGGTCAACTCGGCGACCAGCGCACGCAGCCGGCGGCACTGGAAGCCCTGGCCGAGCACCCGGTGCTCAGCACCGTCCTGCACGCCTGGCTGGACGAGGCGGCGGAACAGTTCACCGGCGCCCGCGGCCTGCCCGCCTCCCGCACCGCCCTCAGCCGCATGCGGCCCTTCCGGTCCGTCGCGGCGCGGGTCAACCCCGCCGCCCTCGCCCGCGTAGCCGGTCACGACCTCGCTCCGCTGCTCGGCCACACCCTGCGCGAGGGCATCCTCGACGAACTGGGCTGGCCGGCACTGGAGGAGGCCATGGAACTCCTCGACGCCGCTGTCGTCGCGTCTCCCGGGGAGCACTCGCTCGCGATCACCGAGGCCTGGCCCGCCCTCGTCCTCGTCCGCAAGCACAAGGTCGTTGTCGTCGGCCCCGAGAAGGTGCTCCTCGAACACGACCTGCGCATCCCCGTGGAACTCGACCGCTGGCACCAGCCGCACTTCCGCTACACCGACGGCGAACTCCTCGTGATGTGGCGGGAGGGCGACAAACAGCGCGGTTACTGGTCCGCCAGGCCCGCCGACATCCTCACCCTCGGCGGCGAGACCGTTCCGACGTGGGGGCACGCGCAGGTCGCCACGCCCTCGATCCCCCTCCCCGGCGGCGGCCGTGCCACCGGCGGACGCACCCTGCACGCCGGTGACACGGTGGTGCCGCCGAGCCACCCGGTCCTCGGCGATGGCACCTCCTTCTGGCGCCAGGGCAAGCAGGGCCGCGAACAGGTCTGGGTGGAGTACGACCCGGTCACGGGCACCCACGGCCGCGCCTCGCTCCCCGCCTTCCTGCGCTCCGGCATCCGCGAGGGCGCCCGGCTCCAGCAGGACGACTGCGAGGTCCTGCCGCTTCAACCCGGCCTGGAGGGAACGCCCTTCGGTACGGACGGCACGGTCCTGGGCCGCTGGGTCCGCGTCGAGGGTGCGGGCGCGGAGGCGCGCTGCACCGCCGGCACGCCCGACGGCCGCATCGTCGGTTTCCCCGCCCGGAAGGCGGAGAGCTGGTCCCGGACCGTGCCGCTCGGCGCCCTGCGGCTGCCCGGTGGCGCGGAGCCGGTCGTGGCTCACACCCGCCAGTCGGTGTCGCTCCACGCGGCCGGCGACACGACCGGCACCGACGAACTCGCCACTTTGTCGCTGTGCGGGAACGGCGGGGAGTTCGCCGCCGGCACCCGGCTCGTCCCGCCGCTCGCCTTCTGGCACGCCTTGCGCCCCCGCGACGAGCAGGGCTCGGCCATACTGCGCGCTTTCACCGACGCGCAGGCCGCCGACGTGCTGAGGACCACCGCGAGCGCCCTCGCCGAACGGCGGGAAGAGGTGGCCCGCACCAAGGAGTACACCGGCCCCTCCGCCGCCGTCCTGGCGCGTGCCTGCGTGGCGCGGGCCCTCCCGGCGCTCACCGAGAAGCGGATGCTCGAAGGAGTGGGCGCGCTCGTGCAGAGCGTGCTGCGTCACCTGGAGGGCGTGACCGGCTTCGTGGCACCGCCCGCGGATCGGACGGCGCAGTCACGCAACCGCACCGAGGGCATGTTCGCCGACCACAGCCCCGAGCACGGCGACGACCACACTCTGCGCGGCGCCGTCGCCGGCATCGCCGAGCAGATCTACTCCTGGTGGTCGGGCGACACGCAGTGGACCACACTCCGGCAGATCCACTCCGTGAACCACGTACTGTCCGGCCGGCCCGCCGAGGGCAAGCCGCTCCCCGGCCGGGACAGGATCGGCGCGCCCGGAGACGGATGGCACAGCGACGAGCACACGGTTCCCGGCATGGGGCTGGCGTGGCCGTCCGTCCTCGGCGGGCTGCGCGCGCTGGCCTTCCGGGCGGCGTCCCCCGCCGTGCCGGCGAAGGAGCGCGAGGCGCTGTGCCTGCTCTTCGAGGCGATCGGCGAAGGACGGCTGGCGGCACCCGGGGGCGGGCTCCGCGAGGTCGTCCTCCGGGAGAAGCACGAGACGCAGCAGCGGGTGGGGCAGGTCCTGCGCCGCGGTGACCGCACCGTGGTGATCCTCGCCTGCAAGAGCGTCGACGGACAGCGTGATCACGTCCGATGGGTCGCCCTCGACCACGACCCCTCCGGGGCGTTCGGAGCCGTCGCCCACTTCACCTCGGAGGAGGAGACCGACCGGGCCCCGGACCTTCCCGCCGGGCGACTGGACGAACTGACCCGGCTCCTGCGGGACAAGGGCGCGACGCCCTGGCGGGAGGACGGCCCGGGGGAGCTCGTCGCGGCGACGGGCGGCGGCCTCGGCCCCGTGCAGGCGACACTGCTGCTGGCCGGCCTGCCCAAGGACCCGGACACCTCGGCACTGGCGGTCGTCGGACTGAAGCCGCGGCAGGGGGAGTTCGGCGAGGGCCTGCTGGGCTCACTCGATCAGGACGACCAGGCGGCCCTGGCCGGCGCCCTTCTGCCGGAGGACCCGGCCGAACTGTGGACCACCGGGCCCGACATCGCGGCGGCCGGCCGCGTCTGGGCGGAACGGCTCGGCGACTTCGTCCGTGTGCCGGAGGAGGTGGCCGGTGAACTCGCCGGCGTTCCGGCCGCGGCGGCCGAGGCGGTCCTCAACCCCGCCCTGACCCCGTGGCTCAGCCGCACCACCGTGCAACGGCCCGACAAGGACGGCGACCTCGTCCCCCAGGACCCCCACGCGCTGCCCGGACGGCAGGACGTCCCCCGCTCCGTCGCCGCGCTGGCACAACTCGCCTACGGCCTGCCGTACGGCCATCCGCTGCGCGCCGCGCTGCCCGGCGGCCTGACCGCGCTGCGCCGCCGGCTCGCCGATCCCGGACTGCTCGTCGACGCCGACATCGAGTGGATGGAGAAGGGCGGCTCCACCGCTGTCCAGCTCCGCAAGGCCTACGGACTGCCCGCCACCGGCGGCGCCGACGCCCATGGCCTGACCCATGCCGGCGAGGCCCTGGTGCTGCGCCCCTGGTACGGCGACACCGAGGCGGTGCTCGTCCGCCCGGCCGGGCTGACCGGCCCCGACGACTCCGTCTTCGGCCTCGTCGAGGGACTGGTCGGTCCGCACCGCGGTGGCGCCCTGCGCAGCCTGCGCGCCGTCCTCGGTCACGGGCTGGAGCGCGCGCTCGCCGCGGGCACCGGTCCCGACGCCCCGGCCGGCCATGCCCAGGACCCCACCCTCACCGTGCCCGGCCTCGTCTCCGAGGTCGCCGCCGCCCACGGTCTCGGTGAGGACGCGGCCGCGCTCTACCTGCAACTGCTCGCCCTGCCCGACCCCACGGACCGCAACTGCGTCCGCTGGACCGGCTGGAAGCCCGCGCGCACGAAGAAGGCCCGCACCGAACTCGCCGCGAGCGGCCTGGTCGTCGAGGCCCGCCGTCCGCGCGCCGGGCGCACGCTCTTCCTGCCCTGCGGCTGGCGCGACCTCAAGGCACCCGCCCTGCCGGTGGAGACCTGGAAGGAAGGCCTCTACCCCGTGCGCGACCACGTCAGGACCGTCCCGCTGCTCCCGGTGCCCGAACTGTTCACCGCCGCCTGGGACCGTGTCCGCGACGGCGACGCCCCCGCCTTCGAAGAACTCACCACCCGCGCCACCCGGAAGGGCCGCCGCCGATGACCACCACCGCACCCCCCGCCGACCCCACCACGCCCGCGCGGCGGCAGATCACCCCGCCCGAGGACCGGTACGCCACCGAGCTGGCCTTCCTCGCGGCCCACGACGGCGGCCCCCGCCCGCCCGCCTGGCGGCTCACCCCGCGTGCCGTCGTCACCTTCGTCATGGGCAGCGGCGGACAGCCGCTGAAGCTGCCGGAGGACGCCGTGGTGCCCGACGGCGTCCCGCGCCGGCTCGTGGTCGAGGGGAAGTTCGTCGGCGACCGCGCCCTGGTGGAGCGCTGTGTCGTGACGCTCGCGGGGGAGCGCGGCCTGCTGCTCGTCGGCGAGCCCGGCACCGCGAAGTCGATGCTCTCCGAGCTGCTGTCCGCCGCCGTCTGCGGCACCAGCGGCCTGGTCGTCCAGGGCACGGCCGGCACGACGGAGGACCAGCTCAAGTACGGCTGGAACTACGCCCTGCTGCTCGCCCAGGGACCCAGTCGGCAGGCGCTCGTCCCCTCGCCGGTCCTCACGGCCATGTCGCGCGGCGCCGTCGCCCGCGTCGAGGAGGTCACCCGCTGCCTTCCCGAGGTACAGGACTCCCTGGTCTCCCTGCTCTCCGAGCGACGCATCGCGATCCCCGAACTCGCGGGCGGTGACGATGCCCTGGCGCACGCCGCACCCGGCTTCACCCTCATCGCCACCGCCAACCTCCGCGACAAGGGCGTCTCCGAGATGTCCGCCGCCCTCAAGCGCCGCTTCAACTTCGAGACCGTCGGCCCCATCGGCGACCTCGACGCCGAGACCGCGCTCGTGCGCAGCCAGTCCCGCGCCGCCGTCGAACGCGCGGGGGCGCCCTACCAGGTCGACGACGCCGTCCTGGAGGCCCTGGTCACCGCCTTCCGCGACCTGCGCGAGGGCCGCTCCGCCGAGGGCTGGGAGGTGGAGCGCCCCTCCACGGTCATGAGCACCGCCGAGGCCGTGTCGGTGGCGGGCGCACTCGCCCTGGCCGCCGCGTACTTCCCCGGCGACCGCGACGTGCTCGGCCTGCTGCCCGGGCATCTGCTCGGCGTGGTGCGCAAGGACGACCCGGCCGACGCGGCACGGCTGCTCGGCTACTGGGACGGTCCCGTCCGGTGCCGCGCCGAGCAGGGCTCCCCGACCTGGCGCACCCTGTGGGAACTGCGCACCGTGCTGGAGGGCTGACGGCCGTGTCCCGTACCCCCGACGCCGCCCTCGCGGCGTTCACGGACACGGCGGCGCCGTACCTCATCGGTGTGCGCCACCACGCGCCGTCGCTCGCGGCCGCCGTGCCCGCCCTGCTGGACGACGCGAAGCCTGACGTCCTGCTCGTCGAACTCCCCGGCGAGATGCAGGAATGGCTGCCCTGGCTCGCCCACGAGGAGACCCGGGCACCCGTCGCCCTCGCCGCCGCCCCCGGCGACGGAGCGGGCGGCGGTCCGGCCTTCTACCCCTTCGCCGACTTCTCGCCCGAGCTCGCCGCCGTGCGCTGGGCGGCCCGGCACGGCGTCCCGGCCGTGGCCTGCGACCTGCCGCTCGCCGATCGCGCGTGGGCCGTCGGCCGGGAAGCACCGGGCGCGGCGGGGGAGTCCGGGCGGCCCGGACTCCACGCGGCCCTGGGCGACCACGTCACCGGACGCCCCGGGGACGACCTGTGGGACCGCCTCGTCGAGGCCACCGCCCCCGGTTCGACGCCCGAGGCGCTGCGCCGTGCCGCCCTGCTGACGGGATGGGCCCTGCGCGAGGACGCGGCAGCCTCCGGCGGTGTTCCCGTACTCGACCTGCGGCGCGAGGCGTGGATGCGATCCCGCCTCGCCGACGCCACGACCGGCGGGGCCCGAGCGGCCGTGGTCGTCGGCGCCTTCCACGCCCCGGCACTGCTGCCGGGGGCGACCCCCGCGGGCGTGTCCGCGGAGGGCGAGGACACCGGGACAGCGGCGCGCGAGGACGCCCGCCCCTGGACGACCTCCCTCATCCCCTACACCTATGCGCTGCTGGACGAGCGCTCCGGCTACCCCGCGGGCATCCGCGACCCGGAATGGCAGCACCTCGTCCTCGACACGGCCGGCGACCCCGAGGCGCTCGAGAACGCGCTCATCCGCACAGCGGTCCGCCTCTGCGCCGAACTGCGGGCACAGGGCCACCCGTCCGGCCCGGCCGACGCCCGGGAGATCGGCCGGCTCGCCGGCGACCTTGCCCGGCTGCGCGGACTGCCGGCCGCGGGGCGGGGCGAACTCGTCGAGGCCGTGCAGACCGTGCTCACGCAGGGCGAGCCGTACGGGCGGGGGCGAGCGGTCGCGCGGGCCATGGAGCGCGTCCTCGTGGGCAGCCGGAGCGGGCGGCCCGCCCCCGGCGCCCCGCGCAGCGGACTCGCCCCCGCGGTGGAGGCCGAGGCCGCCGCGCTCGGACTGCCGGGACCGGACTCCACGACGGCGGCCGCCGACGCCCGGGACCTGCGGCTCGACCCGCTGCGCTCCGACCTCGACCGCCGGCGCGAACTGCTCCTGCGCCGGCTGGCGGTGTGCGGCGTGCCGTACGCCGAGCCGAGGGACGTCAGCGGCGTCGGCGGCGCCGACGCGCTCACCACCCGCTGGCAGGTGCGCTGGACCCCCGCGACCGCCGCGATGCTCACGGCCGCGGGCACCCGCGGGGTCACCTCGGCCCAGGCCGCCGAGGGCGTGCTCCGCGAGCGCCGCCGGTCGGAGACGGACGAGGGTGGTCCCACCGCGGCCCAGACGCTGCGCGGCCTCGCCGAGGCCGCCGAGTGCGGGCTGCCCGTGCTCACCGACGAACGTCTGGCCGAGGCGGCGGGCGTCCTGCCCGGTACCGGCACCCTGCCCGAACTCCTCGGTGGCCTGGCACTGCTGGACCGCGTGCGCGCCGGGCACATCGCCGGCCTCGGTCCCGACGCGGACCGCACGGCTCGAGCGGAAGCCGTTGCCGACCTGCTGACGGCCGCCGCAGTACGCCAGGTCGACGGTCTCACCGGTTCCGAGGATCCCGCCGACGCCCACGCGCTGCTCGAACTCGCCCACCGTGCGGACCGGTTCGGCGGCATCCGGCTCGCCGACGCACTCGCGCGCCTCGCGGCCGGCGGATCGCCCCTGATGCGCGGTGCCGCCGGCGCCGTCCGTGTCCTCCTGGGCCACGAGCCCGCGCGCGATCTCGGCGCCCGGGTCGCCTCGTGGCTCGACGGGGCGACCGACCCGCCCTCGCGTGCCGCCCTCGGCGCCCGCCTGACCGGCCTGCTCACCGCGGCCGGCCCGCTCCTGGAAGCCGCCGCCCCGGCGCTGGAACCGCTGCTCGACCGTGTCGCCGACCTCCCCGACCGCGCCTTCCTCGACCGACTCCCCGCCCTCCGGGGCGGCTTCGACACCCTCAGCCCCGCCGCCCGCGACCGGCTCCTGACGGCCGTCGAGGAACGTCTCGACGTCAGCGGCATCGCCGACACGGCGGGAGCCGACCCGTTGGCCCTCGCCGCGTGGACCCGTGCCGACCTCACCGCCCGCACCACCCTGCAACGCCTGGGCCTGCTCCCTCCGTGTGACGCCCCGTCGCCGGAGGGGGCGGACGACGCCGGGCCGGGCGCGCGTGATTCCGCACCCGGCACGGCGGACGACCCGTCCGCCCGCACCATCGGTGCGGCGGACCGCTGGCGGCTCGTGCTCGGCCGCCGGGCGGAGCGCCTGCCGCGCGGCGCGGCGGCCTTGGCCACCGCGCTGGACGAGCTGTACGGCCGGGGACGTGGCGAGGGGAGCCGCGGCGACATGGCGGCCGGCAACGGCGGGGGCCGGGAGGCGGCCTACCCCGGGGTGCGCGAGTGGTCGGAGGAACTGGCCGCGCTGTTCGGGCACGGTATCCGCGAGGAAGTCCTCGCCGCGGCGGCCGCGTCGGGCCGCAAGGACGCCCTCACCGAACTCGACCCGGACAGCGTGCGCCCCTCGGTGGAGCTGCTGCGTACGGTGCTCGCGCACGCCGGAGGCCTGCCCGAGGCACGGCTGGCGGCCCTCCGGCCCCTCGTCCGCCGCCTCGTCGAGGCCCTGACGCGGCAGCTCGCCACCCGCCTGCGCCCCGCGCTGCACGGCGCCGTCGTGCCCCGACCCAGCCGGCGGCCGGGCGGCGGTCTCGACCTGCCGCGCACCCTGCGGGCGAACCTCGCGACCGCCCGCCGCGCCCC
Source organism: Streptomyces sp. NPDC002574 (assembly GCF_042889545.1). Taxonomy (NCBI): domain Bacteria; kingdom Bacillati; phylum Actinomycetota; class Actinomycetes; order Kitasatosporales; family Streptomycetaceae; genus Streptomyces; species Streptomyces sp. NPDC002574. The sequence goes on from NZ_JBIARB010000006.1 coordinate 258,307, forward strand.
GGACGGCACGGTCCAGGTCGTCCCCGAGCGCCCGGTGTTCCGCACCCGGGCCCAACGCGCCGCCGACTGGCGGCTGATCCTCGTCACGGACGTGTCCGGGTCCATGGAGGCGTCCACGATCTGGGCGGCGCTGACCGCGTCCGTCCTGGCCGGGGTGCGGACCCTGTCGACGCACTTCCTGGCGTTCTCCACCGAGGTCATCGACCTCACCGATCACGTCACGGACCCGTTGTCGCTGCTCCTGGAGGTCAGCGTCGGCGGCGGCACCCACATCGCGGCCGGACTGCGCCACGCGCGGGAGTTGGTGACCGTCCCGTCGCGCACGCTCGTCGTGGTCGTCAGTGACTTCGAGGAGGGCTACCCGGTCGGCGGACTCCTCGCCGAGGTCCGGGCGCTCGTCGGCGCCGGCTGCCACGTGCTCGGCTGCGCGAGCCTCGACGACACGGGACGCCCCCGCTACTCCACCGGCGTGGCCGGTCAGCTCGTCGCCGCGGGCATGCCCGTGGCCGCCCTCAGCCCCCTCGAACTCGCCCGCTGGGTGGGGGAGAAGATCACGTGAACCCGAACCTGCCCCCGGTCGCTCCCGCCGTGACCGCCGCCCTCGTCGCGGCGCTCTCGCCCCGGCTGCGCAAACGCCTCGACGCGGGCGCCGCCAAGCTGGCCGACCGTCCGGTCGTCCGCGACGGCGACACCATGCGCATCGCGATCGACGACGACACCGACCTCGAACTGCACGCCCCCGGCGGCAGGGTGACGAGCACCGAGGCGATCCGCTGCGGATGCCTGCTCGCCCCGGACTGTCTGCACCGCGCCTCCGCCGCCTCCGCAGCGCCGGTCGCCGAAGCCGACGCGGAGTACACGGATCCGGAAGGCGCCGTCCAGACCGGGGACGCCGGGCCGCCCCAGGCGGCGGAGATCGCCACCCCGGAGCAGCGCGCCGCCGCCGACGCCGTGCGCGGCGCGGCCGCCGCCGTCCTCGAGGCGGGCGTCGACGGTGCCGGCGCCGTGCCCCAGGCGGAGTTGCTGCGCGCGGCGCACACGGCCCGGGTCGCCGGGCTGCCCCGGATCGCCTCGGCCGCCGTCTCCGTCGTCACCCGACTCCGTGCCGCACGCTCCGGCGACCCGGCCCACCGCCTGGCCGAGCTCGTCGAGGCACTGCGCGAACTGCTCGGCCCCGCGCACCGCCTGCCGTACGCCGCGGGCCCCGAACTGGCTGCCGTGCGCGGCACCGCACGGCAGCCCTACACCCCGGACGGCTCGTTGCGGCTGTACGGCCTGTTCTCCGAACCCGTGCTCACCGCGAGCGGCCACGCGGGCGCCGTCACATGGACGGCCGACGCCGAGGGCCGCCTTTACACCGTCTCCGACGTCCTCCCCGGTGGCCCCGGAAGGGCCACCGGCGCCGCCGACCGCAGCGTCCGCATCGGCGACACGGCCCTGACCCACCGCGAGTTGTCCCGCGCGGGACTCGCGGTGTCCGGCGCCACCGTCTCGCCCACCGGCCGGCTCGGCGCGGGCGCCGGGGTACGGGCCGTACGGGCCTCCGGCGCGGCCTGGACCGGTGAGCCGCTGGACCGGCTGTGGTCCGTACCCGCCGCCGACCAGGCAGCCCGCGCGCTGGCCACGGGTGACGGCCTGCTCTTCCTCGACGTCACGCTCACCGGCACCGTGCGCGAGTCAGGAGGGGACTGCCTGCTCGCCGACTGCGACGGCCTGACGCTCCGTCTGACCGCCGCCCACGACCACCCCGCCCTGCCGTACCGGGACAATCTGCGACTCCTCGCGGCCGCCCCCGGCCTCCGCCTGCGCGTCATCGCCCGTCTCGACCCGGCACCGCACGCCCGCGCCCGGCTGCTCGCCCTGAGCCACCCCACGGACCCCGAGGCACGGCTCGACGCAGGACTCGACCGCCTCCAACGTGCCGACCTGCCCCCGTCCGGCCCGCCCACGGTCACCGCCGCCCCTCCCGCCGCCTCCGACGACGCGCCCCTGCACCTGCTGCACCGCCGCGTCCAGCAGGCCGTGTCGGGCGGCCGCCGCGTGGTCGCCCTCTCCTCCACCGTCCCCGCCGACACCCACCGCCTACGCCGGGCCGGCCTCGCCACCGCGGCCGACCTCCTCTCCGACCTCCACGCCCGCGCGGCCACCCGCGACCGCGACGCGTTCGGCCGCCTCCTCCCCACCGACCCCGCCCACTTCGCCCACGCCTGGCTCGCCGCCGTCACCTACACCGCCGAGGTCGACCGCGCCCTCTGCGCCGCCGCCTGGGGCGCCGACGTCCGCGAGTGAGCGGGTGATCGACGTCGCCCCGGCCTCACGCCCGGGCCATGGCCATGCTGCGACGGTGGAGGCCGGGATGCCGGGCCGATGCCGGGGCAGCGCGAGAGGAAACGTCAGCAGCGTGACGAGAGGGAGCGGGCTGCCGCGCGGTGCGCGCCGGACACGGGCCACTGGGAAGTGCTCTTCGAGACCGACGACGCGGTGGAGTGGCGTGCGCACATGCGACGCCTTCGATCGTCCGACACGCGGATCGACTGGACGGCGGTGCGGATGGACATGTTCTGCGGCCGCCTGGTCCACCCGACCGCTTACCGGCTGAGCGTCTTTGTGCCGGACCCCGATCGCGATCCGCGTCAGGAGCCCGCCGACAGCTGATCTTTGTGATCGTCCGACCGGCCCGGGGCCGCGTCGCGCGCCCGGTACGTCCCCGCGGGTTCCGGCCGTCTTCTCCGTCCTGCGCGAGCGCGACGGGCGCCGCCACCAACGGGGCCCGGATCCGCATGACGTGGGCCCGCACCGGGTGCCGGCCCCATGTCCGCCGCCGGAAGGGACTTTGCGCGGACGCGTCCCCAGCACCCTCCGGCGGCGGCCGGCGGAGCCCCGCCGGCCGCGCGGTCCCGCCTCCGTGACCGCCCCGGGCCCGCCTCCGTACCTGCCCCGGGTCCGCGCGACCCCGTTTGGCGCGATCCGTTCGCCCGGGCGTGTGGTTCACGTGCGCATCGTGGGCCCGGTGTTGACAGGTATTCAGCTGAGGCGTTTCACTCATGCCCGCTGGCAACGTTGTCAGGAGCCGGACAACGTTGTCGTGCGCCGAGCGAGTGCGGCGCACTCTCAGTCATCCGTGAAGACGACCCGGTTGTGGAGGCACGTGATGGCAAGACCCTGGCGCGACCTGCTGATCCGCAGGCCCCATCTCCCGCGCGTACGGCGCCTGCGCGTTCCGCTGGCGGCGGTCGCCGTCCTGAGTCTCGCGGCCGGACCGCTGCAGGCGGCCTCCGCCGCGGCGCCGGCCGCCGACGTCCCCTGGGCCGACGACCCGGCGTCATTGGTCAATCCGATCATCGGAACATCGGGCGCAGTGGACACCTTCCCCGGTCCCGACGCGCCCTTCGGCATGCTCCAGTGGGGTCCGGACACGACCCCGAACCGCCCCTCCGGCGGCGGTTACGAGTACGACGACAAGAAGATCTCCGGCTACAGCCTCACGCACATCTCGGGCCCCGGCTGCCCCGCCGCCGGTGACGTGCCCGTGCTCCCCGTCGCCGGGTCCCTCACCGGCGACCTGGGCGCGACCTCGACCGGCTTCAGCCACGCCAACGAGCAGGCGGAGGCGGGCTACTACCGGCTGACCGACGACACGGGCATCACCACGGAGCTGACCAGCACCACCCGCGCCGGGCTCGCCACCTTCACCTTCCCCGGCAGCGCCGACTCGCACCTGCTGCTCAAGCTCAGCGGCGGTGCCACGCAGATCGACAACACCCGCGCCCAGGTGGTCAACGACCACGAGGTGTCGGGCGCGGTGAGCAGTGGCCACTTCTGCGGGGCCGACAACACCTACACGCTGCACTTCCGCATGACCTTCGACCGCCCCTTCACCAGCAGCGGCACCTGGGTCGGCTCCACGATCAATCCGCAGGCGAAGTCGCTGCGCCTCGGCGCCCCGGAGCAGCCGGCCACGCCCCCGGCGACCCGCGGCCCGCAGAAGGAGCGGCACTTCACCGTGCCGGGCCGCCCCGGCCCCCGCGCGGGCCACGGCCCGGACGGCGACTCCGCGAAGGGCTCCGAGACCGGGGTCACCCCGAGTGCCGGCACCCGCGCGAAGCCCCCGGTCACCGGCGCCAACGGCATGTACCTGACGTTCGACACCACCACCCAGAAGGCCGTGAAGGCCAAGGTGGCCATCTCGTACACCAGTGACGCCAACGCCGGGAAGAACCTGACCTCCGAGATCCCAGGCTGGAACTTCGCCGGCGTCCGGCAGGCCAACCACGACGCCTGGAACAAGGTCCTGGGCCGGCTGCGGATCGGCGGCGGGAGCCACGACCAGCAGGTGCAGTTCTACACCGCGCTGTACCACTCGCTCCTGCACCCCAACGTCTTCTCCGACGTCAACGGCGAGTACGCCGGCATGGACGGCGAGGTGCACACCGTCCGCAAGGGCCACGCCCAGTACGCCAACTACTCCGGCTGGGACACCTACCGGTCCCAGACGCAGCTGATGGCCGTCGTCGCGCCGGACGTCACCAGCGACGTCGTCACCTCCATGGTCAACGGCTTCGACCAGACCGGTCTGTTCCCCAAGTGGGCGCAGAACAACGGCGAGAGCTACGTCATGGTCGGCGACCCGGCCGCCGGGATCATCGCCGGCGCGTACGCCTTCGGAGCCCGCGACTTCGACGCCCCCGGCGCGCTGGACTCCCTCGTCCACCAGGCCACCCACCCCAACAACGACCGCCCCGGCCAGACGGTCCGCGACGCCAAGGGCTACCTGCCCATCGACGGCAGCGACTGGGGCTGCTGCAACTTCTACGGCCCGGTGTCGACGCAACTGGAGTACGACAGCGCCGACTACGCCATCGCCGCGCTCGCCAAGTCCCTCGGCGAGAACGGCGTCCACCGCACCTTCGCCACCCGCGCCCAGGACTGGCAGAACGTCTTCAACGTGCGCACCGGCTACGTCCAGGCCCGGACCACCTCCGGCGCCTTCGCCACCGGCTTCGCGCCCGGCACCTCCAACGGCTTCGTCGAGGGCACCTCGGCGCAGTACACGCCGATGATCCCGTTCAACCTCAAGGCGCTGATCGCGGCCCGCGGCGGCGCGGACGCCTACGACGCCTACCTCGACAGCCTCCTGTCGGACATCGCCCACCCCGGCGGCACCAACGCCGACCTCAGCAACGAGCCGAGCGTGGAGATCCCCTGGGAGTACTCCTACCTCGGCCGTCCCTGGAAGACGCAGGCCGCCGTCCGCGAGGCCCAGCAGAAGCTGTACTTCAACGCACCCGTCGGGCAGTTCGGCAACGACGACCTGGGCGCGATGAGCTCCTGGTACGTCTGGTCCGAGCTGGGCATGTACCCGCAGACGCCGGGCACCGACACCCTGGTGCTGGGCAGCCCGGTCTTCCCCAAGGCGCAGATCCGCCTCGGCGGCGGCCGGACGGTGCGGATCAACGCCCCGCAGGCCGCCACGGACGCACCGTACGTGCAGTCGCTGCGCGTCGACGGCACGGCGCACAACGCCGCTTGGCTGCCGTTCGCCGACCTGAGTGAGGGCGCCACGCTGGACTTCACGCTCGGTACGAGCCCCAACACCTCGTGGGCGTCGGCGGCTTCGGCCGCCCCGCCGTCCGACGCCACCGGCCAGCGCACCGTGCTGGCGGGCTCCGGCCCGTCCGGCGCCGGGCTGGTGCTCGCCCCCGGCGGCAGCGGTACCGGCACGCTCGACCTGGCCAACATCGGATCCAAGGAAGAGGTGGTGCGCTGGACCGCGCAGGTGCCGTCCGGGGTCTCCCTGGCGGCCACGTCGGGGTCGCTCACCCTGGGGGCCGGGGCGAAGGAGTCCCACCCGGTGACGGTGACCGGAGGCGGTGCGGAGGGCACGTACGACATCGTCTTCTCGCTGAGCACCGCGTCCGGCAGCGACCTCGGCACCACGGTGCTGCACGTCGCCGTCGCCGCGCCGGGCGCCCTGTGGCCGTACTACACCAATGAGGGTGTCCACCCCGATGGCAGCCAGTACAACGGCGGCTTCGACGGCGGCGGCTGGGCGTACTCCAAGGAGGCGCTGGCCGCGGCCGGGGTCCAGGGCGGCAGCACGGTGACCGCCGACGGCATCACCTACACCTGGCCGAGCACCACGGCCGGGCAGCCCGACAACATCGAGGCCTCGGGGCAGACCGTCCCGCTGACCGCGCCCGCGGGGACGACCTCGGTCGGCCTCCTGGGTTCGGCGACCAACGCCTCGTCCGCCGGCGCGACCGGCACCTTCACCGTCACCTACGCCGACGGCACGACGGCGCAGATCCGCTCCGGCTTCTCCGACTGGACGCTGGGCGGCGGCGGGGGCAAGCCGATCCCGGGCAACACCACGGCCGTCACGACGGCCTACCGCAACACCGGGAGCGGCAAGCAGGACAAGGTGGCCACCTTTGTGTTCGCCGTGAAGCTGCCCGTTGACGCCGCCAAGCGCGTCGCGAGCATCACCCTGCCGGCGACCGCCGACGGCACGGCGCACGTGTTCGCCTTCGGGTACGGGAGCTGACGCCGCGGCCGGGTGGCGGCGCCCCGCGGGGCACCGCCACCCGGCCGTACGTCCGGCAGGCTCAGGACACGACGTCCTTGCCCCGGAACCCCCGGTAGGCCAGGGCGAAGAAGACCACCGCGAACGAGACCGACACCGAGACTCCCTTGAGCATCCCGGCCCACTCCAGCCGGGGCTGCAGCGCGTCGAACCACGCGTACTGCCAGTGCGTCGGCAGGACGCTGCGCAAGGAGCCCAGGGCCGTGATGGCGTCCAGGATGTTCGACAGGATCGCGATCCCGACCGCGCCGCCGACCGCCCCCAGCGGGGCGTCGGTGACCGTCGACAGCCAGAAGGCGAACCCCGCGACGGCCAGTTGGCAGGCGAAGACGTACAGCGCCGCGATCGCCAGACGCCCGGCCGCGGTCCCCGGCGGCAGCGAGCCGGCCGAGGTGAGTTCCATGTCGTGCCAGCCGTAGGCGAGGGTGCCGACCCCCAGCGAGACCGCCGGCAGGGCGAGCACCGCGACCGCGCTGAAGACCAGTGAGACCAGCAGCTTGCTGGAGAGCAGCCGGGCCCGGGGCACGGGCGCGGCCAGCAGGTAGCGCAGCGAGGACCAGCTCGCCTCGGAGGCGATGGTGTCCCCGAAGAAGAGCGCGACGGGAATCGTCACCAGGAAGCCGGACGAGACGAAGAGCACCGCCAGCGCGAAGTTGACCCCGGAGGCCGTCGCCACGTCGATCATCGTCGGCACCGAGTCCCGGCCGCTGGGCGTGCCGCCGATGGCGAACGCGGCCCAGACGACGACGGGCAGACCCAGGACGACGGCGAGCGCGACCAGCGTGCGCCGGCGCAGGAGCTGCCGTACCGCCTCGACGCGGAAGGGCAGGGTGCGGGCCGGGCGATAGCCCGGCGCGACCTCCGCCGCGCCCGCCGGGCCTGCCGGGCTCGCGGCGTCCACGGTGTCCAAGGGGCCGGTCATGCGGACTCTCCGATCAGGGTCAGGAACGCGTCCTCCAGGCGCCGGTGCGGCCCGACCCGCTCCACCGGCACGTCCAGCCGCAGCAGTTCGGTCAGCAGCTCGGGCACGGTCATCGTGCCGGGCCGCACCAGCAGCCCCTCCTCCACGGACTCGGCCGCCGCGATCCCCGGCAGCGCGGCGAGCTTCGCGGCGACGGCCTCGCGGGCCTCCTCCGGCATCCCGGGGGCGCCGACGAGCAGGACCTCGCCGCCGCCGGAGATCTCGCCGACCGGGCCGGCCGCGATCAGCCGCCCCTTGTCCATCACCACCAGGTGCGTGCAGCTCTGCTCGACCTCCGACAGCAGGTGGCTGGAGACGATGACGGTGCGCCCGGCGGCGGCGTAGCGCCGTACGACCTCGCGCATCTCGCGGATCTGCGGCGGGTCCAGGCCGTTGGTCGGTTCGTCGAGGATCAGCAGGTCGGGCAGGCCCAGCATGGCCTGCGCGATGGCGAGCCGCTGCCGCATGCCCTGCGAGTAGGTCCGCACCGCGCGCTCCAGGGCCTCGCCGAGACCGGCGATCTCCAGCGCCTCCTCCACATGGGCGTCGGCGGCCGGGCGGCCCGTGGCGCGCCAGTAGAGCTCCAGGTTGGCCCGCCCGGTCAGGTGCGGCAGGAAGCCGGCGCCCTCCACGAACGCGCCGACCCGCGACAGGACGGGAGCGCCGGGCCGGATCGCCTGCCCGAAGACCCGGATGCCGCCCGCATCGGGCCGGATCAGGCCCATCATCATCCGCATCGTCGTGGTCTTGCCGGCGCCGTTGGGGCCGAGCAGCCCGAGCACCTGGCCGCGCTCCACGCGGAAGGACAGCTCGCGCACCGCGTAGCGGTCGGCCGCGCCCTTGTACCGCTTGGACAGCCCCGAGATCTCCAACGGCACGTCGGCGAGCGCGGGATCGGGGGCCTGCCGCACGGTGCCCGCCCGCCGCCGCCCGGTCAGCAGCAGGGCCGCGGCCAGCGCGAGCGCCGCGAGGGGCAGCACCCACACCCAGGCGGGCAGCCCGCCCTGGTCGGTGGTCAGCGCCGGGTCGACGGGAACGGTCAGCGCGGCGCCCACGGGCAGCGACACGCGGTACGTCGCGGGCCGCACCGGTGAGGAGTAGCCGAGGTCGGTGCTGGACAGCACCAGCCGCAGCCGGTGCCCCGCGGCGAACTCGTGGTCCACGGCGGGCAGCGTGACCGGCACGGTGCCCTTCCCGTCCGCCCGCAAGGGGGCGACGAGTTGGTGCGGCAGCGACTCGGCGCCGCCCGGCCCCACGTCGTACAGCTTCGCGAAGAGCACCGCGCCGTCCGGGGCGTCGGTGCGTATGTCCACCCGCACGCTCGCGGCGCCCGTCAGCCACAGCGGGGAGCGCAGCGGCGCGGAGTCGAACGCGGCGCGCTGGCCGGGGAAGTCCACCGACAGGGACAGACCCTGGCCGAGGTCGGAGAGCTGCGACAGCGCGCCGACGCCGGGTACCGCCGAGATGGCGGGCGGGTTGCCGCCGGCCGGGTTGGCCACCGACTGGGCGGCGCCGGTGAGGGCGACCCGGCGGGTTCCCGTGCCGTCGAGCCCGGGATAGGCGGGCGCGTCGGCGCCGCGCTTGATCGCCCGGCCGTCGGTGGTGTCCACGCCGCCGGCCCGGGTGACGCGGAAGGCGGGGCCGGTGCCGACGCCCGTGTCCTTCTTCAGGTAGCGGTCGAACCAGGAGGTGATCCGGCCCTCGACCCGGTCGGTCTCCTGGTCGCCGCCGTCGTGTCCGCCGGAGAACCAGTCGACGGCGACCGGTGCGCCGCCCGCCTCGACCGCGCGGGCGATGGCGTCGCCCTGGTCGAGCGGGAAGAGCGAGTCGTTCTGGCCCTGGACGACCAGGGTGGGCACCTTGATGCTCGCGGCGACCGACGAGGGGCTGGAGCGCTCCAACAGCTGCCGGGTGGCGGCGTCCTCCCGCCCCGAGACCGCCGAGCGGTCGTACATCGCGCAGAGTTGGGCGGTGAAGCCGCACTTCGCCCCGTCCGCGCCGGTGGAGAAGAAGATCCCGGCCCACAGCTTCTTGAACACGCCGCCCGGGAACAGGGCGTCGGACAGGTTCCACCAGGTGATGGCGGGCGCGATCGCGTCGACCCGCCGGTCGTGGCCGGCGGCGAGCAGCGAGATGGCGCCGCCGTACGAGGCACCGGTGACGCCGACCCGCGGGTCGTCTGGACCGTCGCGCAGCACCTCGGGGCGCTTGCCCAGCCAGTCGATCAGCCGCGAGACGTCGGCGACCTCGGCGTCGGGGGAGTTGAGCCCGATCCGGCCGCCGGACCGGCCGAAGCCGCGCGCCGACCAGGTCAGCACCGCGTAGCCGTGCCGGGCCAGGTCCTCGGCCTGCGGCCGGACGTCGGCCTTGCTGCCGCCGAAGCCGTGCGCGAGCAGCACGGCGGGCCGCGGCGTGCGGCCCCCGGAGGTGAAGTACGACGCGTCGATCCGCACCGTCCGGGCGCTGCCGGGGGACTCCGGGAGGGAGAACACCCGGTCCTCGCGGTGGACGGCCGCCGGTTCGTCGGCCGCGGCCAGTGTCACCGCCCCGCCGCCGGCCAGCAGGGCGAGCGCGGCCACCCCGGCGGCGAGACGCCGCCGGGTACGCAGGGGCCTGGGCAGGGCCAATCGCATGCGGTGATCCTCGGGTGGGAAGGGCACGTGCGCCGGCGGAGTTCCGGTGCCTTCCACTATGCATTCCGGTGATCACTCGCGACGTCCGTCTCAGGCACCGGATCGCCGTACTCCACCGGGAGTACGGTGGCGGACGTGCCCTTGGACCGCCTCGCCACCGCGCCCCTGCCCCGCCTCGGACTCGGCCTCGCCGCCGTCGGCAGGCCCGGCTACATCAATCTCCACCGGGACGCCGACCTGCCCGCCGACCGCACCGTCGACGCGATGCGCGACCGGGCCCACGAAGTGCTCGACACCGCGTACGCCGCCGGGATGCGCTACTTCGACGCGGCCCGCTCCTACGGCCGCGCGGAGGAGTTCCTCGCCGGCTGGCTCGCCGCCCGGCCCGAGGTCAACGACGTGGTCGTGGGCAGCAAATGGGGCTACACCTACACCGCGGACTGGCGCTCCGACGCGAAGGTGCACGAGGTCAAGGACCACGGAACGGCCACCTACGACCGGCAGATCGTCGAGACCCGGGCCCTGCTCGGCGACCGGCTCGACCTCTACCAGATCCACTCCGTCACCCCGGACAGCCCGGCGCTGACCGACCGCGCCCTCCACGCACGCCTCGCCGCCCTCGCCGCCGAGGGCGTCGCCGTCGGCTTCTCGACCAGCGGCGCGCTGCAGGCCGAGGCCATCCGCGCGGCCATGGAGGTGACGGTCGACGGGCAGCGGCTCTTCACCGCCGTCCAGGCCACGTACAACCTGCTCGAACCCTCGGCGGGGTCGGCCCTCGCCGAGGCCCACGCCGCGGGTCTGACCGTCATCGTCAAGGAAGGCATGGCCAACGGCCGTCTGGCCCAGGCCGCGCCCGGCTCGGTCCTCGCCGAGGTCGCCGGCGGGGCGGGCGCCACCCCGGACGCCGTCGCCCTCGCCGCGATCCTGCACCGCCCCTGGGCGGACGTCGTCCTGTCCGGCGCGGCCACCGGCGCCCAGGTGGAGTCCAACGCCGCCGCCGTCGTCCACCTGGGCGCGGAACGCCTCGCCCGCCTCACCGCCCTCGCCGAACCGGCCCCGGTCTACTGGCGGGAGCGCTCCGCCCTGCCCTGGACCTGATCCCGCCGGCAGGGGCCCTCAGCGCACCGCGGCCGTCGCGGCGCCCGCCCGCGCGACCGCGAGGAAGGCCTGGACGCCGCGCCGCAGCCCCGCCGCGTCCAGGCCGTGCGCCCGGGCGTGGTCGCGCCAGGTGCCGTAGCGGCGCAGCTCCTCCCGTGCGGTACCGAGGGCCAGGACGCGGTGCGGCAGATCCATGAGCGCGTCGTTCGCGACCCCCGCCGAGGTGCCCGCCAGGTACGGCTCGACCAGGACGACGTCCGCGCGGTCCGCCGCCCCGGCGGCGGCGCGCAGCCCGGCCGTGTCGAAAGGCCGCACCGTGGAGGCGTACAGCACTGTGACGTCGAGTCCGGCCACCGCCTCCAGCGTCGCGTCGAGCAGCGGCCCCACGGCGACCACGACCCCGGCGCGGCCCTCGCGGAGCGTGCGGAACCGCCCGGGGGACACCGGCAGCGCGGCGCGGTTGGACTGCTCGCTGAGCCGTACGTAGACCCGGCGGTCGCCGTCGGCGGCCGCGTGCCGGACCAGTGCCTCGGCCTCGTCGGGGTGGCCGGGGACGTGGACGGTCCATCCCGGCAGGGTGTCGAGCAGCGCCACGTCGCCGGGCGACTGGTGGGTGCGGCCGCCGGCCGCGATGTCGTAGGACGCGCCGGAACTGACCAGCACCGCGCCCACCCCCTGGTGCCCCAGGTCCAGCTTGACCTGCTCGAACGGCCGCTCCACCAGGAAGCTGCCGAAGGTGTGCACGATCGGCCGCAGCCCGGTCAGGGCCAGCCCGCCCGCCGCGCCGACGAGCAACTGCTCGCGGATGCCGACGTCGATCACGCGGTCGGGATGGGCCCGTGCCGCGTCCCTGAAGCGGTCGCCCGAGATGACCGCCAGGACCACGGCCAGCCGCGGGTCCTCGTCGAGCAGGTCGGTGGTGACGGCGGTGAAGCGCTCGCGCATGGTGTCCATGGTGGGGAGACTCCTCGGTCCGTGTCGTCTTCGGTGGAGTGGGGGAGGGCGGTCAGTACTTGGACTCGACGCGGGCGACGACCGCACGCGGCACGCCCGGGTGCGGCGCGGTGAACGCCTCGTACAGCGCTTCGTGGTCGCGGCCGTCCACGGTCACCGCCGACCAGCCCTCGGCGGCGAAGCGCGAGGCGAGCCCGCCCCGCCAGCCGTACGTGGCCGAGGAGTTGTCGATCGCCACGACGTGCAGGGACTCCAGGCCGGTCGCGCCGGCGAAGGCGACGGCCTCGTGGTTGCTGCCCTCGTCCATCTCGGCGTCGCCGACCAGTGCCCAGACCTTGGCGCAGGTCAGCCCCTGGGCCCGCAGCCCGAGGGCGCTGCCCACCGCGAGCGCCAGCCCGTGCCCGAGAGACCCGGAGCCGATCTCCGCACCCGGCACCAGCATCCGGTCCGGGTGGTGGCCGAGCCGTGAGTCGTAGGAACCGAAGGAGGGCAGCCACTCCTCCGGAATGAAGCCCTTGGCCGTGAGCACGGCGTAGTACGCCATCGGACCGTGGCCCTTGGACAGCAGGAAGCGGTCGCGGTCCTCGTCGTCCGCGGTGTCCCGGGTCACTCGCAGCACACGGTCGTAGAGCACCCACAGCACGTCGAGGGTGGAGGTGGCCGCCGGCCCGTGCTTCTCGTCGCCCGTCATCAGCGACATCAGGCGTGGCAGGTCCCGGTAGTCGTACGCGGGGGTTGTGCGTGTCGGGGTCATGGGACGAGCGTGCAACTTCAAGGCGACTTGAGGTCAAGCGTAGGCTCGGAGGACATGAGCCCGCATGCGTCGCAGCCCCCGACCCCGGCCCGCCCCGCGCACCAGGACCGTCTCGCCATCGGCGAGCTCGCCGCCCGCAGCGGCCTGTCCGCCTCCTGTCTGCGCTACTACGAGGAGATCGGCCTCATCCGCTCGGAACGCACGGCAGGCGGGCAGCGTCGCTACCCGCGGTCCACGCTGCGCCGTGTCGCGTTCATCCGTGCCGCCCAGCGGGTCGGCCTCTCCCTGGAGGAGGCCCGCGCGGCGCTGGACCGGCTGCCCGAGGACCGCGCGCCCAACGCCACCGAGTGGAACTCCGTCGCCCGCGCCTGGACCCGCCGCATCGACGAGCAGATCACCGAGCTGGAGCGCCTCAAGCGCCGGCTCACCGGCTGCATCGGCTGCGGCTGCCTGTCTCTGCGCAAATGCGGTCTGTACAACCCCGGTGACGCCGCCGCCGCTTCCGGCGCCGGCGCCCGTTACCTGCTCGGGGACGAGCCCGCGGGTCAGGAGGCCGCGCCTACAGCCCGTCGACCTTGAACGGATCGTGCTCGGCCAGGAGCTTGTCCAGCCGTGCCTGGTCCACACGGCTGGTGACCTGGCCCTCGTCCTGCCGGTCGCGTACCACCTTGGCCAGGGTGAACGCCGAGGTCACCACATAGAGCAGTCCCACCGCCAGGAAGGCCCGCACCCACGGGCCCACGGGCAGGTAGGCGATGCCCACCACCATCGCCGCCAAAGCGAGCGCGAACGAGAGCGCGGCCTGCGCGGAGTAGGCCCCTGTCGTCTGCTGCCGGATCGGATTCGCCATGACAGCAGTGTCGGCGCGGTGTGGCGCGTGCCACATGAGTACGGCTACTCATCTTCACGCGGTGGCCGCCGCCCGGCGTCATACCTGTGAGCGAGCACCGGCCGACGTGCGGTATTGTTCTCGTGCGCGGTCAGCCCGGGAATCCCCGGGGGATCCGGCACCGGGACGTGGCGCAGCTTGGTAGCGCACTTGACTGGGGGTCAAGGGGTCGCAGGTTCAAATCCTGTCGTCCCGACGGTGCGGAGAGGCCCGCTGACTGGCATGTGGCCAGGTCAGCGGGCCTTTTGCTTTTGGCGACGACGTGCAGGGGGACCGCGGCGTCGGCCGTCCCTGCCAGGCCGGTCCGTGAAGAGGCGGGCGTCGGGCTTGTCCCGGAACACGAGCAGGCGTGGGGCGACCAGGGGGCGTGTCTCGTCCATGTGGGCGACGCTCCGGGCCTGTTCGGCGACAAGACCTGCCTGGCACGGATGGGAGCCGGGGACTTCCCGCAGCCACCGAGGAGCTCTCCGCGTCCGGAACGGGATGCGGTCCGCAGGCCTTCCTGCGAACCGCACCCTCGATTCGGCGCGTGAGGCCGAAGGACTCACCTCAACTCAGTGCGAACTTCTGCCCCGCCGAGCCGTCGCAGTCGTGGATCCGCAGCCGGGTGCCGTCGGCGGTGGCCCCGCCGGCCGCCTCCAGGCAGCGGCCGGACTGCGGGTTGAGCAGCGAGCCGTCGGACTGCGGCTGCCATATCTGGCCGCCGACTCCGTTGCAGTCGTACAGCTCCACCAGCGTGTCCTGGGCGGTGCCGTTGCCCGCGATGTCCAGGCAGCGGCCCAGCGTGGTGAGCAGGCCCGAAGCCGTGTGCACCCAGTGCTGGTCCCGTGCGTACGGCTGGCAGTCCCACAACTGCGCCGCGGCGAGGTTGCCCCCGTTGTCGTCGCCGTAGACGTCCGCGCACTTGCCGCCGGGGGCCGCGACGGGCGAACCGCCGCCGATCGCGAAGACCTGCGCGGCGGTTCCGTTGCAGTCGTGGATCTGCAGGCGGGTGCCGTTGGCGGTGGCCCCGCCGGTCGCGTCGAGGCAGCGGCCGGACTGCGGGTTGAGCAGCGAGCCGTCCGCGCGCTGCACCCACTTCTGGCCGCCGACGCCGTTGCAGTCGTAGAGCTGGACCTGGGCGTTCTCGGCCGTGACGTTGCCGACGACGTCCATGCAGCGGCCGAGCGTACGCAGCGAGCCGTCGACGTCGTGGGTCCAGTGCTGGTCGGCGGCGGCGCTCTGGCAGTCCCAGAGCTGGACGGCGGCGGACTTGCCCGCGACGTCGTTGCCGGTGACGTCCACGCACGTGCCCGCGGGACCGGCGATGGTGGCCGGGGCGACGCCGGCCGTGTCGCCCGCGTAACCGGCCGACACGATGTTCGCCTGTACGGCGTTGTCGGCGGCGTCCGACGGGTAACCGGAGGTCATCACGCCCTCGAAGAAGGACCCGACGGCCCTGTTGCTGTTGTCGCCGCCCGTGCCGAGAACGATGGACCCCTCCTGGTGCATCGGGGTGTCCTCGGGGGCGAGGGGGCCGTTCCACCATGTCGTGAGGCTGCCGGACTGTGAGTTGCCGCCCTTGAGCGCGAAGGTCGTCCGGCCGTTGTTCTTGAGCAGCGCCGTCACGAACGGGCTGGTGTTGCCGCCGTTGACGCTGTGGGCGTTGGTGTCGGCCTGGTAGATCCCGTCCTCCAGGTCGGCCTGCACCCACGGACCGCTGCCGTGGCACGGGTCGCACGCGGCGAGTGTGGACATGTTGAGCGCGTCCATGTGGCTGTGCCCGGTGTCGTGCACCTGGGCCTCGACGTTGCCGAAGTCGAAA
This sequence comes from Streptomyces sp. NPDC002574, assembly GCF_042889545.1. NCBI lineage: Bacteria > Bacillati > Actinomycetota > Actinomycetes > Kitasatosporales > Streptomycetaceae > Streptomyces > Streptomyces sp. NPDC002574. The sequence goes on from NZ_JBIARB010000006.1 coordinate 273,983, forward strand.
CAGCACTCGTGAACCGTATGGGTGCCGCTGGTCACCATGTACATACCTTCGGCCTGCCCGTTGGTGGCGACGCCGGAGCCGACGGCGTGGCGGTAGCCCACACCCGGCGGCACGTAGACGCCGTACACCGAGTGGCCTCCCACGGTGACGTGCAGCGCGTTCGCCAGGGCGCCGACGTCGGCGGGGCCCGCGGTGCCCGCGCCCTCGACGGTCAGGTCGTTGTGCCGCGGCGACTGATCGTAGATCTTGGAGATGACGCAGGGGCCGCTGGTGCAGAAGATGTTCTGCGGGCCGGCGTCGGCGATCCCGCCTGCGGCGAGCAGCCCGATGTCGAGGGTCGCGCCGTCCTGGATGCGGGTGACCTGGTAGAGGCTGCCGTCGTACGAGCCGTAGAGCGCCCGGACGGTACTGAAGGCACCCACGCAGGGTGTTCCCGCGCTGCCGTAGATGTCGCAGGGCTGGTCCGTCGCGGCCTGAGCGGGGCCGGTGAGCCCGATCAGCAGCCCGAGGGCCAGGGTCATGGTCGCGCCGAGGGCGAGCAGGACGTCGTGGAAGCGGCGCAACGCGCGCCGCACATCGGGTCGGTGGGGGTGAGGGGGCATCGTCGACCTTTCTCCGTGGGGTGAGGTCGAGGGCGGTGGTGCGCCGGCGCGCCCGTGGAACGCGGTGCGACGCGCTCGGAGGATGATGCTCATACGATTCAGCGGGTCCGAAAGTAGAGCTGGCGTGTCGCGGCCGTCAACCCCCGTACCCGCCCGGAAAATGCCCGATGAGATCTCGTACACAGCTCTTGACGCGATGTTCGCTCTGACCTAGCGTCCGGGTTGCTGAATCGTTAGAGCACCGTGTGAGGTACCGGATGAAGTGCACGAACCGCGGCGACGCGCCGGGGGTGCGGCGATGACGGCCGCCGGGCGGGACGAGGGCCGCGACGACAACGCCGTCCCTCTGGAGCGGGGCACCTCGGCGGATGGAGCCGGCGCGAACCCTGTGCCGGACGGCGGCCGGGGGAGCCGCAGGCGCTCGGCGCCGGCGGACAAGCGCGCCACCGTCACGCTCAAGGACATCGCGACGGCCGTCGGGATCTCCCAGAGCGCAGCGTCCATGGCGCTCTCGGACCACCCGCGGATCAGCGAAGCGACCAAGGAGGCGGTACGGGCCGCATCGGCGAAGCTCGGCTACGTCCCGAACTCCGCGGGACGGGCACTGCGCGCGGGCCGGTCGACCTCGATCGCGGTCGTCGTGCCCAACACCGGCCAGCATGTCTTCGGCCACCCCTACTTCATGCACCTCCTGGTGGGGGTGACCGCCGAGGCCAACGCACGCGACGCCGCGCTGATGGTGTCCACCAATCCCGACGAGTCGCACGGCGTCGCCGCCTACGAGCGGGTGCTGCGCTCCCAGGCGGCTTCGGGAGCGATCGTCGCCTCGGCGTCGATCAGCGACCCGAACGTCAACCGCATGGTGGACGCCGCCCTGCCGGTGGTCCTGATCGGGCGGTTCGTGCACCTGCCGCATGCGGTGAGCGTCGGCATCGACGAGATCGCGGGCGCCGCGGCGATCGCCCGCCACCTGGTGGCGGACCACGGCCTGACCCGTATCGCCCACATCAGCGGCCCGCTCAACCACCAGACCGCGGTGGACCGCTACGAGGGCTTCCGCACCGCGCTCGCCGAGTCGGGACGGCACTGCACCCACACGCTCGCCGTGGGCGATTTCAGCGAGGAGTCGGGACGGGCCGCAGCCCGCGAGGTGCTGGACAGCATGTCCGACGTCCAGGCGATCTTCGCCGCCAACGACGAGATGGCCTACGGCGCGATGCTGGAGATCCGCTCCCGCGGACTGCGCATCCCCGAGGACATCGCACTGGCCGGATACGACGACTTCGGCGTCTCACGGCTCACCACGCCGGGGATCACCACCATCCACGTCCCGGCCGAGTCGCTGGGCCGCAAGGCCGCGGCGATCCTCTTCGACCTGGTGGACGGGACGGCACCCGACCCGGTCCACACCGTGCTGCCGTTCGAGCTCGTGATCCGCGAGTCCTGCGGAGGCCATCCCGGCTGAGCGGCCCGGACCCGGACGAGAGATCCGGACCGGACCGGCGGTGCGCAGAAGAAGGCAGCTCCATCGACCCTCCAGCCCCACGACGCCGTGGGGCACGAACGAAATGGAACGATCGGCATGCACCTCAGATACGGCAGAACGGCCGCGGCCCTGACCGTCGCCTCGACAGTCTCACTCCTCCTCGCCGGCTGCGGCGACAACGGCGCAAGCGGCGGCGGTGCGCCCGGCGGCGTCGTGAGCCTGACCGTGCTCACCGGCTTCACCGGCCCCGACGCCCCCTCGTACCAAGCCGTGATCAAGCAGTTCAACGCGAGTCACCCCAAGATCCACGTCACGATGACGACCGAGCCCTGGGCCACCATCGGCCAGAAGCTGCCGGCGTCCTGGGCCACGGGCCAGGGCCCGGACCTGGCCACCCCCAGCTCGGATCCGGGCGCGATCTTCACGTACATCAAGACCAACTCGGTGCTTCCGCTGGACCCCGCGGTCGGCACCGGCACCACGCAGATCGACTCCGGCGCCTTCCCGGCCGCGGTCAAGTCGGCGTTCACGGTCAAGGGCAAGCTCTACGCGGTACCGGCCAACATGGCCACGCTCGTCCTCTACTACAACAAGGAGATGTTCGCCGCCGCCGGCATCACCAAGGCGCCGGCCACCGAGGAGGAGTTCATAGCCGACGCCAAGAAGCTCACCAAGGGCTCCGGCGGCAAGCCGAGCCAGTACGGGCTCTCGCTGGCGGACAACAACACCATCCAGATGTGGCCGATCCTGCAGTGGATGAGCGGTGGCGACATCGTCGGACCCGACAACTGCGCCGCCGTCAACAGCTCCGCCAGTACCGCCGCGTTGAGCCGGTGGAGCGATCTGGTCCGCAAGGACCGCATCAGCCCGGTCGGCCAGGCCGGCGCGGACGCCGACACACTGTTCTCGTCCAAGAAGGCCGCGATGGAGATCAACGGACCCTGGGCCGCGGCCGGCTTCAAGGCCGCGGGCATCGATCTCGGTATCGCCCAGGTGCCGGTCGGCGCGGCCGGCCCGGTGACCCTGGCGTCCACGGTGCCGCTGATGATCGCGCGCACCACCAAGCACGCGGCGCAGGCCGAGGAATTCCTCGCCTGGTACACCGGCAAGACCGCCCAGGCGCAGTTCTCGAAGATCTCCGGCTTCCCGCCGGCCCGCACCGACCTGGGCAGCGCCGTCGACGCGAACCCGACCGCGGCCCAGTTCGCCGCCGCGCTCCCGAACGCGAAGCTCTACCTCGCCGGCCAGGAGAGCGCCACCCGCATCGACACCGACGCCTACGTCCCGCTCATCCAGAAGATCGAACGCGGCGCCGACGTCCAGTCCGCCGCGGACGACGCGGCGAAGACGATCGACTCACTCACCGGCTGCAAGCGGTAGGCACGTGGCCGGCATCCAACTCCCTTTCGCCCGGGGGACCGCACCCGCACGGCGCCGCATGCCCCGGATCAACAGCGCCTATCTGTTCATCCTCCCGAGCATCCTGCTCATCGGCGTCTTCATCGCCGAGCCGATCCTGCAGTCCGGCTGGATGAGCCTGCACGACTGGACCGTGGGCGAGTCCCACCACACATTCGTGGGGTTCGACAACTACACGGCCCTGTACCACGATTCGCGGTTCTGGAACGCCCTGCGCATCACGGTGATCTACACCGCCGCGGTGTCGGTCGGGCAGGTCGTGATCGCTCTGGCCATTGCCTCCCGGCTGCGCAGGACGACCTGGTACTCGGCAATGCTGCGTACCGCGTACTTCTTCCCGTTCATCGCGTCGCTCGTGGTGAGCGGCATCGTCTGGAAGTTCCTGCTCGACCCGCAGGTCGGCCTGGTCGACGCCTGGCTGTCCGACATCGGGATCACCCCGCCCGACTGGCTCCAGTCCACCTCGCTGGCGCTGCCCACGGTGATCGCGGTCGGCATCTGGAAGAACGTCGGCTTCACCATGATCGTCCTGCTGGCGAGCATCCAGCAGATCCCACCCCACCTGTACGAGGCGGCCGCGCTCGACGGTGCGGGCCCCTGGCGGCGCTTCCGGCATGTGACCCTGCCCGGGCTGCGTCCCGCACTGCTGTTCACCACGCTGATCGCCACCGTCACCGGACTCCAGCTCTTCGACCTGGTCTTCTCCCTGACCGGCGGAGGGCCGATCTTCCACACGGAATCCGTCGTGATGTACCTGTACCAGAAGGGGTTCGTGGAGTTCCAGATGGGCTATGCCAGCGCCGTCGCGTGGATCCTGTTCGCGATCATCCTGGTGATCTCCGCACTCCAACTGCGTCTGTCGAGGTTCCGCGATGCAGACTGACACGCTCCGGACGCGCGCCTCGGCAGGACGGCTCGGCCCCGACAAGAGCGGAGCGGGGCCGGACGGCCCGACCCGCCTGCGGTCGGCCGCACTGGTCGCCGTACGGTACGGCGCCCGCTTCGGCACGGTCGTGTCCTGGGTCGCTGTCACCGTCGGCGCGCTCGCGATGATCATTCCGTTCCTGTGGATGCTCGGCGTCGCCTTCCGGACCAACGCCGACCTCTACGCCGACCCCGCTCGGCTGTTCCCGCGGCACTGGACGATGCACGGCGTCGACGCGGTGCTCGACCAGCTCCCGTTCGGCCGGCTCGTACTCAACACGTTCGTCTTCGCCGGCGGCACGACCGTGGTCCTGCTGCTGTTCGACTCCATGACCGCGTTCGCGCTGGCCCGGCTGCGGTTCAGGGGGCAGAATGTGGTGTTCGTGCTGATCCTGGCCACGCTGATGGTGCCCTTCCAGGTCACCCTCGTACCGGTCTTCCTGACCCTGTTCCACCTCGGCTGGCTCAACTCCTACCAGGGCCTGATCATCCCCCGCGCGACCAGCGCCCTCGGCATCTTCATGCTCCGCCAGTTCTTCATGCAGCTGCCGCGAGAGCTGGACGACGCCGCACGGATCGACGGGGCGAACGACTTCACCGTCTACTGGCGGATCATCCTGCCCAACGCCAAACCGGCCCTTGCCTCGCTGTTCATCATCCAGTTCGCCGCGCTGTGGAACGACTTCCTGTGGCCCCTCGTGGTGAACAGCAACGCCGACATGCAGACGCTGCCCGCCGCCCTGACACTGTTCTCCAGCCAGTCGGGCGTCGACCACGCCGCACTGATGGCCGGCGCCGCCATCTCGCTGAGCCCTCTCGCCATCGCCTTCCTCGTCCTCCAGCGCTTCTTCGTGCAGGGCGTGGCGACCACAGGCATGAAGTAGCTCGCTCCCTCCGCCCACCCCCGCTCGTTTCCAGAGAAACCGGAGACAGGTGTGCTCACCTGCACTGCAACCATCGATCCCGCATTCGTCATCGCGCCGGTGCCCCCGCGCCTCTTCGGGTCGTTCGTCGAACACATGGGCCGCTGCGTCTACGGAGGCATTTACGAGCCCGGCCACCCGGAATCGGACGTCGACGGCCTGCGTGCCGACGTCATCAAGCTCACCCGCGAACTCGGCGTGAGCGCCGTCCGCTACCCCGGCGGCAACTTCGTGTCCGGCTACCGATGGGAGGACGGAGTCGGCCCCCGCGAGGGCCGTCCGGTCGCCCTCGACCTGGCCTGGCGCTCCCTGGAACCCAACACGTTCGGGCTCAACGAGTTCATGTCCTGGGCCAGGCAGACCGACATCGAACCGATCATGGCCGTGAACCTCGGCACGCGCGGCGTCGAGGACGCCTGCAACCTGCTCGAATACGCCAACTTCCCCGGCGGCACGCGCTACTCCGACCTGCGCATCGCCCACGGTGTCCGTGAGCCGCACAACATCAAGACCTGGTGCCTGGGCAACGAGATGGACGGCCCCTGGCAGGTGGGCCAGAAGACCGGCACGGAGTACGGCCGGCTGGCCGCGGAGACCGCCAAGGCCATGCGGCGCATCGACCCGTCCGTGGAACTCGTCGCGTGCGGCAGTTCCAACGAGCGGATGCCGACCTTCGGGTCCTGGGAGGCCGACGTCCTGGACGAGGCCTACGACGTCGTCGACTACATCTCGCTGCACGCCTACTTCGAGCAGCACGGCGACGACCGGATCGGCTTCCTCGCGTCCGCGCAGGTGATGGACACCTTCATCGAGGGCGTCATCGCCACCTGCGACCATGTGGCGGCCAAGAAGCGCTCCCGGCGCAAGCTGAAGCTCTCCTTCGACGAGTGGAACCTCTGGTACGAGAGCCGGTTCGCCGGCCAGGACAACCTCGAATGGGCGCAGGCGCCCCGGCTGATCGAGGACGAGTACACCGTCGAGGACGCCGTCGTGCTCGGCAACCTGCTGATGAGCCTGCTCCGGCACAGCGACCGGGTGACCATCGCCTGCCTCGCCCAGCTCGTCAACGTCATCGCGCCGATCCGCACGGAGTCCGACACCGGTGCCTGGCGGCAGACCATCTTCTACCCCTTCGCGCTCACCGCCCGGCACGCGCGCGGCGAGGTGCTGCGCGTCGAGCCCACCTCGCCCGTACTGCATTCCGAGACCCTCGGCGATGTGGCCGCCGTCGACGTGACCGCGACCCGGGACCCCGAGACCGGCGAGACGACGATCTTCGCCGTCAACCGGGACGGCACCCAGGCGGCCACCCTGCAGCTGGCGATGGCCGGCCAGGAGTACGACATCGTCGAGCATGTGGTGCTCGGCGGCGAGGACCTGCTGGCGACCAACTCCAAGACGGCCCCCCGCCGGGTCGAACCGCGCTCCAGCACCCGCCACTTCGTGGAGCCGAAGGGCTTCTCGGCGGAACTCCCCCCGGTGTCCTGGACGATGATCAGAACGGCTCCGCCCAGGAAGTGACCCCCGGTACGCGGGAAGTGCCCCCGACAGCGACCGGCGGGTCGCGGCAGGTCTGCGGTTCCTGCCGGTCCGCTGTCGGGCCGTGCCGGTCTGCTCCACCCGGGTGCCGGGGGACCCGCCGTGCACGCGGATGCCGGGTTGTGGCCGCCGGCTGTGGCGCACGGGCGCCGGCGGTACTCGGCGATCGTTGGGGACCTCAGAGTCCGGCTGCCGTCTTATTGAGTTCGGACTGCTGTATGCCGTCGAGCCATGCCCAGCCAACCACTATGGTCGCCCCGGCGTATGCGGCACCGTACACGTAGATCCAGTCGTCCATGTGTGGACTTGCTTTCACGAGAACATATGCCGTGTAGCCCGCGACTACGAAAAAGACTCCCGCGTAGGTGATAACCGTGGTGATTTTGTGGGGCAGGCGAGAGACCATAATATTCGTGATCTTCTCCGTGGGGGTGTATCCAATGACGTCCTGGATGGACTGAGTCAGCCCCGTCCTGAGGAGAAGCTCCTTTTCGATTCTTTGGATGGTGACGGCGTTCAGCATGGCGCAGATGGTGAGTTGTGAGTGAAATGCCGCGATCATCCACATCAGGAGAGGCAGTGCCGGCACGAGCGGCCAGGGCACGACGCTGCCGAATTTATCCGCGAACGCGAGGGTCCCTACTGCGTAGGTGGCGCCGACTCCCACAAGGGCCAGCCCGATGTTCATGATCGATGAGTTGTCGGCTCGCGTGGCAGAGTACAGGGCCGTTATCGCTTCGACGTTACTATGGGGATTGGTGGGACTTGCCATCGCGTGCCCCGATTCTCGTTCGACGTCCTGATCGCACGTCAGGTGTCCCCCCTCGCCGAGAGTTGAAACCGTTGCCGGCGGGGCACGCGCGATGCCGCCGTCAATGGATTGCCGGAAGCGCCGGGAAGCCGAAGTGGTCGCAGTCGGCCCTGGCCGTGGCCGTTTCCGCTCAGCGGAAGCGGCTTTTGTCGATTTTGCCCGAATGATCCGCCGCCATTCGACGACCGCGAACGCACGGTGGTGCGGGCGGCTCCCGTGCGATCCGTCCCACGGCGCTCCGATAGGCTGATGATCTTCGGTCAACTTGCTGCTGTGGAAGGTCTGTTATGGCGATGTTCGGAAACGCGCACGCGGTCGATGCGACGGCGGCCCGGGAAGAGTTCGCGCGACTGCTGGGGGAGGACGAGCAGCTGCACGCCGCCTTCGAGCTGGTCCGCGACAGCATCCTGTTCACCGACCGCCGGCTGATCTTCGTCGACAAGGAGGGCGTGACCGGCAAGAAGGTGGAGTACCTCTCCGTTCTGTACAAGAGCATCACGCGCTTCTCGGTGGAGACGGCCGGCCCGTTCGACCTGGACGCCGACCTCAAGATCTGGATCTCCGGCAGCCACGAGCCGATCGAGAAGAGCTTCACCCGGGGCGTCAACGTCTACGAGATGCAGGGCATCCTCGCGAAGTTCGCGGCGCGCTAGCCGTCCCTCTCCTCGGACGCGAACCGCCGCAGGCGGGAGGCCGTTTCCCCGTGACGGGGGAGCGGCCTCGCGTGTGCCCGGGACGCCGGTGTCGGTGGCGGTGTCTACCGTAGGGGCATGCCCGACTCCCAAGACGTCCGCCGCATCGCCCTCTCGCTGCCGGAGACGGCCGAGAAGGAAGCCTGGAGCATGCCCACGTTCCGGGTCGCGGGGAAGATGTTCGTGACGGTCCCCGACGACGAGACGTCGTTCGCCGTGCGCTGCCCGATGCACGAGCGCGAAGAGCTGATCGCGGCGGAGCCGGAGAAGTTCTGGGTGCCGCCGCACGAGGCCGGTTCGCACTGGGTGCGGGTGCGCCTGGCCGCGCTGGAGGATCTGGACGAGCTGCGGGACATCCTCGTGGACTCCTGGCGGCAGGCCGCACCGCCCGCGCTCCTGGAGTCGCAGGACCCCTCACGGTCCTGAACCTCCCGCGACCCCGCCCATGACGAACCGCCCGCCCGGAGAGCCGCCTCGTGACCACCGCACCCCTGAAGACCGACGTCACCTTCTCCGGCCGGATCGAGCAGGCCGCCGCCGCGGCCGCGCTGGCCGAAGCGCGCGGCGCCGACGGCTTTGTGGTGAACGAGCTGCAGCACGACGCCTTCCTGCAACTGGCCGTCGCGGCCGCCGGTACCCGGCGGATCGCGCTGACCACCGGGGTCGCCATCGCCTTCGCCCGCAACCCGATGACGGTGGCGACGGCCGCCTGGGACGTACAGCGGCTGTCCGGCGGACGGGCGATCGTCGGACTCGGCTCGCAGGTCAAGCCGCACATCACCCGCCGCTACGCCATGCCGTGGTCGCAACCGGCCGCTCGCATGCGGGAGTTCACCGAGGCGCTGCGTGCTGTCTGGCACAGCTGGCAGACCGGCGGACGGCTGGCCTTCCGCGGCGACTTCTACACCCACACCCTCATGACCCCGATGTTCGACCCGGGACCGCTGCCGTCCGGGCCGCCCCTGGTGTGGCTGGCCGCCGTCGGCCCGCGCATGACCGCCGTCGCGGGAGAAGTGGCCGACGGGCTGATCTGTCACCCCCTCACCTCCCCGGAGTACCTGCGCCGGGTGAGCCTCCCGATCGTCCACGACGCCCGTGAGAAGGCCGGGCGGACCGGGCGGCCCTTCGACGTCGCCGGGACCGCGCTGGTCGCGACCGGCCGCACGGAGGAGGAGTACGCCGCCGCGCTCACCGCCACCCGTGAGCGGATCGCGTTCTACGCCTCCACCCCCGCCTACCTCCCCGTCCTCGAACTGCACGGCTGGGGCGGGCTCCAGCGGGAGCTGCACCGGATGTCCGTGCGCGGCCAGTGGCAGGAGATGGGCCGCCTGGTGGACGACGACGTCCTCGACACCTTCGCCCTGCACGGCGAACCGGGCGCGGTGGGCCGGGCCCTGCGTGAGCGCTTCGGCGGCCTGTACACCCGCGTCAGCGTCTCCTTCTCCCACGACGCCGACGACACCCTCGCCCTCGACGTGCTCGCGTCCGCCCGGGAGTGAACGCCGGTCCGCGCGGCGCCGACCCGGGACGCACCCGGCCGGTGCGCTGACCTGCGGCGGGCCCCTATACCCCGCCGCCCCGAATCGTGCAAGCTTACGAAAGCTCCATCGCCTGCGGGGACCTGGGAGGGGATCATGGGCGACATGAGATCGCGCCCGTATGTGCTGCTGTCGGTCGCCTCCTCGTTGGACGGTTGCCTGGACGACACGAGCACGACCCGCCTCCTGCTCTCCAACGACGAGGACTTCGACCGCATCGACCAGGTCAGGGCCGGGGTGGACGCCATCCTGGTGGGGGCCAACACCATCCGTTCGGACGATCCCCGGCTGCTGGTGTGCCCGGAGCGGCAGCGCGAGCGGCTGAGCGCGGGCCGGCCGGCGACGCCGGTCAAGGTCACGCTGACCGAGAGCGGCAAACTGGACCCGGAGGCGCGGTTCTTCACGACCGGCGACTGCGCCAAGATCGTCTACACGACCACCGGCGCGGTGTCCGCGCTGGACGAGCGGCTGGACGGGCTGGCCACGGTGGTCGGCGCGGGCGACCCGCTGGATGTGCGCGAGGTGCTGGAAGACCTCGCCGCGCGCGGGATCGAACGACTGATGGTCGAGGGCGGGGGCGTGGTCCACACGCTGTTCCTGTCGGCCGGGCTCGTCGACGAGCTGCAGCTCGTGTACGCCCCGTTCTTCGTGGGCCAGGCCGACGCGCCGCGGCTGGTCCAGCCGGCCGACTTCCCCCAGGGACCGGGCCACCGCATGCGGCTCGCGGAGACCCGGCAGATTGGGGACGTCGTCCTGCTGCGGTATCACCCCCGCCAGGACGACTGACCGGCGGCCGAGGCCACCGGCACGGGCACCGGCAGCGACTCGTGGCCGCCCCCGGGCGCCTCGGCCGGCCGGGTCCGCCACAGCCACGCGATGTCGCGGCCGAAGGACCACACGAGCGCGGCCAGCGCCAGCGCCGCCACACCCGCCGCGGCCGCCCCCGGGAGGATCCCCGAGCAGGCCGCCACCAGCGCGATCCCCTGGCACGCCGCCACCGTCTTGCGGGCGAAGCTCGGCGGGAGCGGCGCGTTCAGCCAGGGCAGCACCCACGACGCCGCGACGAACGCGTACCGCATGGCGCCGATCGCCAGCACCCACGGGCCCTGCACCATGGCCAGCTGCACGCTCAGCACCATGATGAGGAACGCGTCGACCTCCATGTCGAAACGGGCGCCCAGCCGCGAGCAGGTCCCGGTGCGGCGGGCGACCTTGCCGTCCACCGCGTCGAGGACCAGCGCCACCGACGCCACGCCGGTGAAGACGGCGCCGTGTGCCGCGCCCGCCACCGCCAGCGCCGTGACCCCGCCGACCAGCACCGCGCGGCCGAGGGTCACCCGGTCGGCGGGACCGAGCGCACGGGCCCCCGAACGGCGCAGCCCGCCCGTCAGCAACGCCCAGATGGCGGCGCCGTAGGCGGTCCCCGCGATCCAGCCCAGCGCGTGCAGGCCCACCGAGGCCCACAGCACGACGAGCAACCCGAACTGGGCCACCGCGGCGACGGCTTGCTCGCGCCCCGCCGTGCCCTTGTCGAGCCGGGTTCCCACGGTCATCACGGTCATCTTTGTTCCCCCGGTTACGGGTTTCTCGGGAGCGCCGCGTACGGTACGGCCTCATCTGTCGTGGAGGGATACGGAGAAAACCCATGGAGCGTTCGGCACGGGCCTTCTGGCTTCGCAAACCCGGCGAGGGCGAGATCCGCGACGTCACCCTGCCCGAGCCGGGACCGGACGACGTGGTCGTGCGCACCCTGCACTCCGGCATCAGCCGCGGCACGGAGACCCTCGTCTTCCGCGGAGGCGTACCGGAGAGTCAGCACACGATCATGCGGGCGCCCTTCCAGGAGGGCGACTTCCCGGGCCCGGTGAAGTACGGCTACCTGAACGTCGGCGTGGTCGAGCAGGGGCCGGCGGAGCTGCTGGGCCGCACCGTCTTCTGCCTGTACCCGCACCAGACCCGCTACGTCGTCCCGGCCTCGGCGGTCACCCCCGTCCCCGACGACGTGCCCGCCGAGCGGGCCGTCCTCGCCGGCACGGTCGAGACCGCCGTGAACGCCCTGTGGGACGCCGCGCCCCTGGTCGGCGACCGGATCGCGGTCATCGGCGCCGGGATGGTCGGGTGCAGCGTCGCCGCGGTGGCCGCCGGCCTCCCCGGGGCGCGGGTGCAGCTCGTCGACGTCGACCCGGCGCGCGCCGCGGTCGCCGCGGCCCTCGGCGTCGGGTTCGCCCTGCCCGACGAGGCCGAGGGGGGCTGCGACCTCGTCGTCCACGCCAGCGCCACCGAGGCCGGGCTCGCCCGCGGCCTGGAACTGCTGGAGCCGGAGGGCACTTTGCTGGAGATGAGCTGGTACGGCGACCGGCGGGTCTCGCTGCCCCTCGGCGAGGCCTTCCACTCCCGCCGCCTGGTGGTCCGCAGCAGCCAGGTCGGCACCGTTTCGCCCAATCGGCGCACCCGGCGCAGCTACGCCGACCGGATGGCGGTGGCCCTGCGCCTGCTGGCCGATCCGGCCTTCGACGCGCTGATCACCGGGGAGAGCCCCTTCGACCGTCTGCCCGAGATGATGAACCGTGTCGCCGGCGGTGAACCATCCGTGCTCTGCCACCGTATTGCCTACCGACCGGCCTAGTTCAGCCCTGGAAGGTTCCACCGTGTTCAGTATCACCGTTCGTGACCACATCATGATCGCCCACAGCTTCCGCGGTGAGGTCTTCGGACCCGCGCAACGACTGCACGGCGCGACGTTCCTGGTGGACGCGACCTTCCGCCGTCCCGAACTCGACGACGACAACATCGTCGTCGACATCGGCTTGGCCACCCAGGAGCTCGGCAAGGTCGTCGCCGGCCTCAACTACCGCAACCTGGACGACGAGCCGGAGTTCGCCGGGATCAACACCTCGACGGAGTTCCTGGCCAAGTACATCGCCGACCGGCTCGCCGACCGGGTCGCCGAGGGCGCCCTCGGCGAGGGCGCGCGCGGACTCACCGCCATCGGCGTCGCCCTGCACGAGTCCCATGTCGCCTGGGCGAGCTACGAGCGGACACTGTGAGCGCCGCGGCCCTCGCGCCGGACGTGCGCACCGTCCACGTCGTCCTGCCCGGCGACGTGGACGACACGGCCGTGCCGAGCGGCGGCAACATCTACGACCGCCGGCTGAACCAGTCGCTGGCGGCCGGCGGCCGCACCGTCCGTGAGATCGCCGTGCCGGGTGACTGGCCGCGGCCCGGCAAGGCCGCCCGCGAGCGGCTGGCCCGGTCGCTCGCGGATCTGCCCGACGGTGCCTGCGTCCTCCTCGACGGCCTCGTGGCCTGCGGCGTCCCCGACATCGTCGTCCCGCAGTCGGGCCGGCTGCGGGTGGCGGTCCTGGTCCACCTGCCGCTCGCCGACGAGACGGGACTGCCGGCCGAGGTCGCCGCCGAACTGGACTCCCGGGAACGGGAGACCCTGCACGGCGTCGACGCGGTGGTCGCCACCAGCCCCTGGGCCGGGCGGCGGCTCGTCGCGCACCACGAACTGCCCACCGGCCGTGTGCACGTGGTGCCCCCGGGCACGGACGCGGCGCCCCTCGCGCCGGGCACCGACGGGTCGTCACATCTGCTCTGCGTCGCGTCCGTCACCCCCCGCAAGGGGCAGGATGTGCTCATCGAGGCCCTGGCGGACCTCGCCGGCCTGAGCTGGACCTGCGATCTCGTCGGGCCGCTCGAACGCGACGGCGCCTACACCGAGCTGATGCGCGAACTGCTCGCGGCGACGGGGCTCACCGACCGGGTGCGGCTCACCGGCCCGCTCACCGGCCAGGCCCTGGCCGGTGCGTATGCCGCCGCCGACCTCCTCGTCCTGCCGTCCCGGGCCGAGACGTTCGGGATGGTCGTGACCGAGGCGCTGATGCGGGGCATCCCGGTGCTCGCCTCGGACGTCGGCGGCGTGCCGGACGCCCTCGGGCAGGCCCCCGACGGCAGCCTCCCGGGCGTCCTCGTGCCGCCCGGCGACAGCGCGGCGCTGGCCGCAGGACTGCGCCGCTGGTTCGCCGAGGACACGCTGCGGCGCCGCCTGCGGACCTCGGCGCGGGACCGCCGCGACACCCTGCGGGGCTGGGAGGAGACATCGCGGCGCATGGACGCGGTGCTCCGGAAGATGGTGCGGGAGGGGTCATGACGAACAGGCCGGGGACATCGGCGGGGGAAGCGGAGGCACCCGCCTTCACCCCGCAATGGCTGTCGCTGCGTGAGGGCGCCGACGCCGCCGCCCGCTCGGCGGAACTGATCGCGCCGCTGCTGGACCGGCTGACCGCGGTGCCGCCCCCGGACGGCACGCTCGTCGTGCGCGACCTCGGCTGCGGCACCGGATCGCTGGGCCGCTGGCTGTCCGACCGGCTGCCGGGACCCCAGCACTGGATCCTCCACGACCGCGACCCGGGACTGCTCGCCCTCGCCCGGGCCAGTCTCGACGGCCGGATCACCCCGGGAGGCGCCGTCACCGCCGCGATCCACGAGGGCGACCTGACCCGGTTGCGCGCCGCCGACCTCGCCGGGACCTCGCTCGTCACCGCCTCGGCGCTGTTGGACCTGCTCACCGCCGACGAGGTGGACGCCCTGGCCGCCGCGTGCGCCGACGCCGGCTGCCCCGCGCTGCTGACCCTGTCCGTCGTCGGCCGGGTGGCGCTCGACCCCGCCGACCCCCTCGACCACGAGATCGCCGCGGCCTTCGACGAGCACCAGAGGCGCGAGAGCGACGGCCGCGCCCTGCTCGGACCCGACGCCGTGGCTGCCGCCACCGAGGCGTTCGAGCGGCGCGGCGCCACCGTGCTCAGCCGTCCGAGCTCCTGGCGGCTGGGCCCGGACGAGTCCGCCCTGACCGCGGAATGGCTCCGCGGATGGGTCGGCGCGGCGGTCGAGCAGCGCCCCGCGCTCACGGCCCGCGCCGACGGCTATCTCCGCCGCCGGCTCGACACCTGCGCGGCCGGCGGACTCCGGGCCGAGATCGGCCACATCGACCTGCTCGTGCTCCCCGCGGCGCCGGGCGGTGACGTCCGATGACGATCCTGAAGCGGGCGTGGCCCTGGCTGCGGCTCCTGCTGGGCGCCGGCATCCTGGTCGCCCTGGTGTCCCGGCTGGGCACGAGCGCGTTCCTCGACGGGCTCCACATGGTCAACGGCGTGTCCGTGCTCGCCGCCCTCGGCATCGGCCTGCTCACCACCGTCCTCAGCGCCTGGCGCTGGTGCATCGTGGCCCGCCGGCTCGGCCTGCGGCTGCGCATCGGGCGGGCCGTCGCCGACTACTACCGGGCGCTGCTGCTCAACGCGGTGCTCCCGGCGGGCGTCCTCGGGGACGTGCACCGCGCGGTCCGGCACGGGCGCACCGAGGGCGACGTCGGCCGCGGGGTGCGGGCGGTGGTGCTGGAACGGACCGGAGGACAGATCGTCGTCCTCACGCTCGGCGCGGCCGTACTGCTCAGCCGGCCCGCCCTGCTGGCCGACATGACGCGCGCACTCCTTCCCGACGGCACCGGCGCCCTGGCGCTCACCGCGGCCGTCCTCGGCACGCTCGCGGTCGCCGGACCGGTCACGGTGTGGGCGGTGCGGCGCCGCCGCCGCCGCACCGGCAAGGTCGCCGGGGCCCTCGCGGACAGCCTGGCCGACCTGCGCCGCGGCCTGCTGGCCCGGAGCACCTGGCCGGGCGTCGTCCTGCTCTCCGCGGCGGGCCTGGTCGGCCATGTCGCCCTCTTCGTGGTCGCCGCCCGCGCCGCCGGGTCGACCGCACCTGTCGCGCAGCTCGTCCCGCCGCTCACCCTGGCCCTCCTCGTGATGGGCCTGCCGATCAACATCGGCGGCTGGGGACCCCGCGAGGCCGTCTCCACGCTCGCCTTCGGCGCGGCCGGCCTCGGCGCGGCCCAGGGCCTGTCCACTGCCGTCGTCTACGGGGTCCTCACCCTCGTCGCCAGCCTTCCCGGCGTCGCCGTCCTCGTGCTGTCCCGGCCCCCGCGTCCCGCCACCGCGCCCCCGCGGCGTCCCCTCACGGCCCGCATCCGCTCCGTCCGCCGCGATCGCACGCTCAGCCGGCCCGTCGCGGTCACCGTCGCCCCGGAGAGCTGATCCGGCCCGCGGCGGACGGTGCGGGCCGCCTTTCCCTCGTGTGCCACGGTCCTCGCGAGGGCCGGGCAGCGCCCCGGGCCCACGGCCCGCTCCCGGCGTGTGCCGACCGTCGGGCAGGTCGGGGCGTCGCGGTCGCTGTTGCTCCGCGAGCTGATCCGCACTGCGGCGAGCCTCGCTCACCGTGGCCGCGTTGATCTCGTCCGCGCCGCGGACGGCGCAGGCCGCCCTTCCATGACGCGGTGGGTTTCGTGTGCCGCGTTCCTCGATGTCGGCGGCGGCGGGCACGGGGGCCCGCGAGGCGTACGGACCCGGCCCGCGTCCGGCGAAGCGCCGTCACGTGGACGGCGGCAGGAGCTGTTCGGTCCAGATGGTCTTGCCGCGCAGGGTGTGGCGGGTGCCCCACCGTTCGGTGAGCTGGGCGACGAGGAGCAGGCCGCGGCCGCCCTCGTCGTAGACGCGGGCGCGGCGCAGATGGGGAGCGGTGCTGCTGGCGTCGGAGACCTCGCAGATGAGGCTCGTGTCGTTGATCAGCCGCAGCTGGATGGGCGCGCGGGCGTAGCGGATGGCGTTGGTGACGAGTTCGCTCACGACGAGTTCGGTGACGAACGCCATCTCCTCCAGCCCCCATTGCGCGAGCTGTTCCGTGGTGAGCTTGCGCGCGTGGGCCACCATGGCCGGGTCGAGCGGCAGCTCCCAGGTCGACACGCGGGAGGTGTCGAGGCCGTTGGCGCGGGCGAGCAGCAGCGCGACGTCGTCGTCGGGAGTGTCGGGCAGCATGGTGCCCATCACGTGGTCGCACACGTCGTCCAGGGACGCCGACGGGCCGTTCGTGAGCGCCGCGGCCAGCCGCGCGGCGCCCGCCGCGAGCTCGTCCTCGGGCACGCGGTCGTGCTTGCCCGCGCCGATGAGCCCGTCGGTGAACAGGGCGATCATGCTGCCGTCCGGCAGGTCCAGCTCCGTGGACTCGAACGGCAGACCGCCGAGGCCCAGCGGCGGCCCGGCGGGGAGCGCGGGCACCTCGACCGCGCCGTCCGGGCGCACGACCACGGGCGCCGGGTGTCCGGCGCGGGCGATGGTGCAGCGGCGGGCGACCGGGTCGTACACCGCGTACACGCAGGTGGCGCCGATGTTCCCGGCGTCGGCGCGCTCGCCGTTCCCGGAGTCCCCCGCGGGCCCGTCCGGGTGCTCCTCGCGGTCGAGCCGCAGCACGAGGTCGTCCAGGTGGGTGAGGAGTTCGTCGGGCGGCATGTCGACGTCGGCGAGGGTGCGTACGGCCGTGCGCAGCCGGCCCATGGTCGCGGACGCCTGGATGCCGTGCCCGACCACGTCGCCCACCACGAGCGCCACGCGCGTCCCGGACAGCGGGATCACGTCGAACCAGTCGCCGCCGACGCCCACCCGCGCGTCGGCCGGCAGGTAGCGCGAGGCGACGGTGACCGCCGCCTGCCGCGGTGTGCGCTGCGGCAGCATGCTGCGCTGCAGGGTGAGGGCGGTGTTGCGCTCACGGGTGTAGCGCAGCGCGTTGTCGATGGACAGCGCCGCCCGTGCGGTGATCTCCTCCGCCAGGATCAGGTCGTCGGGGTCGAACGGGTCGGGCGTGCGGTGCCGGACGAACTGCGCGAGCCCCAGCGTCGTGCCCCGGGCGCGCAGCGGGACCACGATGAGCGAGTGGATGCCGAAGGCGTGCGCGGAGCGCGCGTGCGGCGGGTCCGCGTGGAGCCACTCCTGGACGTCCTCGTCCTCGATCCAGTGGCGCGACGCCCGCCCGGTGACCAGCGCCCGCGCCATGGGCGACTCCTTGGGATAGCGGTCCGGCTGCCCGGGGGACACGGAGGTCTCCGGCGCCCCGTCCAGGACGGAGTCCTGGGCCGCCCGGCGCAGGATCACCGGACCGGACGCACGCGGCCCGGCGTCCGTCGCCTCGTCCAGGACGGCGTCCAGCAGGTCGACGCTCGCGAAGTCGGCGAACTGCCCGAGGACGACCTCGGTGAGCTCCTCGGCGGTGCGTATGACGTCCAGCGTGGTCCCGATCCGCACGCCGGCCGTGTTGACCAGGCTCAGCCGCTTGCGCGCCTTGTACTGGGACGTCGTGTCGAGCGCGGCCACGGACACGCCGCGCACGTGCCCGGCCGGGTCCTTGAGCGGATAGAGGTACACCGACCAGGCGTGGGCGCGGGTCTCGCCGGGGGCCTGGGTGAACGTCTCGGCGGTCATCCGCTCGCCGGTCTCCATCACCCGGTCCATCAGTTCCTCGAGCTTCTCCGACCGGCGTCCGGGGGAGAACTCGACCACCCGCAGCCCGATGACCTCCTGCTCCGGGACCCCCATCACGCGGCGGCCCTCCGCGCTGCTGCCGATCAGCCGCTTCTCGTGGTCGTACACACCGAAGACCGCGGGCATCTGGTCCAGGGCCCACTCCGCGAGCGGTATCCCGGGCTCCTCCGCCATGATCGCCCACTCGCTGCCCAGCGGGGCGGCGTCGACCTCGGCCCCCACCGCGTGGCCCTGGCGGTGCCGCAGCAGCAGCCGGCCGCGCCATTCCTCCTGCCGCTTCAGGCTCCGCAGCGCGGACAGCGGGAGTTGCCCGGCGAGCAGTGCCCCGGCCGCCCGTCCCACCACCTCGTCCCGCCGGTACCCCAGCAGCCGCGCGGCGCCGGGCGTCCACCCGGTGACGACGCCGCTGGCGTCCACGGCGGCCATGGCGGCCCTGGCAACGGACTGCCCGTCGTCCATCGGTTCTTGTACCGGCATCGCCGACGTCCTCGCCTGGTCGGTTCCGAGGCCCGGACCCCGCGCCATCCTTCCCAGCATCCCACCGGGGGCAAAACGTCTCAAACAGACGCCGGGGCTCGGGGCTCGGGGGCCGGGGGCCGGGGGAGCGTCAGGGAGCGGCGGAGGTCGCCGCCTCGGCGGCGCCCGGCCGGGCGGGCCGCTCCGCGTCGGGCCGTTCCACTCCCAGGGCGTCCTGGTCGGAGACGAAGAGCGCGGCGACCGCGGAGATCAGCGCGAGCCCGGCGCACAGGACGAAGCCCGCGTGATAGGCCGTCAGGTTGGCGGTCGGCGTGCCGTCGGCGCCCAGCACGGTGGTGCCGACGGCCGCGAGCAGGGTGGCGATCACGGCCGTGCCGAAGGCGCCGCCGAGCTGGCGCTGCATGTTGAAGACGGTGGCGGCCCGCCCGGTCGAGGGGGCCGGGACGGTCGCGAAGGCGGCGTTCTGCGCGGACATCATCACGTGCCCGATGCAGTAGCCCAGCACGAACAGCACACCGCGCAGCGTCCACTCCGACGTGGCGGCGGTGAAGCCCGCCATGACGGCCACGCACAGGCCCATGCCCGCCGAGCCGCCGACCATCAGCCAGCGCGGCCCGATGCGCCGGTACAGACGGGGCGCCACCTGCGCCGCCGCCATCACGCCCAGCGCCTCGGGGAAGGTGGCCATGCCGCTGCGCAGCGCGTCGAAGCCGAGCGCCTCCTGCAGGAACAGCGGGTACAGCCAGACCGTGCCGAGGAACACGGCGCTCAGCGGGAACATCACGATCGTGTTGGCCCGGAACAGCCGGTCCCTGAAGAGCTCCAGGTCCAGCATCGGCTTCGCGATGCGCCGTTCCACCGCCACCATGGCGAGCAGCGCCGCGATGCCGAACACCAGCGGCACGAGGACGCCGGCCGTGCCCCACCCCTGGTCGGGGCCCTCGGTGAAGGCGTAGAGCGTCAGCGACAGACCGCCGCCCGCCAGCAGGAAGCCCGTGAGGTCGAAGCGGCCCGGGGCATCCACCCGGTAGTCCGGCAGGAACAGCAGGCCGAAGGCGACGGCCGCGGCGCCGATGGGCAGGTTGACCAGGAAGACCCAGTGCCAGGACACGGCGTCCGACAGCCAGCCGCCGAGCACCGGGCCCACCGCGGGGGCGACCGCGGTGGGCACCATCAGCGCGCGCTGCGCCTTGATCCGCTTGGCCGGCGGATAGGCCCGGAACAGCATCGTCTGGCCGACCGGCGTGAGCAGACCGCCGCCCGCGCCCTGCAGGATCCGGTACGCGGTGAGCTGGTCCATGCTGGTCGCGGTGGCGCACAGCGCGGAGGCGCCGGTGAAGACGACCAGCGCGGTCAGGAAGGTCCGCCGGGTGCCGTAACGGTCGCCGAGCCAGCCGGCGACGGGGATGAACACCGCGAGGCTGACCAGGTAGCCGATGTTGATCGCGCCGAGGCCGGAGGCCGGGACTCCGAAGTCGTGGCCGATCGCGGGGACCGCCACATTGACGATCGTCGTGTCCATGATCGCCATGAAGAGCGCGGAGACGAACACGACGGCTACCGCGGTCGTCGGCGGAATCGTCCTGCGGGCCACGGGGGATCTCCTCGCTCTCGCCGCCGCCCCCGCGCGGTCGCCCGCGCCCGGACGGCGCCTGCCGGCCGGGCCGCCCTCACGGACCGTGCCCAGCCGGTCACAGCCTCCAGCTAAACCCGGGCCGCCGCCGTCCGCACCCCGGGCGCATCCGGATGCGCGTCCCGCGGCCCTGACGCACTGGTACAAAAGAACAGGCGACCCGAACCCCGTCCGAGGAGGCCGTCTTGGAAGCGACGTACGACGGCCCGCCCGGCGGCACGGCCCGATGGGTGGAACTGGCCGAGGTCGACAACATCCGCGACCTCGGCGGGCTGCCCGTCCACGGCGGCGGCAGGACCCGGCGCGGCGTGGTGTTCCGGGCGAGCACCCTCCAGGACGCCACGGCGGACGACGTGGAACTGCTCCTGGGGCGTTACCGGTTGCGGACGGTCGTCGACCTGCGCGGCCCGGACGAGGCGGCCCGCGAGGGGCACGGCCTGCTGGCGGACACCGCCGTGCGCCGGGTCAGCCTGCCCGTCCGCCGCGTGCAGGCTGTCGTGACCGACGCCGTGCCGGCGGTGCGCGGCGAAGCGGTCGACGACACGGCCGGCTTCTACGAGGGCCTGCTCGACGGCAGCGGCGCGTCCCTGGTCGACGCCGCGCGGATCGTCGCCGACACCGACCAGCACGCCGTCGTCTTCCACTGCGCCGTCGGCAAGGACCGCACCGGCGTTTTGGCCGCCCTGCTCCTCGACGCGGTCGGCGTGCCGGCCGACGCCATCGCCGCCGACTACGCCCTCACCGCGCAGCGCGTCGTCCGCATCCGCGAGCGCCTCGCCCGGCTCCCCTCCTACCGGGACCTGCCCGCCGTCGAGCACCACTACATGGCCTCGAAGCCGCAGGTCATGCAGCACTTCCTCGACACCCTCAGGACCCGCCACGGCGGCGCCGGCCGGTGGCTGCGGGAGCGCGGCCTGACCGGCGCCGAACTCGGCCGCCTCAAGGGCGCGCTCGTGGCCGGGCCCGAGGGCTGACGGCGGTCAGTCGAGGCCGAGCGCCTTCAGGGCGGCCGCCTCCTTCTCCTGGGGCAGCCCCACCGTCGGACGGTCCGGGCGCTGCGGCGCCACCCCGCCCAGGGAACGCAGCCACGACCACGTGTCGGCGACCGTCTCGCCGACGGGGCGGCAGCGCAGACCGGCGGCGACGGCACGGGAGACGTCGCCGGCGTGCAGGGTGTCGTACAGCTCGCCCGGCGGCAGCCAGACGGGGAGTTCGGACCACGGTTCGATCCCGGCGTCGAGCACCGCGGAGGGCTCGGCCCAGCGCAGGTCGGCCTCTCCGCCCGTCACCGCGACGCAGGTGTCGAGCAGTTCACCCATGGTGGTGTGCCCGCTCGGGCTGACGAGGTTGTACGCGCCGCCCCGTCCCGCCGCGGCGGCGTCCAGCGTGAAGGCGGCGAGGTCGCGCGCGTCGATGTACTGCAGGGGCAGATCGCGCGGCCCGGGGGCCAGCACGGGGCCGCCGCGGGCGATGCGGGTGAGCCACCACGGCAGGCGGCCGATGTTCTCGTACGGGCCGAGGATCAGACCTGCCCGGAGCAGCAGCGCGCGGTCGCCGAACGCGCCGACAGCGGCCAGTTCGCCGCCCCGCTTGGCCCGCGCGTAGTCGACGTCCGCGCCGTCGTCGGGCGACGCGTCGACCACCGGGCCGTCCTCGTCGAGCCTGGCGGGCGCGGGGTAGGTGTACACCGAGCGGCTGGACACGTAGGCGTAGCGCCCGGCCCGGCCCGCCAGCAGGGCGGCGGTGTCCCGTACCGCCGACGGCGCGCCGGACCAGGTGTCCACCACCAGGTCCCACTCGCCGTCCGCGAGCGGCGCGAGGCCGCCTTCGGCGACCCGGTCCCCGTGCAGCGCGGTGACCCCGGGCGGCGGCGAATGCCGTCCCCGGTGGAACACCGTGACCTTCTCGCCACGCGTCAGTGCCTCCTCCGCCACCGCGCGCCCCACGAACTCCGTACCACCCAGGATCAGCACATTCATGACGCCACTGTGCCGCCCCGCGGGCCTGCGCGGGGGCGGTCACGCTGTGAGCGCAACCGCGGGGCTCACGCGGCGCGGTCCGTGCGGAGGAGTTCCGCCGTCAGGTCCGCGAGGCGGCGCCGGAACTCCGCGTCGTACGCCTCGGCCGAGGCCCGCGCCTCCTGCTCGCCGTCGAAGTACCGGCCGGTGACGCCGGCCAGTTCGGGAGCGTCGACGAGGCGCCGGGTGGCGGCCACTCCCTGCTCCAGGGAGTCGACGACGTCCATGCCGGACGCACGGGACATGGCCGTCGGCATGTAGGACGCGGGGTGGAGGCTGTTGACGGTGACGCCGCTGCCCGACAGTTCCTCGGCGAGGTCCAGTCCGTGGCCGATCAGGGCCAGCTTGGAGCGGCAGTAGGCGGCGACCTCGGTGTAGTCGCGGGTGAGTTGGGGGTCGCCGAAGTCGATCGGCTGCTGCCCGACCGAGGCCACGTTGACGACTCGGGAGGGTGCCGAACGGCGCAGCAGCGGGAGCAGTTCGCGGGTCAGGAGTACGGGCGCGAGGTAGTTCACGGCCAGGCGCAGTTCGTGCCCGTCCTGGGAGGTCAGCCGGTCGGTGCCGGTGGCGTGGAAGCCGACTCCGGCGTTGTTGACGAGCACGTCGAGCCGGTCGTGGGCGGCGGAGACGTCGGCGGCGAGCCGCCGGACCCCGGCGAGCGAGGAGAGGTCCGCCCGGTAGGCCTGTGCGCCGGTGGCCGCGGCGACGTCGGACAGGCGGTCCGGGTCGCGGCCGTGGAGCAGGAGGGTGTGCCGTCCGTCGGCGGCCAGGTCCTCGGCGAGGGCCCGGCCGAGGCCGTCGGAGGCGCCGGTGATGAGGATCGTTGCCATGGTGTGCGCCTTTCGGGGCGGGCGGCATCGTGGGCGCCGCCGGGGGTGGGTGGGGACCGAACCGTCAGCGGAGGGTCTTCAGCAGCGCTTCGGCCAGCGGCACCGAGGAGGCGGGGTTCTGCCCGGTGTGCAGGTTCCGGTCGACGACGACGTGCGGCCCCCAGGGCTCGCCCGCCGAGTACTCGCCGCCCAAGGCGACCAGTCGCTCCTCCAGCAGCCAGGGCAGCCGGTCGGCCAGCCCGCCCTGTCGCTCCTCCGCCGTGCTGAAACCGGTCATCCGGCGGCCGGCCAACGGCGAACGGCCGTCCGAGTCCTGTGCGGCGAGCAGCGCGGCCACCCCGTGGCAGACCGCGGCGAGCGGCGTCCCCTGCGCCAGCACCGCGTGCAGCAACCGGGCGGAATCGGCGTCGTCGGCCAGGTCCTCCATGGGGCCATGACCGCCGACGTAGAAGACGGCGGCGTAACGCGTGGGGTCGACGTCGGCCAGGGCCAGCGGGTGGCCCAGTTCGGGTGTCGCGTGGAGGGCGGCAATGGTCGTCGCGGCCGCCTGGCCCCCGTTGAACTCGGGCCGCAGGCTCACCGGGTCGACGGTGGGGACGACGCCGCCAGGGGTGGCGACGGCCACGCGGTGGCCGGCGGCGGTGAAGGCCCGGTAGGGGGCGGTGAACTCCTCGGCCCAGTAGCCCGTGGGGTGCTCGGTGCCGTCCGTCAGGGTGAGGTGGTCGCTGCCGGTCACCACGAGAAGTATCTCTGACATGTCGGTATCGCTCCTGGTCGGCCCCCGGGTGCTCCCGGGGGCGGGGGTCGCGGCCACCGGTGGTCCGGCGGCGGAACGGTGTCGACCCTAGGCAGCCCATCCATTGGCAAGCCAATAGGATGACTGTCATGGATCATCAGAATTCCGATGGGAAAGCCGGCGGTGAGGAGTCGATTCCGGAACCCGGCGGGCCCTTGGACCTCGGGCTGCTGCGGACCTTCCTCGCGGTTCACCGGGCGGGCTCCCTCACCACCGCCGCCCGGATGCTGGGGATCTCCCAGCCGACGGTGACGGCGCAGGTGCGGACGCTGGAACAGCAGCTCGGCCGGCAGCTCTTCGAGCGGCTCCCCCGGGGAGTGACCGCCACCGGCGTGGCCGACGAGCTCGCCGGGCAGATCGCCGGACCGCTGGACGCCCTGGCCGAGGTCACGCAAAGGAGCCGCGCCGGACTCGAAGCCCCGCCGGAGCCGGTCCACTTGGGCGGTCCCGCCGAGATGGTGGCCGCCCGCGTGCTGCCAGCCCTGGCACCCCTGGTCGCCCGGGGCCTGCTGCTGCGCGTGACCACGGGCCTCGCCGACGACCTGCTCGACGGTCTGCACGCGGGGCGGTTCGACCTCGTGCTGTCGGCCGTACGGCCGCGCGGCCGCACGCTGGCCGCGGTCCCGCTGATGGACGAGGAGTTCGTCCTGGTGGCGGCGCCGGACTGGGCCGAGCGCATCGGCCCGCTCGGGTGCGAGGACCCGGGCCCCCTCCGCGACGTCCCGGTGGTGGCGTACGCCGAGGACCTGCCGATCCTGCGCCGGTACTGGCGGCACGTCTTCCGCACCCGTCTCAGCGCCCGGCCCGCCGTCGTGGTGGCGGACCTGCGCGCGGTCGTGTCGGCCGTCGTCGCCGGTGCGGGGATCAGCGTCGTGCCCCGCTACCTCTGCGGGGCGGAGTTGGCCTCCGGGGCGCTCGTCGCCCTGCTCGCCCCGGACGACCCGCCCATCAACACCGGCTACCTGGCCGAGCGTGCGGGTGCTCCCGCCCGTCCGGCGGTCACCGCGGTGCGGGAGCGGCTGCTCGGGGCGGCCCGCTCCTGGTGACGGCGGGCGCCCGCCGGCGGCGCCGGGCGTGGTGCGTTCCGTGCGGGTGGGTGTAGAACGGCTGGTCCATGCCCGCCCCGGACCCCGCTTGGAGCGTGCCCCATGTCCCGACCCCATGCCGACCTGGTGTTCCCCGGCGGCCCGGTCCACACGGTGGACGCCGTGCTCGGCCGTGCCGGCGGTGTCGCGGTGACGGACGGCCGGATCACCGCCGTCGGCCACGACGAGGTCCGCGAGTTCATCGGCCCCGGTACCGAGGTCGTCGACCTGGCCGGACGGCTGCTGCTGCCCGGATTCCAGGACGCCCACGTCCATCCGCTCGGCGCGGGCCTCGAACTCGGGCAGTGCCATCTCGCCGACGCACGCGAGGCGGGGGAGTACGTGCGGCTGGTCCGCGCGTACGCCGACGCGCACCCCGGCGCGGAGTGGATCACCGGCGGCGGCTGGTCGCTCGAGGCGTTCCCCGGCGGCAATCCCACCGCCGCCCTCCTGGACGCCGTCGTCCCCGACCGTCCTGTCTTCCTGCCCAACCGCGACCACCACGGGGCCTGGGTCAACTCCCGTGCCCTGGAGCTCGCCGGGGTCACCCGGGACACCCCGGACCCGGCCGACGGCCGCATCGAGCGCGACGCGTACGGCAATCCCACCGGCATGCTGCAGGAAGGCGCCCAGCACCTCGTCGGCCGTCTGCTGCCCGCCGTCACCCTCGCAGAGCAGAAGGCCGCGCTGCTGCGCGCCCAGTCGGTACTGCACGCTTTCGGCGTCACCGCGTGGCAGGACGCCATCGTCGGCACGTACGCCAACATGACCGACCCCGTGCCCGCGTACCACGCCGTTCTCGACGACGGGCTGCTCACCGCCCGCGTGGTCGGCGCCCTGTGGTGGGACCGGGACCGCGGCGCCGAGCAGATCCCCGAACTCCTGGAACGGCGTGCGGCGGTGAGCCGCGGGCGGTTCCGCGCCACCACCGTCAAGATCATGCAGGACGGCATCGCGGAGAACGGGACCGCCGCCCTGCTGGGCCCCTACCTCACCGCCTGCGGCTGCGTCTCCGGCAACAGCGGCATCAGCTTCGTCGACCCGGCCGACCTCGCCAAGTACGTCGCCGAACTCGACGCCCACGACGTCCAGGTGCACTTCCACGCCCTCGGGGACCGCGCCGTCCGCGAGGCCCTGGACGCGGTCCGCGCCGCACGCGCCGCCAACGGCTTCCGCGACACCCGGCACCATCTGGCCCACCTCCAGGTCGTCCACCCCGACGACGTCGCCCGCTTCCGCGAACTCGGCGCCGCCGCCAACATCCAGGCCCTGTGGGCCGCCCACGAGCCCCAGATGGACGAACTCACGCTGCCCTTCCTCGGCCCCGAACGCGGCGCGTGGCAGTACCCCTTCGGCGACCTCCTGCGCTCCGGGGCGGCCCTCGCGGCGGGCAGCGACTGGCCGGTCAGCAGCCCGGACCCGTTCCAGGCCCTGCACGTCGCCGTCAACCGCCGTATCCCGGGCGCCCCCGACGGCACCCCCGCCTTCCTGCCCGGGCAGCGCCTCGACCTCGCCGCGGCGATCGCCGCCTACACCGCGGGCTCCGCCCACGTGAACCACCTCGACGACACCGGCACCGTCACCCCGGGCAAACTCGCCGACCTCGTCGTCCTCGACCGCGACCCCTTCACCGGCCCACCGGAGGCCATCGCGGACACCCGCGTCCTGCAGACCTTCGTCGACGGCCGCCGCGTGTACGCCGCCGCGGACGCGTGAGACTCCTTGCGGCCCGGCGACGTCCGGGTGACCCCGCCGCGTCCTCCGCCCGGGTACGCCCGGCCCCC
The DNA here is from genome assembly GCF_042889545.1 of Streptomyces sp. NPDC002574. Lineage (NCBI taxonomy): Bacteria > Bacillati > Actinomycetota > Actinomycetes > Kitasatosporales > Streptomycetaceae > Streptomyces > Streptomyces sp. NPDC002574. Next base: position 300,903 of record NZ_JBIARB010000006.1, read on the forward strand.
GGACTTCGCGGGCGAGCCGGCGGCGGCACCCGCGGGCGCGCCTTGCCCGCCTCCAGGTGTTACGTATAACGTTGGCGCATGTCCCGCATAGCCCTGGTCACCCTCGTCGTCCCCGACCAAGACGAGGCCATCGCCTTCTACACCGGCCCCCTCGCCTTCGAGCTGGCCGAGGACGAGCCGCGCCCCGGCGGCGGCCGGTGGGTGGTGGTGCGCCCGCGCGGCGCCGGGGAGGGCAGCGGGCTGCTGCTCGCGCGGGCGAAGAACGAGGCGGAGCTCGCCCGTGTCGGCGACCAGACCGGGGGGCGGGTCGGCTTCTTCCTGCACACCGAGGACTTCGCCGGCGACTACGCGCGGATGCGCGCCGCCGGGGTGACCTTCCTGGAGGAACCCCGCCACGAGACGTACGGCTCGGTCGTCGTCTTCCAGGACCCCTGGGGGAACCGCTGGGACCTCCTCCAGCCCGCCGCCCCCACGACCGCCGACCAGGAGCACACCGCGTGACCACGGCCACCCCCGACACCGCCACCGACCTCATCCGCCGGCTGCCCAAGGCCGTGCTCCACGACCACCTCGACGGCGGCCTGCGCCCGGCGACGCTCGTGGAACTGGCCGGGCGGATCGGGCACACGCTGCCCGTCACCGACCCCGCCGCGCTGGCGGCCTGGTACTACGACGCCGCCAACTCCGGCGACCTGGTCCGCTACATCGCGACCTTCGAGCACACCATCGCCGTGATGGGCACCCGCGAGGGCCTGCTGCGCGTCGCCGAGGAGTACGTGCTCGACCTGGCCGCCGACGGCGTGGTCTACGGCGAGGTCCGCTACGCCCCCGAACTGCTCGTCCACAGCGGGCTGGCGCTCGCCGAGGTCGTGGAGACCGTCCAGGAGGGCCTGGCCGCGGGCATGGCCAAGGCCGCCGCGGCGGGCACCCCGGTCCGGGTGGGCACGCTGCTGTGCGCGATGCGGATGACCGACCGCAGCCGCGAGGTCGCGGGCCTGGCCGTGACCTACCGGGACGCGGGGGTCGTCGGCTTCGACATCGCCGGTGCAGAGGACGGCTTCCCGCCCGCCGACCACCTGGCCGCCTTCGCGTACCTGCGCGGGGAGAACGTGCCCTTCACCATCCACGCCGGCGAGGCCCACGGCCTGCCCAGCATCCACCAGGCCGTGCAGGTCTGCGGGGCGCTGCGGATCGGCCACGGCGTCCGGCTGGCCGACGACATCGTCGACGGCAAGCTGGGCCGCCTCGCCCACTGGATACGCGACCGCCGCATCGCCCTGGAGGTCTGTCCCACCTCCAACCTGCAGACGGGCGCGGCGGTCTCCGTGGCCGACCACCCCATCACCCTGCTGCGCGACCTGGGCTTCCGGGTGACCGTCAACACCGACAACCGCCTGGTGTCCGGCACGACGATGACGCGCGAGATGGAACGCCTCGTCACGGAGGCCGGCTGGACCGTGGCGGACCTGCGGACGGCGACCGTGGACGCCCTCAAGAGCGCCTTCATCCCCTTCGACGAGCGCAACGCGCTCATCCGCGACGTCGTCCTGCCGGGCTACGAGGCCGCGCTCGCCGGCGGTCGCTGACCGCCCCCTCCCGACGGGCCGGGTGCCGTGGCGCCCTGACGTGCCGTCGGCCCTGACATGCGGGCACCTGGGGTGTGCCGCAGCATGGAGGGGCCGGTACGGGCAGGCGGGAGGCGCCATGGACGGGGACGACGCTGACGCGTCCGGGGCCGCGCGCGGAGCGGGGAAGCACGCCGCGCGGCGGCCCTCGGGCGGGCGCGCCGGGGTTTTCTTCGCGTTCGTGCCGTGGATCGCCTTCGACGTCGTCGCCGGGCCCAGCACCTGGAAACTCGCCGCCCTCGTGGGCCTCGTCGCGTCCGTCGTGCTGAGCGTGCCGGACGCCGCGCACGGCAGTGTGAAGCTGCTGGACGTCACCGGCATCGTCTTCTTCACCGTCATCTCGCTGCTGGGGCTGTCCCTGGACCGGCAGGACCTGCTGTGGCTGGAGACCTATGCCCAGGTGCTCGCCAACGCGGTCATCGCGGCCGTCGCCCTGGGGTCGCTCGCCTTCGTGCCCTTCACCGAGCAGTACGCCCGCGAGTCGACGCCCCGGGAGGTCTGGGGCACGCCCGCCTTCCAGCGCGCCAACCGGGTGCTGACGCTCGTGTGGGGCGGGGTCTTCCTGGTCACCGCGGTCCTGGGGCTGGTCGCCGTGCACGTCACCGCGGGCACGGACTGGCTGAACTGGGTGGTCCCGATCACGCTGCTGGTGCTCGCCGTGCGGTTCACCAACTGGTACCCGGAGTACGTGCACGAGCAGGTCCGCAGGGGCGGGGGCGCACCGGACCGCTGACCTCGTCCGTCCCCTTCGCCGCGCTTCGTGCGCCCTTGACTTCGTCCGGCGCCCTGCGAAGGATGGCGGTCGCTCGCCTTGTCCGCCCGCCCCGGCCACAGGACGGTCCTCCTCGTGCAGCCTGCCCCCCGTACCGTCCTGGCGATGAGCGCGCGCACCCGGGACGCCGTGTTCGACACCCGCGCCCTGGAACGGCTCGCGCGTGTCGCGCGCCTCGAACCCGGCCTGCTGGTCGAGGACTTCGCCGCGCCGGGGGCGCGGGAGGTGCTGGCCGACGCCGAGGTGCTGCTCACCGGCTGGGGCTGTCCGCCGCTGGACGAGGCCGCGCTCGCCAGGATGCCCCGGCTGCGGCTGGTCGCGCACGCGGCCGGCACCGTCAAGCACCACGTCACGGAGGCCGTCTGGCGGCGCGGTGTGCTCGTCTCGACCGCGGCGGCGGCCAACGCGCTGCCGGTCGCGGAGTACACCGTCGCCGCGGTGCTCCTGTCCAACAAGCGGGTCCTGGACGCGGCCCGCGCCTTCCGCGCGGCGCGGGGCGACTTCGGGGCGTTCGAGGCACTCGCCGGGGCGGGCAACTACCGCCGCACAGTGGGCATCGTGGGCGCCTCCCGGATCGGCCGGCGGGTCCTGGAACTGCTGCGGCCGTACGACCTGCGGCTGCTGCTCCACGACCCGTACCTGGACCCGGCCGGGGCGGCGGCACTGGGCGTGGAGTGCGTCGGGCTCGATCAGTTGTGCCGGGACAGCGACGTGGTGAGCATCCACGCACCCGAACTTCCCGGGAACCGGCACCTGTTCGACGCCGCGCGGCTCGCGCTGCTGCGCGACGGCGCCACCCTGGTCAACACCGCGCGCGGTTCGCTGGTCGACACCGCCGCGCTCACGTCGGAGCTGGTCGCCGGGCGTCTGCACGCCGTACTCGACGTGACCGACCCCGAGCCGCTGCCCGCCGACTCCCCGCTGTGGGACCTGCCCAACGTGCTGCTCACCCCGCATGTGGCGGGGTCGCTCGGCACCGAGCTGGCCCGGCTGGCCGACACGGCGATCGACGAGATCGAGCGGTACGCCCGCGGCGTGCCGCTGGCGCACGCGGTACGGGCCGAGGACCTCGACCGCTCCGCGTGACCCGCGTGGCCCGCCGAGCCTTCGGGGCCCGCGGGTCAGGAACGGCCGGTGCCGCGGTAGAGGTCGAGTTCGCCGTCGAGTTCGACCGCCAGCACGGTCGCGTGGGGGTCCACGTCCCTCGCGGGCGGGGCGTCGATCCAGGTGACACCCGGCACTTCGTGCAGCCCGCCGGTGACGTCGTGGCCCAGCTCGGTGCCGGTGCCGACCACCGAGACACGGCGGACGCGGTTGCGCAGACCCCGGACCGACACGGCCTCCCGCGGGGCGTCGAAGCAGACCAGGTACAGGGTGCGGCGGTCCGCGGACAGGGTGCTGGGGCCGTAGTGGTGCCCGGGGGGCAGTCCGGCGACCGTGCCGTGGACGGCGTCGGAGTGCGCGCGGATCCAGCTGCCGAGACCCTCCAGGCGCTCGGTCTGCTCGGGCGTGATGGTGCCGTCCTCGCGGGGACCGACGTCCAGCAGCAGGTTGCCGCCGGCGCCGATGGTCTCGGTGAAGTAGCGGACCAGCCGGGACACCGACTTGTGGTGGTGGTCGCCGTGCTGGAACCCCCAGGAGTCGTTCACGGTCAGGCACAGCTCCCACGGCCCGGCCGGCGGCTCGACCGGGATGCCCTGCTCGGGGGTGGCGTAGTCGCCGTGGCTCAGCATCCGGGCGTTGAGCACGGTGTCCGGGTTCCCGTCCAGGATCACGGCGGCCAGCGCGTCCAGGCCCCACTGCTCCTCGCTGCGCTCCCACTCGCCGTCGAACCACAGCAGGTCGGGCCGGAACCGGCCGACGAGCTCGGCGACCTGGGCGTCCCGGTAGGCGAGGTAGCGGCGCCAGGCCACCGGGTCCTGCCGGCCGTTCGCCGGGGCGACCCAGCGGCTGGTGCCCACGTCGGGCATCGGCGGCTCGGGGTGGATCACGCTGGCGTAGTCGGGATGGTTCCAGTCGGAGTGCGAGTAGTACAGGCCGACCTTCAGGCCCTCCTCGCGCAGCGCCCGCGTGTACGGGGCGATCAGGTCGCGCCCGGCCGGGGTGCGGCGCGCCACCGACAGGTCGCCCTCGGCGGTGTCCCACAGCGCGACGCCGTCGTGGTGGCGGGCGGTCAGGACGGCGTACCGGGCGCCCGCGCGGGCGAACAGCCGGGCCCAGGAACCCGGGTCGTAGCGGGCGGCGGTGAAGCCGTCGAGCTGGCGCATGTACCGCTCGTGGCTGACCTGCCCGGTGTAGAACGACCAGGACTCGGGGACGCCGTCGACCGCGTAGATCCCGTAGTGGACGAAGATGCCGAGCTTGGCGTCGGGGAACCAGGGCTGCATGGGCATGGGGGCGGGGTCCTTGCCGGTCGGGGCGGAGACGTCGGAGGGTTCCGGCCTGCCGGGCCGACTCTAAAGTGGTATGGACCACCTGGCAAGCAAGTCCTCCGATGTCTCCGTCCCGACCGGTTCGCCGATCGTCACTTCACCGAACCGGCCATGACCCCTTCCACGAAGTGCCGTTGGAAGGCGAAGAAGACCGCCAGCGGAACGATCAGCGACAGGAAGGCTCCCGGCGCCAGCACGTCGATGTTGGAGCCGAACTGCCGCATCTGCGACTGCAGGGCGACGGTGAGCGGCTGCGATCCGCTGTCCGCGAAGATCAGCGCGACGAGCATGTCGTTCCAGACCCACAGGAACTGGAAGATGGCCAGGCTCGCGATCGCCGGCCGCCCGACCGGCAGCACGAGCTTGCGGAAGATCGTCCACTCGGTGCCGCCGTCCATCCGCGCCGCCTCCAGCATCTCGCGCGGGATCTCGGCGAAGTAGTTGCGCAGCAGGAAGATCGCGAAGGGCAGTCCGTACGCGACGTGGAAGAGGACCACGCCCGCGGTCGTCCCGAACAGGCCGACCGCCCCGAAGAGCCGGGCGACCGGCAGCAACCCGATCTGCACCGGTACCACCAGCATGCCGACCACGACCAGGAACACCCAGTCCCGGCCCGGGAACTCCAGCCAGGCGAAGGCGTACCCGGCGAGCGCGGCGAGCACCACGACCGCCGCGGTCGCGGGGACCGAGATCAGCACGGTGTTCCAGAACGCCTGGGTGATGCTGCTGTCGGCCAGGATGGCCGAGTAGTTGCCGAAGCCGAGCGACCCGGGGTGCAGCAGCCCGGTCCACCAGCCGGACGTGGAGGTGTCGTCGGAGTTCCGCAGCGAGGAGACGAACAGCCCGGCGGTGGGCGTGAGCCAGATCAGCGCGACGACGGTCAGCAGCGCCTGGACCAGCCCGCCGCGCAGCCAGGAGGCGATGCGGCGGGCGGCCGAGGGCCGGCCGGCGCCGCCGCCGGACCGCGTGGCGGGTGTGCGGGGCGGTGCGGGCCGCGGCGCGGCGCTCTGCACGGTCATCGCGAACTCCTGCGGAAGCGTCGGATGTTGAGGGCCATCGCGGGGAGTACGAGCAGCAGCAGGACGACGCCGATGGCGCTGCCCAGGCCCTGGTTGTTGCCGCCGCCGAAGGAGACCAGCCACATCTGCAGGGCGAGCACGTTGGCGTCCTCCTGCACCGGGCCCGGCGCGATGATGTAGACGAGGTCGAAGACCTTCATCACGTTGATCACGAGCGTCACGAAGACCACGCCGAGCACGGGTGCGAGCAGCGGCACCGTGATGCGGCGGAAGATCTGCCACTCGTTCGCGCCGTCGACCCGTGCGGCCTCCAGGGTCTCGCGGGGCAGCGAGGACAGTCCGGCGCCGATCAGCACCATCGCGAAACCGGTCCAGATCCACAGGTAGGCGCCGATGATCGCCGGGGTGATCAGCGTCGGGCCGAGCCAGGAGATGCCTCCGTACGGAGGTGCGAAGTTCGCGGCCGGGAGCCGGACCTCACCGCCGCCCGCGGCGTCGGTGAAGGTGAAGGAGCCGTCGTCGGCGGTGGTGGTCGTCGCGACGACCCCGCCGTCCTTCATCAGTTCGACCGTCATGTGCGGCAGGCCCTTCTCCTGCGGGTCGACCTGCCCCGGCCTGCCGCCGCCGCCCGGCACGAAGTCCAGGTAGACCACGCCGCCGACGGTGTCGTCGCCGGTCGCGGGGGGTGCCGCGGGGCGGGCCGTCGCGGGGAGCGAGGCGGGGGGAAGGCCCACCAGGCCGAGCGTGACGGTCTCGCCGGGCTCCGCCGGCCGTACGGTGCGGAAGCCGCCGTCGGACGCCGTGAGCACGTCGTTGCCGCGCGGCCGGGCGCCCGGGTAGGCCGAGGCGTCGGTGAAGGAGTCGTGGATCGCCACCGCCGTGGCGTTCAGCACGCCGCGCTGCGGGTCCTGGTCGTACACCAGGCGGAAGGTGATGCCCGCGGCGAGGAAGGAGACCGCCATCGGCATGAAGATCAGCAGCTTGAACGCGGTGGCCCAGCGGATCCGTTCGGTGAGCACGGCCAGGATCAGGCCCACGCCGGTGAGCAGTGCCGGGGCGACCACGACCCAGATCGCGGTGTTGCGGACGGCCTTCAACGTGGCGGGGTCGGCGAACATCTCCTGGTAGTTGCCGAGTCCCACGAAGCGGTCGCCGCTCGCGTCGAAGAGGCTGCGGCCGACGGAGAAGAGGATGGGGTAGCCGACGAGGGCGCCGAGCAGTGCCAGCGCCGGCAGGGCGAAGGCGACCGCGGTGACCTTGGCCCGGCGCGAACGGCGCCGTACGGCCGGCGGGGCGGTGCCGCCCGCCGGGGCGGGCGGCACCTTGCGGGTGAGCGCGGAGGACATGACGGAGCCTCAGCCCTGGTAGGCCTTGGCGGCCGCGGCCTCGAGCTTCGCCGCGGTGGCCTTGGGGTCCTTCGGGTCGGCCAGGAAGTCCTGGAGGATCTTCCACTCGCCCTTGCCGGGCGTGCCGCCGAAGGCGGGAGGCGTCTGGTCGGACATGTCGAAGCGCACCGTGTCCCCGGCGCCCACCAGGGACTTGGCCGTCTCGCGGGTCGTGTCGTCCGCGTAGGCGGCCGGGTCGAGCTTCTGGTTGGGGGAGAGGTAGCCGCCCGCCTTGGCCCAGATCGCCGCGGCCTCGGGGGTCGCCAGGTACTCCAGCAGCTTCATGCCGGCCTTGGTGTTCTTGCCGGACTTCAGCGCCACCGCGGCGTCGCCGCCGCCGACCACCGGCGCGGGACCGCCGTCGACGGACGGGAACGGGAAGAACTTGGCGTCCTCCCCGACCGTGCCGCCCAGGTCGCCGGAGACGACGCCGCCGACGAAGTCGCCCTCGTAGACCATGCCGGCCTTCTGCGTCTTGCCGAAGACCTGCGCGACGGAGTCGGGGAAGCTGGTGGCCAGGGCGCCCTTGCGGCCGCCCGCGAGGAGGTCGTCCTTGCCGAACACCTTGGCCAGGGTGCCGAGTGCCTTGACGACGGTCGGGTCGGTCCAGGGGATCTGGTGCTGGGTCAGCTTGTCGTAGTTCTCCGGGCCGGCCTGCGAGAGGTAGACGTTCTCGAACCAGTCGGTGAGCGTCCAGCCGTCCGAGCCGCCGACGGCGAAGGCGGGCAGGCCCGAGTCGGAGACCGCGCCGGCGGCGTCCAGCAGTTCCTGGAAGGTCTTCGGCGGCTGCACGCCCGCGGTGTCCAGCGCTTGGGGGCTGTACCAGACCGTCGACTTGTCGGAGGCCTTGAAGTACAGGCCGTAGTAGGTGCCGTCGACGGTGCCGAACGTCTGCCAGACCTTGGCGAAGTTCTGCTCCGCGGCGCTCTTCACGGCGGGGGACAGCGGCAGGAGCCAGCCCTTGCCCGCGAACTGCTGGACCACGCCGGGCTGCGGGGCCATGGCCACGTCGGGCGAGTCGCCGCCCGCGATCTTGCTGCCGAGGACGGTGGCGAAGTTGTCGCCGGTGGAGACGTAGGCGACCTTCGCCCCGGTCTTCGCGGTGAAGCCGTCCAGGACCTTCTGGAAGTTCTTCTGCTCCGTGCCGGTCCAGACGGCGGCGACCGTCACCGTCTGGCCCTTGAGCTCCTGACTGCCGGAGCCGGCACCGGAGTCGGAGGCGGCCTTGGTGTCGCCGCCGCAGGCGGTGGTCGTGAGGGCCAGGCCGCACAGGGCGGTGGCCGCGACGAGCGTGCGCTTCATCGGGGAGGGTCCTTTCCTCGGTGGAGTGGTGAGGGAACGACACGGCACGCCGCGTCAACTGGCTCGTTATGCATGCATGTTAGGTAGCCATCTTGGTGCGATGTCAATGGAGCTGCCGAGAGGCACTCACTACTGGGGGTGTTTGTGGCGATAGATGCCGGGCAAAGCGGCAAGGGGCGTCCCGACGGCATACTTAACAAGTAACTAGCGAAGAGAAGAGGGGCTCAGCCGCCCCGCACGATCTCCCGCAGCTCGCGGTCCAGCCGCGCCACCGCCTGTGCCGGCGTCGCGTGCTGCGCCAGCGCGTCCCGGCTCACCGCCGCCACCGCCAGGCTCACCTGCTCGTACCGCGCGCTCTTGGGGCGCGGCTTGGCCGCCCGTACGCTCTGCTCCAGCACCGGGAGGTACGGATAGCGGCGCACCAGCACGGGGTCCCGGTACAGGTCCGCCCACACCGGCGGCAGCGAGCCCTCGGTGAGCACCTGCCGCTGCACGGCCTCACCCGTCATGTAGGCCATCAGATCCGCCGCCGTGCGGGCGTGCCGCGCGTGCGTGTTGACCGCCAGGTTGGACCCGCCGAGCACACTGGAGCCCGGACCGTCCGGGCCGGGCAGCGGCACCGCGCCGAACCGGCCCGCCACCTTGGAGTCCGGCCCGGACGCCAGGTCGTACACATAGGGCCAGTTGCGCAGGAAGAGCAACTCGCCCTCCTGGAAGGCGCGCCGGGACTCCTCCTCCTTGAACCGCAAGGCCGCGCGCGGGATCCAGCCCTCGCGCACCCCGCGCACGAGGAAGCCCAGCCCCTCGCGCGCCGCCGCCGAGTCGACGGTGACGCGGCTGCCCTCGCCGCCGAGGATGCCGCCGCCGGCCGACTGCACGGCCTCGGTGACGTTGACCGTCAGCCCCTCGTACGGCAGGAACTGCCCGGCGTAGCCGCCGATCCGGTACTTGGGGGCGAGGGTCTTCGCCTGCTCCTCCAGCTCCGCCCAGGTGCGCGGCGGCGCCAGGTGCTCCCGGTCGAGGATGTCCTTGCGGTAGTACAGCAGCCCGGCGTTGGTCACGTACGGCACCGCGTACAGGCGCCCGTGGAAGGTCGCGGTGTCCACGACCGAGGGCAGCAGCCGGTCCAGCGGCATCCCGCGAGGGTCGACCGGAGCGATCCAGCCCGCGCCCGCGAACTCCGAGGTCCACGCGACGTCGATGTTGAGGACGTCGAAGCGGTCGCTGCCGGACCGCAGGCTGTCCACCATCTGCGCGTGCACCTCGTCGGCCGCCTCCGGCAGCTCCACGAGCGTGGCCCGCTCCAGCGGGTGGGCGCGGTTCCAGCCGTCGAGGACGTGCTGCAGGTAGCCGGTCAGATCCCGGCCGGTGGCCAGCGTCACCGGCCCCCGGCCGCCCTCGCCGGGCGGCCCGTCGGCAGCCCGGGCCCCCGCGCCCCCGTACCCGGTCAGCAGCAGCGCAGCGACGAGCAGCGTTCTTCCCGCGGCCCCCGCCCAGCGCATGTCGTCCTCCAGGTCCCGCACCGGCGCGACGTCGTCGTCGTCCGAAGGGCCATGTATACCTGTTGGACATGCGCGATACTAGCCATTGCGGCAATATGGCCTGCTCGACGACGGGCCGGGGCAACAGGAGCCCCTAACACGCAGGTAGCCGGGGAGGAGGCGGGACGAGCGTGCGCCTTCCCCTGATGGCACTGCTCGCCAAGGGGCCCGCCCACGGCTACGAGCTCAAGACGGAACTCGAGAAGCTTTTCGGCGCTGCCTATCCCCAGCCGAACATCGGCCAGATCTATGTGACACTGGCGCGCCTGGAGAAGTCGGGACTGATCCGGGGCGAGGACGTCACCCAGTCCGGCCGGCCCAACAAGCGGATCTACGAACTCACCGACGCCGGGCGGGAAGCGGTCTCCGCCTGGTTCGAGGAGCCGTCCAGCGAAGCCCGGGTGCGCGACGAGTTCTTCATGAAGCTCGCCCTCGCCCCTGCCACGGGAATGGCCGACCAGGTCTCCCTGATCAACAAGCAGCGCCGCCACTACCTCAACCTGATGCGGGCCATGTCGCGGCTCGCCTCGGGGGAGGACCGGGACAACCGCATCGCGCAACTGCTCATCGAGGGCGCGACCCTGCATCTGCAGGCCGACCTCGACTGGCTGGAGCGCTGCCAGGAGGAGCTGGAATGAGACGGGCCGAACCGCCCCTCCCGCGGGCGCCCCACATGCTCCGGGTCGAGGGACTGGTCAAGACGCACCGCGTGGACGGCGGCGAGGTCAGGGCGGTGCGCGGGGTCGACCTGGAAGTGCGGCCCGGTGAGTTCGTCGCCGTCACCGGGCCGTCGGGCGCCGGCAAGTCCACCCTCCTGCACCTGCTCGGCGGGCTGGAACGCCCCGACCGCGGCCGCATATGGCTGGACGGGCAGCGGGTCGACCAACTGAGCGAGGCCCGCTGGGCGGTGCTGCGGCGGCGCGGCGTCGGCATCGTCTTCCAGTTCTTCAACCTCGTCTCCACCCTCACCGTCGCCGACAACATCGAACTTCCCGCCCTGCTGGCCGGCCGCTCGCCGCGCCAGGTGCGCGCCGCCCGGCAGGAACTGCTGGCCGAACTCGGCCTGGAGGGCAAGGAGGACAGCACTCCCGCCGACCTCTCCGGCGGCGAGCAGCAGCGCGTGGCCCTGGCCCGGGCACTGGTCAACCGCCCCGCCCTGCTGCTGGCCGACGAGCCCACCGGCAGCCTGGACAGCAGGGGCAGCCGGGAGGTGCTGCGGCTGCTCGCCCGCTGCCACGAACGCGGCCAGACCATCCTGCTGGTCACGCACGACGCCAAGGTGGCCAGCGCCGCGGACCGGGTGATCAGCCTCTTCGACGGCGAGATCGTCGACGACGTCGTCCTCGACGGCCCTTCGGACGGCGCCCGCCCCTCCCGCGCCGCCGCCGACGTCGTGAAACTGCAGGGCTGACCGCCGTGCGCGCCACCGCCCGCTGGGCCCTCGCCGATCTGCGCACGCACCGCGGGCAGGCCCTGTCCATCGTCCTGGCCACCGCGGGGATCACCGTGGCGCTGCTGCTGTCGGTCGCGCTGCTGGTCTACGCGGCCAACCCCTGGCAGCGGATGTTCACCGCCACGGAGGGCGCGCACGTGTGGCTGCGCACCGACGGCACCGGCACCGCCGCCGGCACCGCGGCGCTGTCCCGGCTGGACGGCGTCACCGGCGTCTCCGGCCCCTTCCGCACGCTCACCGTCACCGCCCAGCACGGCCGCGAGAAGGCCGCCCTCGACCTGCGCGCCTCCGGTGCCACCCCGCCGGAGGTGGGCCGGCCGCTCATGGACCGCGGCCGCTGGCTCGACGGCGGCGCCGGCGACGGTGTGGTGCTGGAACGGTCGGTGGCCACCGCGCTGTGGGCCGAGCCCGGCGACGAGATCACCGTCACCGGCGGCGGACGGCACGGCACCGTACGGGTGGTGGGCATCGCCGCGACCGCCGAGCCGGGCTACGCTCCGGGCGACACCCCGGGTGTCGGCTGGGCCTCCGCCACGCTGATCGGTGCCCTCGGCCCAGGGGCCGGGCACACCGGGGAGACCGTCGGGCTGCGGCTCGCGGACCCGGCCGACACCGCCTTCGTCGTGCAGCGGGCCGTCACCGCCGTGGGCTCGGACCGCGTACTGACGGTCTCCACCTGGCGCGAGGCGCGCGCCGACGCCGAGGGCGACAACCACCTTCTCGGGCTGCTGCTCGGGTTGTTCGGGCTGGCCGCGCTGCTGGCCGCGGCGATCGCCGTGACCGGCGGCATCGGCACGCGCGTGCTGGCGTACGTGCGCGACATCGCGGTGCTCAAGGCCGTCGGCTTCACCCCGGCGCAGGTCGTGCGGATGTTCCTGGTGCAGCACGCCGTGCTCGCCACGGCCGGGGTGGTGCTCGGCGCGGTGGCCGCGGAGACCCTGGCGCCGGGGATCCCCGGCCCGATGGGCGAGGCCGTCGCGCTGTGGCAGGGGCTGCCGCAGCACACCTGGGCGCTGCCCGGCACGGCGGCCGCGACCGTGCTGGTCATCGCCCTGGCGACGGTACTCGCCGCGTGGCGCGCCGGCCGGGTGCCGCCGATTCCCGCCGCGCGCGGGGCCGTTCCGGGGCGGCGGCGGATGTCGGGCGCGGCCAGGGCCGCCCTGCGGCTGCGCACCCCGCCCGCCCTCGTCCTGGGATGCCGGGGAGTGCTGCACCGGCCACTGCGCTCGGCGGTCGCGGTCGCCCGGCTGGCGCTCCCGGTACTGATGATCACCGTCGCGCTGGGCACGTGGGCCACCCTGGACCGCTTCGAGCACCATCCCGAACAGGTCGGCCAGGCCGGGGCGTTGACCGCCCGTCCCAACGGGCTGACGGACGCGGCCGCGCGCCGGCTGCTGGCCGCGGAGCCCGCCGTCACCGCCGTCCACCCGGGTGCCGAACTCACCGCGCTGGCGCCCGGCCAGTCGCAGTCCGTCACGCTGCGCGGCATCGGCACCGTCGCCGACCCCTACCCGTTCGCCGTCGCCGAGGGCCGCCGTCCCACCGGTCCTGACGAGGCGGTGGCCGGACAGGGCCTGCTCGACGCGCTGCACGCCGGCGTCGGCCAGTGGGTGCGGGTGACCGTCGGCGGGACCCCGCACATCCTCCACATCGTCGGGCGCAGCATCGAGACCGGGCACGGCGGGCGGGTGATCTCGGCGCCGCTGGACGTGCTCCACGCCCAGGACGACTCGATCCGCCCCGCCTACTACAGCCTGGTGCTGCGGCCGGACGCGGACCGGGCGGCCGTGCGCACGCGGCTGACCGAGGACTCGGGCGGCGCGCTGGAAGTGCGCGAGGTCGCCGGGCCCGGCGCCGAACTCTCCCCGGTGCGCGGGGTCGTCATCGGCCTGGTGACCGTGCTGGCGCTGATCGCGCTGGCCGAGCTCTCCACGGCCGTCGGCACCGGCATCCGCGACCACGCCCGCGACATGCGCGCCTACCGCGCGGTGGGCCTGACGCCCCAGCAGACGGTCGCGACCGTGGTGACGGGCATCGGGCTGACCGCGCTGACGGCCGCGGTCGCCGGCGTCACGGCCGGGGTGTACGCCTCGGACTGGCTGATCGACCTGCAGGGGCGGTCCAGCGGCGTCGGCGCGGGCATCGCCCAGTCGCCGCCGTGGACCGCGCTCCTGCTGGTCGGCTTCGTGTGCGTGACGGTCGCCGTGACGGCCGCGCTGCTGCCCGCCGCGCGCGCGGCGGGCGACCGCGGGGCGCGCACCCTGATGCACACCGCCTGACCGGCGCCCCTCGCCGTGCGGGGACCGTCGGCAGGATCCCTGGTAAGAATGGACCGGGCCGGCCGGCCGGGCTGTGCGGTCCTTGACCGCTCTGTCCGGAGTCGCCGATGCTTGCGTCGCGATATGCGCCTTGTGTGCCGCGACGGGAAACGTCCGTCCCAGGATTCGTACCAGCCGAGGAGTACCCCATGGCCCACCAGGTCCGTGCCGTCGTCGCCCGGGAGAAGGGTTCCCCCGTCAGCCTGGAAACGATCGTCGTGCCCGACCCGGGACCGGGGGAGGCGCTGGTCAGGATCCAGGCGTGCGGGGTCTGCCACACCGACCTGCACTACCGCGAGGGCGGCATCAACGACGACTTCCCCTTCCTGCTCGGTCATGAGGCGGCCGGCATCGTGGAGTCCGTCGGCGAAGGCGTGACCGACGTGGCCCCCGGCGACTTCGTGATCCTCAACTGGCGTGCGGTGTGCGGCCAGTGCCGTGCCTGCCTGCGCGGCCGCCCCTGGTACTGCTTCAACACCCACAACGCGAAGCAGAAGATGACGCTGCTGGACGGCACCGAGCTGTCCCCGGCCCTGGGCATCGGCGCCTTCGCGGAGAAGACCCTCGTTCACGCGGGCCAGTGCACCAAGGTCGACCCCGCCGCCAGCCCCGCCGTCGCCGGGCTGCTCGGCTGCGGCATCATGGCCGGCCTCGGCGCCGCCCTCAACACCGGCAACGTCGACCGCGGGGACAGCGTCGCCGTCATCGGCTGCGGCGGTGTCGGCGGCTCGGCCGTCATGGGCGCGCGGCTGGCGGGCGCCTCGAAGATCATCGCCATCGACGTCGACCCGCGGAAGCTGGAGACGGCCAAGAAGCTCGGCGCCACCCACACCGTCAACTCCAAGGAGACCGACCCGGTCGAGGCGGTCCGCGAGCTGACCGGCGGCTTCGGCGCCGACGTCGTCATCGAGGCGGTCGGCCGCCCCGAGACCTACCGGCAGGCCTTCTACGCCCGCGACCTGGCCGGCACCGTCGTTCTGGTCGGCGTGCCCACCCCGGAGATGAAGCTGGAGCTCCCGCTGCTGGACGTCTTCGGCCGCGGCGGCGCCCTGAAGTCCTCCTGGTACGGCGACTGCCTGCCGTCCCGCGACTTCCCCATGCTCATCGACCTGTACCAGCAGGGCCGGCTCGACCTGGGGGCCTTCGTCACCGAGACCATCGCCCTGGACGAGGTGGAGAAGGCCTTCGAGCGCATGCACGGCGGCGACGTCCTGCGTTCGGTGGTGGTCCTCTGATGGCCGCCCGCGTGGACCACCTGGTCACCTCCGGCACCTTCTCCCTCGACGGCGGCACCTGGGACGTCGACAACAACGTGTGGATCGTCGGCGACGACAGCGAGGCGATCGTCATCGACGCGGCCCACGACGCCGAGGCCATCGCCCGCGCGCTCGGCGGGCGGCGCCTGCTCGCCATCGTCAGCACCCACGCCCACAACGACCACATCGACGCGGCCCCCGCGCTCGCGTCGCTGACGGGCGCGCCGATCCTGCTGCACGGCGACGACCTGCCGCTGTGGAAGCACACCCACCCCGACCGCGCCCCCGACGGCGAGCTGACGGACGGTCAGGAGATCGCGGTGGCCGGCACCGGCCTCACCGTCCTGCACACTCCGGGCCACGCCCCGGGCGCCGTCTGCCTGTACGCGCCGGAGCTCGGCACGGTCTTCACCGGTGACACCCTCTTCCAGGGCGGCCCGGGGGCCACGGGGCGGTCCTTCTCGGACTTCCCCACCATCGTCGACTCGATCCGCGACCGTCTGCTGACGCTGCCGCCGGAGACGGTGGTCCGGACCGGGCACGGCGACAGCACCACGATCGGCGCCGAGGCACCGCACCTCGACGAGTGGATCGCCCGCGGCCACTGAGCCGGAAGACCGTTCGGGGGGAGGACCGGCCGGTCCTCCCCCCCGACGGGGGTCACAGCGACCAGACGAAGGTGTGGTCGGTGGCGGTGACCACGGCCGGCACGATCAGGTCGGCCGCGCCGAGGGCCCGTGGCCGTGGCACCAGCAGGCCCACCGGCCCGAGGACGAACGAGGCCTCCGCCGCGCTCCGCCCGGCCGCGGCACGTCTGTGCCGGGGTCGCGGTCACGGTCATCGCCCCACGCGGTGCGCCAGACGCCTGCGGATGCCGTAGAGGGCCGGCCGGCCGCCGATGGCGGTGACCGCGACGAGGATGACGGGCAGGGGCAGGTGTGCGACGGGTCCGAGCACCAGCCCGAACAGCGCCAGTGCGACCACCGGGCACAGCAGAAACCTGCCCGCACGCCTCAGGACGTCAGCACCCGCAGCGGCGTCCCGTCGCGGAACGCCGCGATGTCCTCGGCGGCCTGACGGTAGAAGACGTCGTACGTGGCCTCCGTGACGTAGCCGAGGTGCGGGGTGAGCAGAGTGTTGGGCAGCGTGCGCAACTCGTCCCGCGGGGGAAGCGGTTCGGTGTCGTAGACATCCAGCGCGGCGCCCGCGATCCGGCCCTCGCGCAGGGCGGCGACCAGGGCGGGCGTGTCGACGAGCGGGCCGCGGGAGGTGTTCACCAACAGTGCGGTCGGCTTCATCCGGGCCAGTTCCCGAGCGCCGACCAGGCCCGTGCTGCGCTCGCTGAGCTTGTAGTGCACGGTGACGACGTCGGACGCCGAGAACAGCTCCTCCTTGTCCACCGCCAGGGCCCCGTGCTCGGCCGCCCTCGCCGGGTCGAGGTGGGTGCTCCACGCCAGCACCCGCATCCCGAAGGCGGTACCGATCGCGGCGACGCGCGCCCCCAGCCGGCCGAGGCCCACGATCCCCAGCGTGCGGCCGTCCAGGTCCCCTCCGACGCTGTGCTGCCACTCGCCGCGGCGCATCCCCGCCGCCTCCTGGTGGATGTGCCGGGTGAGGGACAGGATCAGCCCCCACGTCAGCTCCGCCGTGGCATGCGCGGGGCTCTCGGTGCCGCAGACCGTCACCCCGTGACGCCGCGCCGCCTCCAGGTCGACGGACGCGTTGGCCATGCCCGTCGTCACCAGCAGCCGCAGCGCGGGCAGTGCCGCGAATCGCTCGGCGGTGAACGGGGTGCGCTCCCGCATGGCCACCACCACGTCGAACCCGTCCAGCGCCGCGACCAGCGCCTCGGTGGTGTCGAGGTGGTCCTGGCGGAAGACGACCTCCGCGCCCAGGGCGTTCCAGTCGGCGAAGCGGTGGGCCGCCCTCTGGTAGTCGTCCAGCACTGCGATGCGCATCGCTCGGCTCCTTGGCTCGGGACCGGTGCTCCGCCGGCCGGTTCTTGATCGCTGCCGCCGAGGGTAATCCGCGGGGTCGCGCCGCTCACGGACACCCCCGGCCGGGCGGCTCGGCCGATCAGAGCTCCGGCCGTGCGTCCGCCTCCGGGATCGTCTGCTCGGTCCAGATGCTCTTCCCGTACGGGGTGTAGCGGGTGCCCCACCGCTGGCACAGCGCGGCGACCAACTGCAGTCCGCGGCCACCCTCGTCGCTGGGGGCGGCGTGCCGGATGCGGGGGGTGGTGAGGCTGCCGTCCGACACCTCGCACACCAGGTTGCGGCTGCGGATCAGCCGCAGGCCCACCGGTCCGCGCGCGTGCCGGACGACGTTGCCGACCAGCTCGCTGGCGATCAGCTCCGTGGTCGTGACCAGGTCGTCCAGGCCCCACCGCTCCAGCTGCCGCCGTACGTGGTCCCGGGCCTGGCCGGCCGCGACCGGCTCCTCGGGCAGCGACCAGGAGGCCATGTCCTCGGGGGCCAGCGCGTGGGCGCAGGCGATCAGCAGCGCCGCGTCGTCGCCGGCGTGCTCCTTGCCGAGGCCGAGCGCGGCGCACACCTGCTCGCACAGCCGCTCCAGGCGGCGCACTTCGAGCCGCCGGTCGTCGTGCCGGCCACCGCCGCCGGGCGCCGAGGGCGTGAGGGCGAGGGCCTGGGTCAGCACCTCGGCGAGCTGGGCCATCCCGGTGTCGATGTCCCGCCGCGAGGACTCGACCAGGCCGTCGGAGTACAGGGCCAGCAGACTGCGGTCCGGCACCTCCAGCTCCACCAGCGCGAACGGCGGGGTGGCCGCGCCCAGCGGAGGGTCGGGCGGGCCGCCGAGGAACTGGACGGTTCCGTCGGGACGGACCAGCGCGGGCGGCGGATGGCCCGCCCGCGCCAGGGTGCAGCGCCCCGCGGCCGGGTCGTACACGGCGTACAGGCAGGTCGCGTAGAAGTCGTCGCCGAGGTCGCTCACCAGGTCGTTGAGGTGCGCCATCAGCTCGTCGGGCGGCAGTTCCAGACCCGCCAGGGTGTGCACCGCGGTACGCAGCCGGCCCATCGTGACGGCCTCCGAGATCCCGTGGCCCATGACGTCGCCGATGACCAGCGCGGTACGGTCGGCGGAGAGCGGGATGACGTCGTACCAGTCGCCACCCGCCGTCGTGCCCTCGGTGGCCGGCAGGTAGCGCGCGGCGGCGGTGACCGCGGGCAGCACGGGCAGCGTGCGGGGAAGCAGTCCGCGCTGCAGCTCCTGGGCCCGGCCGTGCTCGGCGTCGTACAGCCGGGCGCGCTCCAGCGCCTGGGCGATCAGCCCGGCGAGCGCGGTGAGCAGGGTGCGCTCCTCCTCGGTGAACGGGCGCGGCTCGGAGAAGGAGAGGACGCAGCAGCCGACCGGTTTGCCGGAGACGATCAGCGGCAGGAACGCCCAGGCGTGCTTCTGCGCCCATTCGCGCAGCTCGGCGCGGTTCGGGTAGAGCGAGACGTACTCCCGGGCCGAGGTGATGTAGAGCGGCATCCGGTCGCGGAGGGCGTCGGCGCCCGGGGTGCCCGGGGTGAGCTGCTCCCGGCCGGTGCGCCGCATGAGGTCCGGGGGGTAGCCGACGAAGCCGACGGCGCGCAGGAAGTCGCCCTCCAGGGTCTGGATGATCAGACCGGTCGCGTCGAACAACGGCAGGACCCGCTCGGCGACGGCGTGCACGACGTCGTTCACCGTCACCGCCTCGGCCAGTGCCGTGGTCAGCCGCCCGATGTGCGCGGCGCGGTCGGCCGCGGCCTGCGCGGCCTTGGCCTGCGCCTCCTCCGCCCGGCGCTGCTCGGACACATCGGTGAGGTACACCGTCAGGCCGTCGGGCACGGGCATCACCCGGGCCCGGTACGTGCGCTGCCCGCCGTCCCAGGCGATGTCACCGCTGACCGGGCTCCCGGACACGGCGGCCTCCCGGCAGCGGGCCTCCAGCCCCGAGGGGCCGACCCCGGGCAGGTCCCACAGGATCCGGCCGCCGGTCCTGCCGTGGGCGCCCAGCAGCCGATCGGCCTGGCCGTTGGCGAACACGATCCGCCCGTCCGGGGCCAGCGCCAGGAAGCCGTCGCTCATGTGCCGCAGCGCGCGTCCCACCGTGTCCATCGCGACCCGGGTCTCGGTGCTGTCCCACAGCACCCCGCGCAGCAGCAGCGGCCTGCCGTCGTCGCCGTGCACGCTGCGTCCGCGCGCCTGGACCCAGCGGAAGCCGCCGTCGGGGCGCCGCACCCGGTACTCGGAGGCGTACCCGCCGACCGCCCGGGCCGCGTCCTCCGCGTCGGCGATCACCCAGGGCAGGTCCTCGGGGTGCACGAGTTCCACCCAGGTCTCGATGCGCCCGTCGTACAGGTCGGGGGGCATGCCGAAGACGTGCTGCGCGGTGTCGTCGAGGAAGGCCTCGCCGGTGCGGACGTTCCACTCCCAGGTGCCCACGCCGACGTCGGTGGCGGTGGTCGGGAGCCGGGTGCCGGGCCTGCGCTCGGCCAGCCGCCAGCGCTGGCGCGGCTCGGCGGGCGCGGGCCGGCCGAGCCGGTCGGCGACCCAGGCCGCGATCCGCTCGAGCAGGTCCCACTGGGCGTCGGTGGGCGGCAGGTCGCCGGCCGTCACCACGGACAGCGCGCCGAGCGGGCCCTCGGGGCCGGGCAGCGGGACCGCCGCGACACCGGAGCGCGGCGGGAGCGGGCCCGGGGTGACCGCGGTCGTGGGCAGCCACAGCCGGGTGTTCTCGGCGGTGGCCCTGCCCGGGGCGGTGCGGTCGTGGTCGGCGAGGTAGACCCAGCCCCGGGTGAGGTTCCTGGGCAGCCCGATGCTGGTCGAGAGCCGCAGCGGGATCCCGCCGCGGGCCTGCCGTCCGCGCAGGTGCACCAGCCCGCCCAGCCCTGCCAGGGCGCCCACGGCCTGTTGCAGCCCCAGCCGCAGCGCATCGCGTTCGCCCTGATCGTCGCCCGTGGACAGGAGCAGCCGCAGCCTGTCCTCGCCGGGCTGCTCCGATGGCGCTCGCGGTTCCTGGGCGGAGGCTTCGTTCGGGATCATGCCCTCATTCCGTCGGATACTCCTCCCGAGGCCAACATAGCGCCGAGCGCGCGCGCCGTCAGTGCGAGTCGGCTCCGCACCGGGCCGGGTGCGTGCCGCCCGTGCCGGGAGCGCGGGGGCGCAGCCGCGCCCGTCGGCGGAAGTCCCGCACGCTCCCGGGGCGGGTCACGACGCGGCGGCGGTCGGCCGGGGCGCTGCTGCCCAGGGCGCAGGTTGTCGCGATCCCGGCTCCGCCGAGGGGCGGGCGGCTGCCGCCTGTGCCGGGGTTGCGGGTCGTGTCCTCGACTCCGGCCCGCGCGGGTGCCGCTCCTGCGCGGGAGCGTCGGCGGGCGCCCCGCGAGCCATCGGGTCGGGCAGGACCGGTGGCGCTGTCACCAGGGGCCGCCCGTGCCAGGAGCGTGGGCGCCGCCGCCGTCACGGGCCGCGTCGCGGGTGGCCTGGTGCGGGACCGACGGGTCCCGCACCAGGTGTTGCTCCGTCAGGTGTCCTGGTGGTCCACATCCACCGTGACGCCCATGACGTGGCTGTACAGCTCCGCCTCCGCGAGCAGCGAGCGCGCGACGCTGGACGCCTTGCGGAAGCCGTGCCCCTCGCCCTCGAAGAGGAGATAGCGGTGCCACAGCCCGCGTGCCGCGACCGCCGCGACGATCACCTCGGCCTGGTCCGGGCGGCAGATGAAGTCGTCGGCGCCCTGCAGCATCACCAGGGGGCTGCTGATGCGCGCCGCGTTCGCCAGCGGCGAGACCCGCTCGTACCGCGCGCGGTCGCGGGGGAGTTCGCCGATGAGGCTCTGGATGTAGCGCGACTCGAAATCGTGCGTGTGGCCGCCGGACCAGGCCAGGGGGTCGCTGATCGGGTAGTACACCGCTCCGCAGGCGAACACGTCGGTCGAGCTCAGGCAGGCCAGCGACGTCCACCCGCCGGCCGAGCCGCCCCGGATCGCGGTGCGGGCGGGGTCCGCCAGGCCGAGTGCGGCCAGTTCGCGGGCCACGGTGACGCTGTCCTCGACGTCCACCACGCCCCAGGAGTGCCGGAGTCGGT
The DNA here is from genome assembly GCF_042889545.1 of Streptomyces sp. NPDC002574. Lineage (NCBI taxonomy): Bacteria > Bacillati > Actinomycetota > Actinomycetes > Kitasatosporales > Streptomycetaceae > Streptomyces > Streptomyces sp. NPDC002574. The sequence continues at coordinate 322,075 of NZ_JBIARB010000006.1, forward strand.
CGCGGTACTCACGGCCGTATCCGGTGGAGCCGCCGTAGTCCACGCTCGCCACCGCGAAGCCCCGACTGCAGAAGAGCGAGAACTCCAGGTCGGGGGTGGCGCCGGTGCTGCTGGTGGGGCCGCCGTGGACGTGGATCAGCAGGGGTGGCGTCTCGCCGGCCGGTCCCTCGACGTCCGGGTTGACCGGCGGGTAGTAGACGTAGTGCACCTCACGGCCGTCCGCCGCGCGGGCGGTACGGCGCTCCGGGACCGAGTGAAAGGCGGCGTACGGGGTGCGGCCCGCCGGAGCGCAGTCGACGGCCGGGGCGGGGGGCGTCCCCGCACCGGGCAGGGGCACCCGCAGCACGGTGCGGCCGCGGTCGGCGGCGCCGGCGAGGAGCACGGCGTGCGTGTCGTCGGCCCACAGGTCGGAGCCGAACTCGGTCCATCCCGGGGCGAGTTCGGTGAGCGTTCCGGTGCCCGGACGCCAAAGGGTGAGCTGCTGGTCGCCGAGGCCGTGGCGCAGGACGACGCCCGCGGCGGTGACCGCGAACCAGCTCTGCCCGACCCGCCACAGCGCGCCGGCGCACTCCCGACGCATCGGCAGGACGCACTCGACAGCGGCGTCGGCTGCGGCGTCGGCGTCGTGCGGCCTCAGCGAGACGCGGTGCAGATTCCACCAGCCGTCAGGGTCCGCCATCGCGTACAGCGTGTCCGGGCCGGCCCATTCCGCCTGCGGCACCGACACCCCGTCACCGCCCAGGACGCGTACGGCGCCGACCGCGACACCGTCCACCAGGTTGGCGACCATCAGGTCGGTGGCGTCCCACGGCATCAGAGGGTGGTCCCAGCCGATCCAGGCCAGCCGGCGGCCGTCGGGGCTGACGCGGGCACCGGACAGGAAGTGGTGCGAGCGGGCGACCACCCGGATCGCTCCGGGGTCGTCGGCCGCCGCCCCGGACAGGGGTACGGCCACGATGTCGCGGCGGGTGCGGGGGGCCGGGTCGTCGTCCCCGGGACCGGACGGCGCGGTCGTCACCTCGCGGACGCACCAGACCTCCGACCCGTCCTGACTGATCGTCATATCGACGTAGCACGTGGTGGCTTCGGGGCCGTCCGGTGGCGTCAGCGGACGCGGCTCCGGCTCGGCCGGTACGTCGGGGGCCGCGGCGTCGTCGTGGAGGGACGCGACGTCGGCGCGGTACAGCCGCTGGTCGCGGTGGTCGGTGAAGACCAGCAGGTGGTGGTCGGCTCCCGGTCGCAGGACGTAGGGACGCCCTCCGTAGCCGAGCGCGCGGTTGCGCACGGACCAGCCCTCGCCCAGCACCGGCCGCGGTTCCGGCGCGGACGGACGCGTGCGCAGCAGCCGTACGGTGGCGGTCCGCGGATCCAGGGCGCACCACCAGGTCTCCGCCCCGGCGCCGGAGGGCCAGCTCTTGGACCCCGAACCGGCCGCGACCATGTCCGCGGTGATCGGTGAGGGCCACTCCCCGTGGGGCAGTACCCGCTTGTGGCCGGGGTCCTGCCGCACCGGACGCTCCTGATGTACCTGACGCTCCGTCAACGCGGGCTCCCCTTGAGGTCGACGGCCCGTCCGGCCGCGTCGCGGGCCAGCAGATCGGCCGCGGTCTCCCGGCGCACCATCAGCCGGGCGCGGCCGTCGGCGACCGCGACCACGGCAGGGCGCGGCTGGAAGTTGTAGTTGCTGGCCATCACGTGGTGGTAGGCGCCGGTGGCGGGGACGGCGAGCAGATCGCCGACCGCGACGTCCCCGGGCAGGGCGATGTCGGGCACCACGATGTCACCGCTCTCGCAGTGCTTGCCGACGACGACCGAGTGCCGGGGCGGTGCGGCCGGGGTGCGGTTGGCGGTCCAGGCCGTGTACTGGGCGGCGTACAGCGAGGGGCGCAGGGCGTCGCTCATGCCGCCGTCGACGGAGACGAAGCGGCGCCGCAGGCCGTCCTTGACCACGCCGACCCGGTAGAGCGTCACCCCGGCCGTACCGATCATCGACCGGCCGGGTTCGACGGCCAGGTGCACCTCGCGGGGATCGAGCACCTCGGCGATCCCCGCCCGCAGCGCGGCGACGGCGTCGGCCGGACGCAGCCGTGGGCGGCCGGGGAGGTAGGGGATGCCGGCGCCGCCGCCGAGGTCGATCTCCGTGACGGTGATGCCGTGGCGCTCGGTGAGCGTCCGCACGAAGCCGGCGATCCGGGCCGCCGCCGTGCGCAGCCCAGCGGTGTCCACGATCTGCGAGCCGATGTGCGAGTGGACACCCACGAACCGCAGCCCCGGGGCGCGGTGGGCGGCCAGGGCGGCCCGCTCGGCGTGGCCGCCGGAGATCGGGAAGCCGAACTTGACGTCGTCGCTGCCGGTCGCCATGTAGTCGTGGGTGTCGGCCGCGACCCCGGGCGCGATCCGCAGATAGACGTCCTGGACCCGGCCGGCGGCGTGCGCGAGGGCGGCCAGTCGCTCGATCTCCTCCAGGCAGTCGACGACCACGACGCCGACCCCGTGCCGGACGGCGGCGGCGAGTTCGGCCGGGAGCTTGTTGTTGCCGTGCATGACGACCCGGGCCGGGTCGAAGCCGGTGCCGACGGCGAGTTCGAGTTCGCCCTCGCTGCACACGTCCAGGTGCAGGCGCTCCGCGTCCACCCAGCGGACCATCTCGGCGCACAGGAAGGCCTTGGAGGCGTAGTGCACCCGGTCGGCCCCGGAGGCCCGCCACTGGCGGGCCCGTTCCCGGAAGTCGGCCTCGTCGACGACGTAGAGGGGTGTGCCGCACGCCTTGGCCAGAGCGGGCAAGGAGACCTCGCCGACGCGCAGTTCACCGTCGACGGTGCGGGCGGTCAGCGGCCAGACCTCGGGTGCATCCTCCGGTCCGGCGGCCGGGGCCAGACCGTCGGCCGCCGCCTCGTGCGCGGCGGACACGCTGCCGGCGGCGGACGCCTGGCGCGGGGCGGGCGGGGCCGCGTGGGCCGATGCCATGGGCGCTACTCCTCGCTGAGGACGACCAGCAGCAGCAGGTCGTCGCTGGACTCGGTGATCTGGTGTTCGTCCGACGCCGCCAGGTGACAGACGTCGGCGGGGCGCAGGTGGTGCACGATGTCGGCGACCCGCACGGTGCATCCGCCGGCGAGCACGACGAGGACCTCCTCGCCCGGGTGGCGGACCGGCTCGCCGTGGTCGCCGGGATCGCCGTGGACCAGCCGGATCTGGAGCCGGGACGCGCCGCTCGCGGTGCGGTCCCAGATTCCGGAGTGGCCGGGCACCTGGGCGAGCAGCGGGGCGGCAGCGAAGCGCGCCGGGAACGCGGGGGCGCTCCCGGCCTCCCCTTCTGCCGCGCCGAACAGTTCGGCCACGCCGCACCCGAGGCCCGCGGCGACCTGTGCCAGCGTGCGCGCGGTCGGGTTGGCCGATCCCGACTCGATCTGGGAGATGTAGGCCGGGGAGAAGCCCGCCCGGCCGGCGACGGTCGACAGGGTCAGGCCGGATGCCCGTCTGACCTGGGCCACCGACCCGGCGAGTGTGGCGATCGCCCGGTTCGCGGCCTCGTCCAGCGCGGCACGGGGCGACCCGTCCGGCGGTGGTGATGCCTCGGGTGATTCAACCCTTGACGATGTCATCGGGCGACAGTAATACTCGCCGAGCACTTAGGGCAATCGATCCGTCAGATGCATTAACTCCCAGTAAATTGACCTCGCTTAACGGATCAGCTCACCGCGAATCGGACACGAGGGAGGGTCGCGGATGGCCACGGCATTCGCCCCCACGCCGGTGCTCACTCTGCTGAGGACTGCGGCCGCGCAGTGCGGCCCTGCCGGTGAGCGCCTCGTCGCGGTCATCGCCGCGGACTACCCCGCGGCGCTGGAACGCAGACCGGCCCAGTTGCTCCGTGCCGCCGGTGCAAGGTCCGAGGACATCGACCGACTGCTGGCCATGGCCGGGTTCGCCGACACCGACGATCTGCGGCGTCAGGCCGGCCGGGAGGCGAACCGCCGGCTCACCCCGCCCGATCTGCGGTTCACCCGCCGGGACGGCGAGGCGCAGGACCGTTCTCCGCTGCGCCGCACGCTCGACCGGGAGCAGCAGAACCTCGCCGGCACGCTCAACTCACTGCAGGCCAACGGTGCCCTGGAGTTGGCGGCCGAGGCGATCCTCGCCGGCCGCCGCCGCTGGATCTTCGGCGACCTCAAGTCGATCGGCTACGCGGCGCTGCTCGCCTCGGACCTGACCTCGTCACTGCGTGACGTCACGCTGATCCAGCCGGGCAGCGGGGCGGCCGTCAATGCGATCAGCGATGCTCACCCCAGCGATGTGCTTGTGGCATACAGCTTTCGCAGTTACAGTCAGCTCACCCTGGGCGTGGCCCGGCAGTTCCAGGCGCTCGGCGCGACGGTGATTGCCCTCACCGACAGCTACGACAGCCCGGTCTGCGCGACCGCGCACCACGTGCTCGCCATCAACACGACAAGCGAGTCGCCGCGTCACTCGCCCACAGCGGTCACCGCGGTGGGCCACATCCTGGCCTCGCTGGCCGCCGCGGGCGCGAAGGGCGCCGGCCGCCGCGACCGGCGACGGGCCGAGCTCGCACGGGCGCTGCAGTGCTACGCCGACGATGCCGCGCCGACCGACGTTGCCCCCCTCCCGCAGGCAGACCCCGAGAGAAGCACCTCGTGACCGCACAGCCCGCACCCGCGACGCCCGAGCACGACGCCATGGCCGCCGACACCGTCGACCTGTGCTCCCGTCTCATCACCTTCGACACCAGCAACTTCGGGGGCGGCGACTCGCGGGGCGAGCGTGCGGCGGCGGAGTGGGTCGCCGAGACCCTCACCGACGCGGGATTCGCGCCGACCGTCCTGGAGTCCGCCCCCGGCCGGGCCAGCACCGTCGTGCGCATCCCCGGCACCGACCCCTCCGCCCCGGCCCTGCTGGTCCACGGCCACCTGGACGTGGTGCCGGCCGAGCCCGCCGATTGGAGCTTCGACCCGTTCTGCGGAGAGGTGCGGGACGGGGCCGTCTGGGGCCGCGGCGCCCTGGACATGAAGGACATGGACGCGATGATGCTGGCCGTGGCCCGGTCGTTCGGGCGCACCGGCCACCGGCCGCCGCGCGACATCGTCATGGCCTTCGTAGCGGACGAGGAGGACACCGGCGCGTACGGCGCGGGTTTCCTGACGGACAAGCACCCCGACCTCTTCGAGGGCGTCACCACCGCGATCAGCGAATCCGGCGGCCACGCGGTGCACCTGCCGAACGGCACACGGCTGTACCCGATCGCCACGGGGGAGCGGGGCAGCGCCTGGATGACCCTCACCGCCCGCGGGACCGCGGGCCACGGCTCCCGGCGCAATCCGGACAACGCTGTCAGTGCGCTCGCCCGTGTGCTCGCGGAACTGTCCGCCCACCCCTGGCCCGTGCACATCACGCCCACCGTGCGCGCCCTCCTCGACGGGCTGAGCGCGCACCTCGGGATCGAGGTCGACCCGGCGGACCCGGCCTCCCTGGCCCGGCTCGGCGAGGCCGCCCGGCTGGTCGAGGCGACCGTGTCCAACACCCTCAACCCGACCATGCTGCAGGCCGGCTACAAGCACAACGTCATCCCGAGCGAGGCCACCGGCGGCGTGGACGGCCGGATTCTGCCCGGAGCCGAGGACGCCTTCTTCGAGGTCGTCGACGGCATCCTGGGCGACGCGGTGACCCGGGAGTTCGCCAGTTTCGCCGCCCCGGTCTCCGCCGACCACACCACCGCCGAGTTCGCCGCGATGGCGGCGGCGCTGCGGGCCCACGACCCAGAAGCGCTGGTCCTGCCGTACTGCATGTCCGGGGGCACCGACGCCAAGGCGTTCGCGCGGCTGGGCATCGCCGGCTACGGCTTCGCCCCCGGCACCACTCCACCGGGTTTCTCCCACTGGGACTTCGTGCACGGCGTCGACGAGCGGGTGCTCGTGGACAGCCTTGCCTTCGGAGTCCGGGTCCTCGACAGCTACCTGCGAACGGACCCTCGTACCGGCTCGGCCCGCTGAGCCGACGTCCCCCCTGCCCTGGCACGACCACGGCACTGAAAAGGAGAAGGATTCCGTGACGATAGGCACTGCCACGCCCTTGAGGCCACGCGGCCGCGGATTCGCACGCGCCGCGTCCGCTCTCGGCGCCACCCTGCTGCTCGGCGCGGCGACGATCGGCACCGCGCCGACGGCGTCCGCCGCGCAGGGCACCACCCTGCGGTCGGCGATGGCCGGCCAGGTGGACTCCCTGAATCCCTTCCTCGGGTACCTCAAGGGCTCGCTCGACGTCTACGCAGCTGTCTATCCGACCCTCAACACCCTGAAGGCCGACGGCACCCCCGGTCCGTACCTCGCGACCTCGTGGAGCACCTCGCCGGACAAGCTCACGTGGACGTTCAAGATCCGGGACGGCCTGAAGTGGAGCGACGGCAAGCCGCTCACCGCCGAGGACGCCGCCTGGACGCTCAACCTCATCATGACCGATGACATCGCGGGCACGGCCAACGGGTCACTGGTCGAGAACTTCGCGTCGGTCTCCGCCCCCGACCCCACCACGCTGGTCATCAAGACCAAGGCGCCGCAGGCGAACATGCTGTACGTCAGCATCCCGGTCAGCGGTATCCCGATCGTGCCGAAGCACATCTGGGAGTCGCACGTCGCCGGTCTCAAGGACTACACGAACGACAGCTTCCCGCTCGTCGGCTACGGCCCGTGGACGCTGACGCAGTACAAGACCGAGCAGTACGCCAAGTTCGACGCCAACAAGAAGTTCGTCCTGGGCGCCCCCAAGTTCGACCATCTGATCCAGCAGTCCTTCAAGACCTCCGACGCCGCGGTCGCCGCGCTGCGCAGCGGTCAGCTCGACTTCGTCAACAACGCCAGCCTCAACTCGACGCTGTACGAGTCGCTGAAGGGCCAGAAGTCGGTCCAGACCTTCCAGGAGGTCGGCAACCGCTGGACCGCCGTCGAGATCAACGCGGGCGCCAAGACGCGGACCGGCAAGAAGATCGGCACCGGCAACCCGGCGCTGGCCGACGCGACCCTGCGCACGGCGATCGCGCTGGCCACCGACAAGCAGACCCTGGTCGACAAGGTGCTCGGCGGTCTCGGCACGGTGAGCCACAGCTACCTGCCGCCGGCCTGGCCGCAGTGGTCCTGGAACCCCGCCGCGGGGGAGAAGCTCGACCACGACCCGGCCAAGGCGAACCAGATGCTGGACGACGCCGGCTACACCAAGGGCCAGGACGGCGTCCGGACCGACCCCAGGACCAAGAAGCCGCTGGTCCTGCGCCTGGGGATCCACTCCGACACCTCGCGTGACACCCAGGTCTCGACCTATATGTCCGGCTGGCTGAAGCAGATCGGCATCAAGGTCGACATCCAGGCGCTGAGCTCCACCAAGCTCAACGACGACCTGGCCAAGGGCGACTGGGACATGCTCATGGACTCCTGGAGCACCGGCGCGGACCCGACATACCTGCTCGGCATCCAGACCTGCGACGCCCGGCCCAACGACGACGGCTCCGCCGGCAGCACCGACGCCTTCTTCTGCGACCCGGAGTACGACCGGCTCTTCAAGCAGCAGGTCATCACCTTCGACCCGGCCGAGCGGGCGAAGATCATCGGCCAGATGCAGTCCATCCTCTACAAGGCCAACAGCGACCTGACCCTGTACTACGCCAACGGCCTGAACGCGGTGCGCAGCGACACGGTGACCGGCCTCGCCGAGGGCAAGCCCGACGCGGACGGCCTGTACCAGCCGCAGACCACCTTCTGGAACTTCCTGAACGCCACCCCGGCGGCGGGCGGCAAGGCGGCCTCCTCCTCCGGCAACGGCACGCTCATCGGCGTGGGTGTCGCGGTCGTGGTCGTGATCCTCGCCGGCGCCGTGTTCGTGATCAGGCGCCGGGCCGGCGCGGACGAGCGTGAATAGCCGATGACCAGCACTACGGACACCGCCGGGCCGGTCGGCCCGGGCACCGCGGGGGAGGCGCCTTCGGGCGCTCCCCGCCCGGGGCCGGGCAAGCCGCGCGACCCGCGACGACTCGGCCTGCTGCGCTACCTCGGCGGCAAACTCGCCGCCGCCGTGGTGAGCTTCGCCGTCACCCTCGTCATCTGCTTCGTGATGTTCAGCCTGATGCCGGCCGACCCGGTGCAGGCGCTGACCCGGGGCCGTCCGGTCAGCGACGCCCAGATGATCCAGCTGCGCCACCAGCTCGGCGTGGACCAGCCGCTGTGGCGGCAGTTCGTGTCGTTCGTGACGGACACCCTGCAGGGGAAGCTCGGTTACTCGTGGGGGCTCAAGGACTCGGTGGCCCACCTGATCGGTGAGCGCATCGGCCCCACGCTGCTGCTGATGGGGACCGCCACCGTGATCTCCGTCGTGCTCGGCCTCTGGCTCGGTGTCCGCAGCGGCTGGCGGCACGGCAGCCTCCTGGACCGGATCACCTCGGGCGCCTCGCTGACGCTGTGGTCCGTGCCGACCTTCTGGCTCGGCATGATCCTCCTGATCGTCTTCAGCGTCGGCATCGGGCCGATCCCCAGCCTGTTCCCGGCCGGCCAGATGAGCGACCCGTCCCTGGACGGCGGCGGGATCGAGCACGTCCTCGACGTGGCCCGGCATCTGGTGCTTCCCGCGACGACCCTGGTCCTGGTGGTGTTCGCGCAGTACGTGACCATCATGCGGTCCTCCATCATCGACGAGCTGGGCAGCCCGTACCTGCTGACCGCGCGCGCCAAAGGACTGCGGGACGACGTCGTCCGGCGCCGGCACGCGGTGCCCAACGCCCTGCTGCCCTCGGTGACCGTGATCTTCCTCCACCTCGGCACCATCGTCGGCGGGGCGATCACGGTGGAGACCGTCTACTCCTGGCCGGGCCTGGGCTATCTGACCTACCAGGCCCTCCAGGTTCCCGATCTCCCGCTGCTCCGGGGGACCTTCATCATCTTCAGCGCCTCGGTGATCATCATGAACCTTCTCGCCGACGTGGTGTACCGCTTCCTCGACCCGCGGGTGCGTGCCCAATGACCCACCTCGACACCGCACTCGCGCCGCCGCGGTTCCACGCGCTGCGCCGCTTCGCCCGCGCCTACGCGCAGCGCCCGTCCGGCCTGGCGGGCCTCGGCATCCTGCTGGCCTTCGGCCTGCTCGCTCTGTGCGCCCCGCTGTTCATCGGCGACGACCAGCTCGACGTGGTCAAGGTGGACGGCCCCCTGCTCGCGGCGCCGAGCGGGGGCTACCTGCTGGGCACCGACCAGGCGGGCCGGTCGATCCTGCTGATGACCATCTGGGGCGCCCGCTCGTCACTGGCCATCGGCATCATCGCCACGCTGCTGACCGTGCTGCTCGGCAGTGCGATCGGACTGCTGGCGGGCCACTACCAGGGCCGCGTCGGCAAGGCCCTGATGCACGTCACCGACTGGTTCATCGCGCTGCCCAGCCTGCCGCTGGCCATCTCGCTGTCCGCGGTGATCGGTCAGGGCTCGGCGTCCATCACGATCGCCATCGCGGTGACGAGCTGGACCGGCACCGCGCGCCTGATCCGCGCCCAGACGCTCGCCGTCGAGGCGCGGCCGTTCATCGAGCGGGCCAAGGCGCTCGGGGCCAGCGACGTCCAGGTGATGCTGCGGCACGTACTGCCCAATGTGGCACCGCTGATCCTGGTCTCCAGCACGCTGACGGTGGCCTCGGCCATCCTGTCCCAGGCGACCCTGACCTTCCTCGGCCTCGGCGACCCGATCAGTGTGTCCTGGGGCTCGATGCTCAACGCGGCGCTCGCGCAGGGCGCGGTGAGCGCCGGCGACTGGTGGTGGCTGCTGCCGCCCGGCGTCGCGATCCTCGTCGTCGTCCTGGGCTTCACCCTCACCGGACGGGCCGTCGAGCACGTCCTCAACCCCCGGATGGTGAGCGGCTCATGAGCATGCTCGAGGTACGCGACCTCAAGGTCACCTACCGGAACGGCAAGTACGGGAGCGACGTACCCGCCGTACGCGGAGTGAGCTTCGACCTCGACGGCGGCCAGACCCTCGGCCTGGCCGGCGAGTCCGGCTCCGGCAAGTCGACCATGGCGCTGAGCCTGCTGCGGCTGCTGCCCGCGTCCGCCCGGATCAGCGGCGAGGTGCGCTTCCAGGGCGAGGACACCCTGACCGCGTCCTGGAGCCGGCTCCGTGCGGTGCGCTGGGCCCAGGCGTCGGTGGTGTTCCAGGGCGCGATGAGCGCGCTGAACCCGGTGCAGACCATCGGCGACCAGATCTGCGAGCCGATCGTGCTGCACGAGAAGGTGGGCCGGCGGGCGGCACGTACCCGCGCGGCCGAACTCCTCGACAGCGTCGGTGTCCCCGCGCGCCGGCTGGGCAGCTACCCGCACGAGTTCTCCGGCGGCCAGCGGCAGCGCATCATGATCGCCATGGCGCTGGCCTGCCGCCCCGACCTGATCATCGCGGACGAGCCGACCACCGCCCTGGACGTGATGGTGCAGGCGCAGATCCTGCAACTGCTCACGGACCTGGTCCGGGAGCGGAACATCGGCGTCATCATGATCAGCCACGACCTGTCGGTGCTCTCGCAGATGTGCGACCGCCTCGCGGTGATGTACGCGGGGGAGATGGTGGAGACCGGGCCGTCCACCGAGCTGTTCGGCGACCCGCGCCACCCCTACACCCGGGCACTGGGCCGTGCGTTCCCGACCATCGGCGACCCGGCCTCGCGCCGTGCGCCCGCCGGGCTGCCGGGGGACCCGCCGAACCTGTCGCAGCTCGGCGAGGGCTGCGCGTTCGCCCCCCGCTGCCCCGAGGTGTTCGACGCCTGCCGGACCCGTGCCGTCCAGCTGTGGCCGAGCGGACCGGAGCGGGACGCCGCCTGCCTGCGCGTACTGCCCGAATTCCAGGGCGGGTCGGCAGACCTCACCGTCAGCAGAGGGAGCGAGAAGTGAGCACCACCGCAGAGCCCGCCGCCGACGCCCGGAGGGACGCGGAGGCGCCGGCGCTCGAGGTCCGCGACCTCGAGGTCACCTATCCGCCCCGGGGCGGCCGCGGCCCGGCCCACGCCGTGGACGGCGCCGACCTGCGGATCGGGCAGGGCGAGATCGTGGCGCTGATCGGCGAGTCCGGCTGCGGCAAGAGCACCCTCGCCAGGGCGCTGGTGGGGCTCGTCAAGCCCACCGGCGGTGAGGTCCGGTACCGCGGCGACGTACTGGGCCACTCCAACGCGGCGCTCAAGGAGCACCGGCGCCATGTGCAGTTGGTGCTGCAGGACCCCGGTGGCGCGCTGAACCCCCGGCAGACCGTCTACGACGCGGTCGCGGAGGGGCCGCGTCTGCACGGGATGACCGGCGACCTCAACGCCCGCGTGCACAACGCCCTGTCCCAGGCGGGGCTGCGGCCCCCCGAGGACTTCATAGGGCGCTACCCGCACGAGATGTCGGGCGGCCAGCAGCAGCGGGTGGTGATCGCCGGCGCGCTGGCGCTCGGCCCCTCGGTCGTCGTCGCCGACGAGCCGGTCGCCTCGCTGGACGCCTCGGTGCGCGGCGAGATCCTGAAGCTGCTGCTGGACCTCCGTGACGAACTGGGCCTGTCCGCCCTCGTGGTCAGCCACGATCTCGGCCTCGCCTGGAACATCGCGGACCGGGTGGCGGTGATGTACCTCGGGCGGATCGTCGAGGTCGGCACCGTGGAGGAGGTGCTGCTGCATCCGCAGCACCCCTACACCAAGGCGCTCTTGTCGGTGCTGCCGGACTCCGGACACGACCGGAGTCCCACCCTGCTGACCGGTGAGCCGCCGGACCCCACGGCGATCCCGGACGGCTGCCGGTTCCACCCGCGCTGCCCGCTCTTCGCCGGACTGGACGAGGACGCGCGGCGCACCGCCCGGTGCACCACGGACGACCTCCCGGTGCTCTCCGCGGACCCGTCCCTCGGCGCCCAGGTCGCCTGCCACCTGGCCGGGGAGAGCCGGGACGAGGGGGCCGGGGCCACCAAGGCCGGGGACGACCGGGACAAGGACAGCGGAGCCGCCCGATGACGGGCGGCGGCACCATCGTCCGGGGCTGCGCCCTGCCCGGCGCGTCCGGCGACGACATCGTGGTCGACGACGTCGACGGCCCCGAGGAGATGGCCTCGTGCATGGCGCTGTACGCCGACGTCATGGGCCTGCGCCCGGGTGACGGCGGCGTCAACCCGCGGCTGCTGACCGCCCTCCAGGCCAACAGCGGCCTGGTGGTGGACGCGCACCGGGGCCGGGAACTGGTCGGCTTCGCCTACAGCTTCCTGGCCCGCGAACGTCTCGAGGACGGCCGCGGCACGGCCGGCAGGTCCGCCTGGCGCTTCTACCAGTACTCGCAACTCGCCGTGGTCGCCCGCGCCCACCAGGGCAAGGGGATCGGCCGGCGGCTCAAGCACGCCCAGCGCGACCGGTGTCTGGCCGAGGGGATCACGCTGATGCGGTGGACCTTCGACCCGGTCAAGACCCGCAACGCGCACTTCAACCTCGATGTCCTCGGCGGCCGGCTGACCGCCGTCAAACCCGCCATGTACGGCCCGGACGGGTTCGGTGACGACACCGGCGAGGTGACCGACCGGTTCCTCGTGGACTGGCACCTCACCGAGCCGCCCCGGGCCGTACGGCCGCTGGTCCCCCGGGCCGGCTGGCGGCCCGGCACGGTGCACCGCGACGGGGAGGACGTCATCGTCGTCGTCCCCGCCCAGTGGCGGAACCACCGGGCCGAGCACGGCGCCCGTGCCGCGGCCGACCTGCGCCGGCGGCTGTGCGAGACCTTCGAGACCGTCCTCACCGAGCACGAAGGGGTGTCCTGCCGGCGGCTGGACGAAGATCTCGCGGCCTACCGGTTCGTGCCCCGCAGGGCAGACTAGGAATGCACCACATGCCCATCACCATCACCGAGGTCGAGCTCTCGCTGACGCGGCTCGACCTCGTCCACGAGTTCGAGACCAGCTCGCACCGCAAGTCCCACCTGGACCACATCCTCATCCGGGCCACCGCGTCGGACGGCACCGTGGGCTGGGGCGAGTGCGCCTCGCCCAGCGACCCGTACTACTGCGGCGAGTCGACCTGGAGCTGCTGGCACATCCTCAGCGAGTACCTCGTCCCCCTCCTGCTGGGCCGGCCCTGGGAGACACCGCGGGACGCGGCACGCCACACCGCCGCGGTCAGCGGGAACAACTTCGCCCGCGCGGGCCTGGAGATGGCCTGCTGGGACCTGTACGGCAAGACCCGCGGCGCGCCGCTGGCCGACCTGCTCGGAGGGACGGCCGAGCGGATCGCCGCCGGGGTCAGCCTCGGTATCGAACCGACCGTGGACCAGCTGCTGGAGCAGGTCTCCCGCCACGTCGGCGACGGATACCGGCGGGTCAAGCTCAAGATCCGGCCGGGCTGGGACATCGAGCCGGTCAGGGCCGTGCGCGCCGCCTTCCCCGGCATCGCCCTCCAGGTGGACGCCAACACCGCCTACATCCCCGGCCAGTCCGATCTGCTGACCGCGCTCGACGGCTTCGGCCTGCTCATGATCGAGCAGCCGTACGCCGAGGACGACCTGCTCTCGCACGCGGAACTGGCCGCCCGCCTCGACACCGCGGTCTGCCTGGACGAGAGCATCACCTCGGTGCCGGTGCTGAGGACCGCGCTGCGGCTGGGGGCCGCCGACGTCGTGAACATCAAGGTCTCCCGGCTGGGCGGGCTGCACCCCGCCAAGGCCGTGCACGACGTGTGCGCCGAGGCCGGTGTCCCGGTCTGGTGCGGCGGCATGCACGAGTTCGGGATCGGCCGTGCCGCGAACCTCGCGCTGGCCGCCCTTCCGGGATTCACCCTGCCGTCCGACGTATCGGGGTCCGACAAGTACTACCGGAGGGACATCGTGTCCCCGCCGATCCGCGCCGTCGACGGCCTGGTGGAGGTGCCGCGCGCCCTGCCCGGGATCGGGGTCACCGTCGAGGAGCATGTCGTGGCCGAGCACACGCTGCGCACCTGGACCGGCGCGGTGGACCGTACGAACGAGGGGAGCCGCCCGTGAAGGTCCTCATCTCCGCGGACATGGAAGGCGCCACCGGCGTGACCTTCCCCGACGACGTCCGCCCGGGCCACGCCCGGTGGGAGTACCACCGGCGGTTCCTCACCGCCGACGTCAACGCCGCGGTGGCCGGCTTCGCCGCGGCCGGGGCCACCGAGATCCTGGTCAACGAGGCCCACTCCGACCAGCGCAATCTACTGCTCGACCGGCTCGACGAGCGGGCACGGCTGCTGATCGGCACCCACAAGCCGCTGGGCATGATGGAGGGCATCGACCGCTCGCCCGACGCGGTGGCCCTCGTCGGCTACCACACCGGTGCCGGGCAGCCCGGTGTGCTCGCCCACACCTATCTGCCGAACACCATCACCGAGGTGCGCATCGACGGCCGCCCCGCCTCCGAGGGACGGATGAACGCGCTGCTCGCCGACGAGTACGGGGTGCCCGTCGTCCTCGTGACCGGCGACGACCTGTGCTGCCTGGACTCCGAGGACTGGGCCCCGCACGCCGCGCGCGCCGTCGTGAAGACCTGCGTCGACCGCTACGCGGCGATCTGCCTGCCGCCCGTCCACAGCGCCGCCCGGATCACCGAGGCCGCGCGCGAGGGGCTGCGGGCGCTGCCCGAGCCCGTGGGGCCCAAGGCGCCACCGCCGGGCGGCTACACGTACGAGGTGGCCTTCGACGCCGCCCACCTCGCACCGGCCGCGACCTACATCCCCGGCGTCGAGCAGACCGACCCGCTGACGGTGCGCTTCACCCTGCCCACCATGTACGAGGCGATCCGCTGCTTCCGGGCGGTGACCCGGGTGGCCACATCCGCCATGGAGAGCTGCTATGGCTGAACCGATGGACGAACTGCTGGACCGGGCAGCCCTGTTGAGGGAGCGGGCGTTGCGCCGGCTGGAGACCCTGGTGAACGCCGAGAGCCCGTCGGGCGACGCCGCGCGCATCGAGGTCGTCACCAGGGAGCTGGAGGCCGCCTACACGGCCGTCGGGGCGCGCACCGAGCGCGTTCCCGGCCCGGACGGCGACCACCTGGTGTGCCACTGGCCGGGTGGCGACTCCGGCGACGGCCACATCCTGATGATCGGTCACTCCGACACCGTCTTCCCCGCGGGGACCACCGCCGAGCGGCCGTTCCGACTGGAGCCCGACGGCGACACCGTCACCGGCCCCGGGGTCTTCGACATGAAGGGGTCCCTGGTCGAGGTCGAACTGGCCATGCTGCTGCTGGCCGGCACCGGTTCCCGGCCCTTCCGGCCGGTCCGGCTGGTCGTCGTCAACGACGAGGAGATCGGCAGCCCCGACGGCCGCCGTCTGGTGGCCCGGCACGCCGAAGGGGCCGTCGCCGTGCTCGGCCTCGAAGCGCCGCTGCCCGGCGGCGCGTTGAAGACCGGACGGCGCGGGGTGGCCCGGATCCGGATCGACGTGGAGGGCGTGAGCGCCCACGCGGGCCTCGACCCCGGCCTCGGCGTCCCGGCGATCGACGAGCTGGTCGACCAGCTGAGGGCCCTGCGGACCGTGGTCCCGGCACCGCCGGCCGCCGAGCTCAACGTGGGCACGATCCAGGGCGGTACCCGGGCCAACGTGGTGTCCGGGCACGCCCGGGCCGAACTGGGCCTGCGCTTCGCCGACCAGGAGGCCGAGGACGCCACCCTCGCCGCGGTGGAGTCGATCGTCCCGTTCCGCGACGGCGCACGGATCAGCACCACGCGGGTGTCCCACCGGCCCGCCTGGGCCGCCGACCCGGCCAACCCGCTCGCCGCGGAACTGATCCGGCTGGCCGGTGCCCTGGGGCTGGAGCTGACCACCGGGACCTCCGGCGGGGCCGGGGACACCAACCACACCGGAGCGGCGGGGATCCCCACCGCGGACGGGCTCGGCCCCGAGGGCGGCGGCGCGCACAGCGCCACCGAACACGCCTCGGTGCGCTCGCTGCTGCACCGGGCCGCGCTGCTGGCCGCCTATCTGCGCGGCCCCTCCGCCGCGGCCGAGGACAAGGAGAACACGTGAGCACCCGAGCCGGATACGTCCGCCCCCGGGGACTGCGCGCGGGCGACCGCGTCGCGGTCATCGCCGCCAGCGGCCCGCCGAACCAGGAGCGGCTCGACCGCGGTGTCCGGGCACTGCTCGACCTGGGCCTGCGGCCCGACGTCCTCGGCTCGGCCCGTGCCGCGGGCGAGTACCTGGCGGGGGACGACGACCTGCGCGCGGCCGACCTCACCACCGCGCTCACCGACCCGGCCTACGCCGCCGTGCTGTGCGCCTGCGGCGGTTACGGCGCCCAGCGCACCCTGGAGCTGGTCGACTGGGAGAAGATCGGCACGCCCTCGCCCCGGGTCCTGGTGGGCTACTCCGACGTGACGTCCCTGCTGGAGGCGGTCGCCGTCAAGCTGGGCTGGGCCTCGCTGTTCGGGCCCATGGTCGCGGGCCGGGACTTCCACCAGGGCCAGTACGGCTTCGACACCCTCGCCCGTCTGCTGACCGATCCGGAGCCGGTCCGCGAGCTCGTCTTCCCCGGCGCCAGGACGCTGGTGCCGGGCGTCGCGGAGGGCATGACCCTGGGCGGCACCGCGAGCATGCTGACCAGCTCGCTGGGCAGTGACACCTCGCTGCCCGCCCGGGGCGGCATCCTCTTCCTCGAGGACGTGGACGAGGAGCCCTACCGGCTCGACCGGATCCTCACCCAACTGCGCCGCTCCGGGTACCTGGACGGCGTGGCGGGCATCCTGTGCGGCACCTGGACCGGCTGCGGGGAGCCGGAGCAGGTCGAGCGGCTGCTCCGCGACCGGCTCGGCGGTCTCGGTGTCCCGGTGCTCACGGGGGCCGACATCGGCCACGGCGTGCCGATGCAGACCTTCCCGGTCGGCGTACGGGCCCGACTCGACGCCACGGCGGGAGTCCTGCGGTTCCTGGAACCGGTCCTGTCGGCGTCCTGAGCCCGGCCGCCCGCGGCGGTGTGTCGCGGGCGGTTCGCGGCGCACCTGTGACGTGCGCCGCAGACGGCCCGCCCTAACTTGAATCCCAGATGCGCATTATCTAGCCTCGGGGTATGCGCCTCACCAAGTCCACCGACCTCGCGCTCCGCGCGGTGATGGCCCTCGCCGTCACGGGCGAGCCGTCCACCGCGCGGGACGTCGCCGACGCGGTACGGGTCCCGTACTCGCACCTGGCCAAGGTCGTGGCCCGGCTGCAGCACCTCGGGATCGTCGAGACCCGGCGCGGCCGCGGCGGGGGCCTCGCCCTCACCGCCGCCGGGCGCACGGCCTCGATCGGTGGCCTGGTGCGGGAGCTGGAGGGGGCCGGGGACGTGGTGGACTGCGAAGGGGAGGTGCCGTGCCCGCTGGCCGGTGCCTGCCGGCTGCGCGGGGCGCTGCGCCGCGCGCAGGAGGCCTTCTACGTCTCCCTCGACCCGCTCACGGTCGAGGACCTGACGGCCGCGCCGACCGGACCGGTCCTGGTGGGGCTGGTCGGGCGGGGCCCGTCCGGTCCCGGCGTCTGAGGCGCTCCCTCCCGCTGTCCGTTCCCCCGCCGCACGGGGCGGCCTTTCGTGCGCCCTTTAATGCGAATATCACATGCCTATTAAGGAGCCGTCCATGCTCAGCGAGAAGTCCGCAGCGACCGTCCGCGCCACCCTGCCCGCCGTCGGCGCGGCGATCTCCGAGATCTCCGAGCGCTTCTACGACCGGCTCTTCGCCGCCCACCCCGATCTGCTGCGCGACCTGTTCAACCGCGGCAACCAGGCGGACGGCACCCAGCGGCAGGCGCTCGCGGCGGCCATCGCCCACTTCGCGACCGCCCTCGTCGAGCACCCCGACCAGCGCCCGGACGCCATGCTGGCCCGCATCGCGCACAAGCACGCCTCCCTCGGCATCAGCCCCGGCCAGTACGAGGTCGTCCACACGCATCTGTTCGCCGGCATCGCCGAGGTCCTGGGCGACGCCGTCACCGAGGAGGTCGGCGCGGCCTGGGACGAGGTCTACTGGCTCATGGCGAACGCCCTCATCGCCATCGAGCAGCGGCTGTACGCCGAGAAGGGCGTCCTGCTCGGCGACACCTGGCGCCCGTGGGAGGTGGTCGAGCGCGTCCGTGAGACCGAGGACGTCGTGACCTTCCGGCTGCGCCCCGCCGACGGCGGCCCGCTGCCCGCCTTCGGCCCTGGCCAGTACGTCTCCGTGCGCGTCGAACTCCCCGACGGCGCCCGCCAGATCCGCCAGTACAGCCTGTCCGGCGCCCCGGGCGAGGCCACCCGCCAGTTCAGCGTCAAGCGGGTGCGCGGCGACGCCGGCGACCCGGCGGGCGAGGTCTCCGGCCACCTCCACGACCACGTGGCCGAGGGCGCGCGGCTCGAACTGTCCGCCCCCTACGGCGATGTCGTCCTGCGCGACGAGGGCGCGCCGCTGCTGCTGGCGTCCGCCGGGATCGGCTGCACCCCGATGCTCGCGATGCTCCACCAGCTGGCCGGCTCCGGCTACGAGGCCCCCGTCGCCGTCGTCCACGGCGACCGCACGCCGGCCGACCACGCACTGGCCGCCGACCACCGGGCCCTGACCGGGAAGCTGCCCCGGGGCAGCGCCCGCTTCTGGTACGAGGACCCCCAGGGCGCCCTGTCCGGCGACCGGAGCGGCCGGGTGGACCTCGGTGACGTCCCGCTGCCCGACGGGCTCCAGGCGTACCTCTGCGGCCCGCTGCCGTTCCTGCGCGCCGTCCGCACCCAGCTGCTGGAGCGCGGGGTCCCCGCCTCCGCCGTGCACTACGAGGTCTTCGGCCCCGATCTGTGGCTGGGCCGGGACTGACCGTCCACACTGGTCGGATGGCAGCAGTGGAGAAGGCCGGCGGCAAGGCGGTCAAGCGCAGCGCGGGAATCCTGCTCTTCCGCGGCACCCCGGGCGCGACGCCCGAGGTGCTGCTGGGCCACATGGGCGGCCCCTTCTGGGCGTCGAAGGACGCCGGCGGATGGACCATCCCCAAGGGCGAGTACGAGCCGGACGAGACCGCGGAGGCCGCCGCCCGGCGCGAGTTCCTGGAGGAACTGGGCCTGCCGGTGCCGGACGGCGAGCTGCTGCCGCTGGGGGAGAACACCCAGCCCAACGGCAAGATCGTCACCATCTGGGCCCTGGAGGGCGATCTCGACACCGCCCTCGTCGTGCCCGGCACCTTCACCATGGAATGGCCCAGGGGATCGGGGAACGTCCGCGAGTTCCCCGAGGTCGACCGCGCCGAGTGGTTCCCCCTCGACGCGGCCGGCGACAAGATCCTCACGGCGCAGCGCACCTTCCTCGACCGCCTCCACCGCCTGCTCGCCGCCGCGGACTAGCCCCGGCCCCGCCGCCCCCGGGGAGTCGGCCGCGCGGGGGTGCGTGTCCGGGCGCGCCGCCCAGGCGGCCTCCCGGCCGCTGGGAGCCGCCCGCGTCGGCGGCGCGCCCGCGTCGACCCCTCCCTAGAGGTCCCCGGCGGAGCCGTTGTTGCCGCGTTCGGAGGAGGAGTAGATGGACTCGATCTGCGTCGCGTACTCACGCAGGATGGCGTCCCGGCGCAGTTTCAGGGACGGCGTGAGCAACCCGTTGGCCACGGAGAACTCCTGCGGCAGCACGCGGAACGCGCGGATGGACTCGGCGCGCGAGACGACGGCGTTGGCGACCGAGACCGCCCGCTGGAGTTCGGCCCGCAGGTCGCGCGCGGCCATGCCCGCACTCATCTGCACGGTTTCCGGGTCGAGCGTGATCAGGGCGGCGATGAACGGGCGGTTGTCGCCGATGACGACGCACTGCGAGACGAACGGGTGCGCCCGCAGCCGCTCCTCCAGCACCAGGGGGGCGACGCTCTTGCCGCTGCTGGTGATGATGATGTCCTTCTTGCGCCCGGTGATCGTGAGGTAGCCGTCCGGGTCGAGCCGCCCCACGTCGCCGGTGGCCATCCAGCCGCCGAGCCGCCAGACGGCCTGGTTGGCCGCGGGGTTGGCGTGGTACCCGGCGAAGACGGTGCTCCCGCGCACCAGCACCTCGCCGTCAGGGGCGATGCGCACGGCGCAGCCCGGCAGTGCCCGGCCCACCGTGCCGAAACGCACCTTGCCCCGCGGCTGGGCGGTGACGGCCGCCGTCGTCTCGGTCAGCCCGTAGCCGTCGTAGATCGTCAGACCCGCGCCGGCGAACAGCAGCGCGAGGTCGCGGCTGAGCGGGGAGCCGCCGGAGACGGTGTAGTGCACCCTGCCGCCCAGGATGTCGCGGATGCGGCCGTACACCATGCGCTCGAAGGCCGAATGCGCCGCCCTCAGCAGCGGACCGGGGCCCGGTCCGCCCTCCACGGTGTGCCGTTCCGCGGCCTCGGCCCAGCGCACGGCGACGTCGGCGGCCCGGTCGAACAACTGGCGCTTACCGGCCCGCTCGGCGGCCTGCCGCGCTCCGTGGATGATCTTCTCGAAGATGTACGGGACGGCCAGGACGATGGTCGGCCGGAAGGTCGCGAACGCCGGCAGCAACTTGGCGGGGGACAGGTCCGGCTGATGCCCCAGCAGCACACCGCCGCGCACTGCGCAGACCGAGATCATCAAGCCGTATATGTGCGACATGGGCAGGAACGCCAGGACCGAGGCCCGCTGCCCGGGCGGCGCGAACAGGGCGCCGTAACCGGCCAGCAGGGTGTCGCACTCGGCGGCCAGGTTGGCGTGCGTGATCAGGCAGCCCTTGGGCGGCCCGGTGGTGCCCGAGGTGTACGCCACGACCGCGACCGACTGCGGTTCCACCTCCCAGCGCCGCTGCTCCACCAGCACCGCGGGAACCGCCCGGCCGAGCGCGCCGAGCCACCGCACGCAGTCCGCGTCGAGCTGCCAGATGCGGCGCAGCGCGGGCAGGGTGTCGCAGACGGCGCCCACGGTCATGGCGTGGTCCTCGTGCTCCACCACGATCGCCACGGCCCCGGAGTCGGCGAGGATCCAGCGGACCTGCTCGGCCGAGGACGTCGGGTAGACCGGCACGACCCGTGCGCCCACCGACCAGAGGGCGTAGGCGAACAACGTCCACTCGTAGCGGGTCCTGGCCATCACCGCGACCGGGTCGCCGAAGCGGATCCCCTCGGCGACGAGCCCCTGCGCGAGTTCGACCACCTCGTCGCGGAACGCGGCGGCCGACACCTCGTGCCAGACCTCGCCGTCCGGTTCGTCACGGCGGGCGAGGGCGGGCGTGCCCGGCCGCTTCCAGGCCGCCTCGTACACCGATTCCGCGAGTCCCCCCGACCGCAGCGGCTCCGCCAGGGGCGGAAGGCCGAATTCGCGCAAGGTGCCCCCTTCCCCGAGCCAGTGCCACGCCGCACCCGGATCCGGCGTGGACGGAAGATATCCGGCCAATGGGCCACCTGCCTAGAGGTGGGGCGGAAGCGGCGGTCCCGGTGCGAACGGGAAGCTCCGGTCGGCCGGGGCGTGCGTCCGGAACCGGGGTGCCCCGGACGCACGCCCCGACGCCGTCTCAGGCGGGCAGCGCGGCCAGCCAGTCGGCCAGGATCCGGTTGACCTCGTCGGGCCGTTCCTGCTGGACCCAGTGGCCGCAGTCGTCGAGGAGGCGGGAGGAGACCAGGCCGGGAAGGGTGTCGGGGAAGGCGCCGATGGCGTCGGCCATCCACGCGACGGAGGCGTCCAGGGCGCCGGCGACGAACAGCGACGGCTGGAGGACGGGAGCGCCGTCGAACGCGGCGAGGTCCTCCCAGTCGCGGTCCATG
The DNA here is from genome assembly GCF_042889545.1 of Streptomyces sp. NPDC002574. Lineage (NCBI taxonomy): Bacteria > Bacillati > Actinomycetota > Actinomycetes > Kitasatosporales > Streptomycetaceae > Streptomyces > Streptomyces sp. NPDC002574. The sequence continues at coordinate 343,793 of NZ_JBIARB010000006.1, forward strand.
TTCCGGTAGCGGTTCAGCGCCCCGGTCGTCCCGGTCCGCTCGAACTCCCCGGCGCAGGCGTCCAGTCCGTCCTCACCGAGCCACGCGGGCGGCGGCCCGGCGGGGAAGCGGTCGCGGAGCCTGCCGCCCGCGCCGACGAAGTACGGGCTCGCGGCGCCCGGCGGCGGCATGGTGCCGGCCGACAGGGCCGCGTAGAAGCCCGCCAGCCAGCCCCGCACATCGGGCTCGATCTCGGCCTCCGCGCGGCCCGGCTCCTGGAAGTACGAGACGTAGAACTCGTCCTCCCCGGCGCCCCCGCCCATCCGCGCGAAGACCTCACCGGGTCGCGGTCCGCCGCGTGGTGCGTAGGGAACGCCGAGCATTCCCACCGCGCGGAAGACCTCCGGTTCGGTCAGGGCGGAGTTGGCGGCGATCGCCGAACCCCAGTCGTGGCCCACCACCACGGCCGTCTCCTCGCCCAAGGCGCGTACCACCGCGACGTTGTCGGCCACCAGGTCGAGCATCCGGTACGCCTCCACGGCACCCGGCCGGGAGGACCGGCCGTACCCGCGGACGTCGACGGCGACCGCGCGGTATCCGGCCGCCGCGAGTGCCGGCAACTGGTGGCGCCAGGAGTACCAGCCCTCGGGGAAGCCGTGCACGAGGAGCACCAGCGGCCCCTCGCCCTGCTCCACCAGATGGATCCGGCCCGCCGGCGAGGTGACCAGACGATGCCTTGCCCTACTGCCCTGTTGCGTCATGCATCCCTCCACGACCACTGATCCGTCATGTCGTGACACGGTGCCCTCCGGCCGTTCCGTGCCCACGACCCGATCATGCGGGGGTCCCGTGCGGCGGGCGAGTTTCCTTGCCGTTCCGGCAACGCGGTGCCGGGCGGGGGCGGCCGCCGCCCGCCGCACCCATCGGCGTATGATGGGAGGTCGCCCTTGACCTGCAATAACGCGGGCAGGGAGCCGAGTCCGGGAGTTTCGCGATGCTGCGCACCATGTTCAAGTCCAAGATTCACCGTGCCACGGTGACCGAGGCCGACCTGCACTATGTCGGATCCGTGACCATTGACGCCGAGTTGATGGAGGCCGCCGACCTCCTCCCCGGCGAACTGGTCCACATCGTCGATGTCACCAACGGTGCACGGCTGGAGACCTACGTCATCGAGGGCCGGCGCGGTTCCGGCGTCATCGGCATCAACGGTGCCGCGGCCCATCTGGTGCATCCCGGGGACCTCGTGATCCTCATCAGCTATGCCCAGGTGGACGACTCCGAGGCCCGTGACCTGCGGCCGAAGGTCGTTCATGTCGACGCGGGCAACAGCATCGTTGCCCTGGGCGAGGACCTTGCGGAGCCCGTGCCGGGAAGCGAGACCACGGCCGGACCGCAGGTGGCGTATGGGGCCTGAGGGGGTCCTGTGAAGGCTGTGCTATTGTCCGCTCCAACTTCGAGGTATCCGCCCTGGTACACACCGTGACCACGGACGGAACACCGGTGGGGGAGCGGCCGGCGGCCGTACCCGCACAGCACGCCTCGGGCCTGACGTACCAGCAGCTCTCCGTGCCCCGGTGGATCGGCTGGGCGGCCACGGAAACCCTCGTGCCCGGGCCCGGACACCGCCGTCCGCGCGAGCGGACGGCGGAGCACCGTTTTGTTCGGCCCGAAAGGAACTGAGTCCATGCACGCTGGCAGAGCTGCCAGACTGCGCACCGCGATATTCGTGGTCCTCACTCTCACCGCGTCGACCGCTGCCGCAGGCTGCGGCGGCCAGTCGGGGAGCGACGGGGGCGCTGTCAGGGTGGGCATCGCGCTCCCTACCAAGGCCCAGACGCGGTGGATCGCCGACGGCCAGAATATGGTCAAGCAGTTCAAGGCGAAGGGGTACGAGACCGACCTCCAATTCGCCGACGACAACGTTGACACGCAGGTCGACCAGGTCCAGCAGATGATCGACGAGGGCGACAAGGTCCTCGTCATCGGCGCGGTCGACGGCTTCGAGCTCGGTGAGGTGCTCCAGCAGGCGCACCGGGCCGGCATCAAGGTCATCGCGTACGACCGCCTGCTGCTCGGCACCAGCAACGTCGACTACTACGCCAGCTTCAACAACGACAAGGTCGGGCAGCTCCAGGCCGACTACATCGTCCAGAAGCTCGGCCTCAAGCAGCACCCGGACCACACGTTCACCCTGGAAATCTTCGCCGGTGACACCGACGACAACAACGCGCAGTTCTTCTTCAACGGCGCGATGAACGTCCTCCAGCCGTACATCAAGAACGGCCAGCTGGTCATCAAGAGCGACCAGGCCCGGCTCAGCCAGGTGGCCACGCTCAAGTGGGACGCGTCCATCGCCACCGAGACGATGACGACCCGGCTGCACAACTACTACGGTTCGTCCACCGTCGACGCCGTCCTCGCCCCCAACGACGGCATCGCGCGCGGTGTCATCGAGGCCCTGAAGAAGGACGGGTACGGGACGGACAGCAAGCCGATGCCGGTCATCACCGGCCAGGACGCCGAGGTGGACTCCGTCAAGGAGATCATCAACGGCGAGCAGTCGATGACCGTGTACAAGGACACCCGCAAGCTCGCGGCCCGTGCCGTCGAGATGGCCGGCGCGGTCCTCTCCGGCGCGAAGCCGGAGATCAACAACGACACGGACTACGACAACGGCAACAAGGTCGTGCCCGCGTACCTGCTCACCCCGGTCAGCGTCGACAAGGGCAACTACAAGAAGTTGCTGATCGACAGCGGCTACATCAAGACCTCCGACTTGAAGTGACCCACGACGAAGGGCCGGGCGGAACACAATGTTCCGCCCGGCCCTCGTTGTTTTCCGTTGTGGGCGAGTGTCAGAAGATCACGTTGAGCAGACCGAAGTTCGAGAAGCCGCGGCCGTAGCCGAAGCCACCGCCGAACCCGCCGCCGTAGCCGCCGCCGTGGCCGCCGAACTTGTGGCCCTTGCCGCCGTGGCCGCCGTGGCCATGACCGCCGCGGCCGCCCTCACCGAAGCCGCCGCCGAAGCCGCCGCGGCCGCCCTCGCCGAAGCCGAAGCCACGGCCGAGGCCGAGACCGCCGAGGCCGAAGCCGAAGCCACGACCCAGACCCAGGCCGCCGAAGCCGAAGCCACGGCCGAAGCCGCCGCCGCCGAAGCCGAGGCCACGGCCGAAGCCGCCGCCGCCGAAGCCGAACCCGCGGCCGAAGCCGCCGCCAAAGCCATAGTCGTCAATGCGGATCACGCTGTAGCCGAAGCCGTTGTTCCTGCCGTGCCCACCACCCTTGCCGCCGAAGCCGCCACGACCGCCGAAGCCGCCGAAGTTGCCGCTGCCGATGTTGCCGCGACCGAAGTTGCCGCTGCCGATGTTCCCGCGACCGAAGTTGCCGGCGCCGAGGTTGCCGCCACCGAAGTTGCCGGCGCCGATGTTCCCGCCGCCGAAGCCGCCGCGGCCGCCCTCGCCGAAGCCACCTCCGCCGAAGCCGCCGCCGCCGAAGCCGCCCTCGCCGCCGCCGCCGAAGCCGCCGCCGCCGTTACCGCCGCCGAAGCCTCCGCCATTGCCGCCGCCGAAGCCTCCGCCGTTACCGCCGCCGAAGCCTCCGCTGAAGCCCTCGGCGCCGTTGCCACCGCCGAAGCCCTCGCCGCCGTTGTCGCCGAGGTTGCCGCCGTCACGGGCGCCGAGGTCATTGCCGCCGTCGACCGCGTTGTCGGCGGGGTCGTCACCGGCGAGCGTGCCGCCGTTGTCGGCCGGGTCCAGGTTGCCGCCGTTGTCGGCGGGGTCGAGGTTGCCGCCGTTGTTGGCCGGGTCGGCAGCCGGGTCGGCGGCCGGGTCGGCGGCCGGGTCGGCGGCCGGGTCCGCGGCGTCGAGGGTGCCGCCGTTGTTGGCCGGGTCCGCGGCGTCGAGGGTGCCGCCGTTGTTGGCCGGGTCCGCGGCCGGGTCGACGTTCCCGCCGTTGTCCATCGAGTTGTCGGCCGGGCCGTCACCGGCCAGGGTGCCGCCGTTGTCGGCCGGGTCGGCGGCCGGGTCGACATTGCCGCCGTTGTCCACCGAGTTGTCGGCGGCGTTGTCGTTCCCGCCGTTGTCGTCATCCTCGTCGAGCAGCCGCGTCTGGCTGCTGCTGTCGCGGAGCACCGTGTGGCCGGCGGCGGCGGCCGAGCCGGCGCTCGCGGCGATCAGGCCGGTGGCCAGGAGTCCGGTGGCGACACCGAGAGCGGTGCGGCGCGTCAGACTGGTTCGCATGAGGGTCCTCTCCTCGGACGCGTGGTCGGCGGCGGTCGCCGCCTCTGCGATCAGTCGTACGTCCCCCCGCCGGAGCCCGCCCGTCGAGCGGAGCGTCCGGGCGACAACGTGGCCAAGGAAGTGACGCACTGCCACGAGACGGCCGGGGCCTTCCTGACTCGGTGACAGGCGGCGCCGGCCGGGCTTCCCAGCGTCGGTGTCCGGAATCAACTACCCCTCGAGTGAGGTGATATGGGCCTGCCGCGTCGGCATCGGGTCCGGAGGCCGCCTCCCCCGTCCGGCGGCACGAGGGGCCGTCCGAAGCGATCAGCCGCCGCCCGGTGCGCCGCGTCGCAGCCGTCCGGTGATGGCGCGGGCCCGTCGGTGCACCCGGGCGGACATTCCCTTCGAAGCGGGGGCGGCGGCGACCAACTGTTCGGACAGCCAGCGGGAGCGCTGTTCGAGGTCCAGCTCGTTCAGCAGCCGGTCGATGTTGGCCAGCAGCGCCCCGTACAGATCCCAGTTCTCCCAGCGCCGTTCGGTCTCCGCCCGCAGCAGCGCCGCGATCCGGTCGCGCTCCTCCCGGCCGCGCCGCAAGGCGTCCTCCAGCCGCGCTTCCGCCTGCTCGGCACCCGCGGTGACCTGGGCCGCGATCAGCCGGCCGTAGCTGTCCACGGCGTCGGCCATGTCGGCGAAGAGTTCGTCCATCCCGTCCGCGAGTTCCCCGGAGAACAGCGGCTCGCGCGGCCCGCGCTCCCGCTCCATCTCGGTCAGGGAGCGGCACAGCGTCCGCATCAGGACCGTGGAGACCTCCAGGGTGTCCAGGCCGCTGCGCAGGATCAGCCGGGCCATCGCGCCCTCCGCCGGTCTGACCCGCGGGTTGAGCCGGGTGCCCTCCTCCGCCCGGCGCAACGACGCGTCGAAGCGGGCGATCTCGTTGTCCAGCCGCCGGGCCTCCATCAGCCACGTACGCGCCCGTTCCGCGGTCGCGCCGGCGCGCAGTTCGCCACCCATACGGACCATCAGCAGCCTCATGTGCTCGGCCAGCTCGCGCACCGCCTCACCGGCGGGTTCGACGAACGCCGGCGGAGGCACGACCACGTTCAGCAGCACGCCCACGGCCGCCCCGACCAGGGTCTCCATGACACGGTCCACGGCCTCCCCGGACGGGGCCGGCACCGCCAGGATCAGCATCGCGCTGATCGCCACCTCGGCCACGAACTCGTCCACCCGGATGAAGTGCCCGGTCACCAGCGACGCCAGGATGATCAGCCCGAGGCTCCACCACGTGAGCCCGATCAGCTCGCTGAAGCCCACCGCGATGAGCACGCCCGCCACCACGCTGAGCACCCGGCGGATGCCCGTCGTGACGGTCGTGAAGAGGGTGACCTGGACGACGAGCAACGCCGTCAGCGGGGCCGTCAGCGGTGCCGGGTTGGGCAGCACCCAGACGGCCACGGCGTACGACAGGACCGCGGCCACCGTCGAGCGCGCCGTCTGCACGGCGATCGGGTCGCTGTTGAGCCGCGTGAGGTCGGCGAGGCGTGGGGGGAGGCCGGCGGGCACACAGCCACTATCCCCGGCCGCACGGCCGGGGGAGCGGAGCGCGGACGGTGCGCCAGCGCGTGTTTCGAAAGTGCCGCCGCACGGAGGGCGGCGGCGGCCGGGGGCCGTCCGGCGTGGGCGGGTCCTAGCCCGCCGGTGTGAATCCGGTCCCCGACACGCCTCGGGAGCGGGGCCGCCGCCCCGGCACGGCGCTTCATGGTGCGGCGCGGAAGTTGTCCGATCCCGGCGAGCGAGGTGCAGGTGCCCATGGCGCGAGCGGTACGGCCCGTGCGCGGGAGCGGAGTCCTCGCCGCGGCGCGGGAGTTGTGCGTCGCGGGGGCCGGGTGCGGGACCGGAGCGGCCGTTCGTGCTGCCGTGCGGTGAGGGTGGGCGTCCCGCCTCCGCTGCCGGGGCCGCTGGCCGGTCTGGCGCCGCTGCTGGACGACTACGGCTACCTGGCGGTCGGCGTGCTCGTGCTCCTCGACAACTGCGGCATCCCCGTGCCGGGCCAGACGATCCTGGTCGTCGCCGCCGCCTACGCGGGCACCGGGCGGATGGACCTCGCGGGCGTCGTCGCGGTCGCCACGGCCGCCGCCGTGCTGGGCGACTGCCTCGGCTACCTCATCGGACGCAGCGGCGGGCGGGCCTTCGTGCACCGCTGGGGCCGCTACGTGCTGCTGACGCCGGCACGCTTCGCGCGCGGGGAGGCGTTCTTCGCCCGCCGCGCGGACCTGGTGATCGTTTTCGCGCGCTTCGTGGACGTCCTGCGGCAGACGAAGGGCATCATCGCGGGCACCGCGGGCATGCCCTGGTGGCGGTTCCTCGGCTGCACGACGCTGGGGGCCCTGCTGTGGGTCGGGGCCTGGGCGGGCGTCGGCTACGCGGCGGGCACCCGGCTCGGGTCGGTCTACTCCTGGGTCACCCGCTCGCAGGTGTACCTGCTGATCGCCCTCGGCGTGCTGCTTGCCGCGCTCGTGGCCCGCCGGCTCTGGCGCCGCCGTCGCGACGGCGACGCCGGCCGGTGAACTCCCGCCGTTCCCGGGAGCATCCCCCGGTGGCTCAGGCCACGCAGAACTCGTTGCCCTCCGGGTCCCGCAGCACCACCCCGTAGTGGTCGACCCCCGGCGTGGACAGCACCCGCAGCCGGGAGGCACCCGCCGCGAGCAGCCGTTCCACCTCGGCGTCGACACGCTCCTTGCGGACCGGCAGCGGGACGTCCTCGCGCCGGCCGCCCACCTTCACGTCCAGATGCAGCCGGTTCTTCCCGGACTTGCCCTCGGGCACCCGCTGGAACCAGATCCGCGGCCCCGCCCCCTCCGGGTCCACGATGGAGTCGCAGCAGTCGGAGTCGCCCAGCTCCTCCTCGGGGACGCCGATGCTCAGCCAGTACTCCCGCCAGGTGGGGAAGCCGGCGGGAGCGTCCTCCGGCTTGTACCGCAGCGCCGCGGCCCAGAAGCGCACTTGTGCCGCGGGGTCGGCGCAGTCGATCGTCAGCTGGAACGCGAGCATGACCAGTCCCTCCCGGGGAGACGACCGGCCCGAGGTGGTACCGGCACCGCCATGTTCCCCCAGGGGACTGACAACGGGCGCCGGCGCCGGTGCGTCAGCCGGCCGACTCCAGGCGGAAACCCACCTTCAGCCCGACCTGGAAGTGGCCGACCTGCCCGTTCTCGAAGTGGCCGCGGACCTGGGTGACCTCGAACCAGTCCAGATTGCGCAGCGTCTCCGACGCGCGGGCGAGCCCGTTGCGAATGGCCGCGTCGACGCTCTCGTCCGACGAGCCGACGATCTCGGTCACCCGGTAGGTGTGGTCGGTCATATCGGTCTCCCTGAACCGTGGGCGGATGGTCCGGCTTCCTCCACCGTGCCTCACGGCCCGTCGCGCCGCGAGGGGAAGGACGGGGCCCGCGCGTTAGCCGGCGACGACGGCCGGGAAGGCGTTCCGCATGGCCAGGGCCAACGACGAGGTCGAAGCCCTGCTCCAGGAGTACGCCGACCTCGTCCGGATCACCGGTGGCGACGCCTTCAAGGCGCGCGCCTACGAGAAGGCCGCCCGCGCCATCGGCGGCCACCACGAGGACGTCTCCCGGCTCGACGACAAGGCGCTGCGCAAGATCCCCGGAGTCGGCAGGTCCGTCGCCGAGAAGGTGACCGAATACCTCGGCACCGGCGCGGTCTCGGCCGTGGAGGAACTGCGCGCCAGGATCCCGGCGGGAGTCCGGGAGATGACCGCGATCCCGATGCTCGGTCCCAAGCGCGCGATGACGCTCTACAAGGAGCTGCACATCGCCTCCGTGCGCGAACTGGCCGAGGCCGTCGAGCAGGAGCGGCTGCGCGACCTGCCCGGCTTCGGCCCCCGGACCGAGGAGAACATCCTGCACGGCATCGGCCTGATGCGGTCCTCCGGCGGCCGGGTCCCCCTCGATGTCGCCACCGAGCTCGCCGAGGAGGTCGTCGCGGCCCTGTCGGGGATCACCGGCTGCCGGCGCTGCGCCTACGCGGGATCACTGCGCCGTATGCGCGAGACGATCGGTGACGTCGACGTCCTCGTCGCCGCCGAGCGGTCCGCCCCTTTCATGGAGGCGTTCACCCGTCTGCCGTACGCCGCCGAGACCGTCGTTCGCGGCGGGAAGAAGACCTCGATCCGCACGGCCAAGGGCCTGCAGGTGGACCTGCGGGTGGTGCCGCCGGACTCCTGGGGCGCCGCGATGCAGTACTTCACCGGCTCCAAGGCGCACAACATCCGCACCCGCGAGCTGGCCGTCCACCACGGGCTCAAGCTCTCCGAGTACGGCCTCTTCGACGCCGGAACCGGTGAGCTGATCGTCTCCCGCACCGAGGAGGAGGTCTACGCGCGGCTGGGCCTGCCCTGGATACCGCCCACCCTGCGCGAGGACCGCGGGGAGATCCAGGAGGGCCTGGCGGGCGGACTCCCCGAGCCGGTCGCCGACCGGGACATCCGCGGCGACCTGCACACCCACACCGACCTCACCGACGGAGTGGCCGGCCTGGAGGAGATGGTCGAGGCCGCCGCGCGCCGCGGCTACGCGTACTACGCCGTCACCGACCACGCACCCGACCTGTTCATGCAGCGGATGACGGACGAGAAGATCCTCGCCCAGCGCGAACGCGTCCGCGCCCTGGACCGTGCCCACCGCGGTATGCGCGTCCTGCACGGCACCGAGCTCAACATCGGCCCGGACGGCGGCCTGGACTGGCCCGACGACTTCCTGGCGGGCTTCGACCTGTGCGTCGCCTCGATCCACTCGCACTTCCAGCAGGACCGCGCCGCCCTCACCCGGCGGCTGGTGCGGGCCGCGGAGAACCCCCACGTCAACATCATCGGCCACCCCACCACCCGGATGCCGGGCCGGAGGCCGGCCATCGACGCGGACTTCGACGAGGTCTTCGCCGCCTGCGCGCGTACCGGCACCGCGCTGGAGGTCAACGCCCAGCCCGCCCGGCTGGACCTCGGCGACGAGCTCATCCTGCGCGCCCGCCGGCACGGCGTGCGGTTCGCCGTGGACAGCGACGCGCACTCCACCCTCCACCTGGACTTCATGCGCTACGGCGTCGGCACCGCCCAGCGCGGCCGGCTCACCAAGGACGACGTGATCAACACCTGGCCCCTGACCCGCCTGCGCCGTTTTCTGCGCAAGAACGGCGGTACGCATCCGTGACCCCGCACGGGGTAGGCGAGGGACAACGGACCAGAACCACGGCCAGGACATCGAGGAGAGCACGATGCTGCTGCTGGGACTTCTGCTCATGGGCGCGACAGCCGCCTTCACCGGGCTCCTGATCTCGGACAACCTTTCCGGAGGGCCCGACTACACCGTGACGATGTTCGGAACGGACATCGCCACCCTGAACACCCTCGGCGTCTTCCTCGCCGGCATCGCCCTCGGCCTGGTGTTCTGCGTGGCCGCGGGCATGGCGATGGCGGGCGCCGGACGCTCGCGGAGCCGCCGTGCCGAGCTGCGCACCCTGCGCCGGCGCGCACGGGCGCACGAGGCCGCCGCGGCGACCCCGGCCGGCACCACGGACGCGGGGACCGCCGACACCGCCACGACCACCACCGGGAAGACCACCGCCACCGTGCCTTCGCGCCGCAGTCGTATGCACCTGTTCGGGCACTGACCCCACCGCGCCGCCCGCGCGGCCGGCTCCGTGCGGCGGACCCGTCGAAGATGCCCACCTGACCCGCTGCCCCCATCCTTGGAACGGGCGACGATCAAGGAGGCCAGGACGTGTCCACCACGAAGATCTGCTGCGTGGCCGGCGCACCGTGCTGGGTCAGTCTGATGGCGCGCGACCTGGACGTGGCGAAGGCGTTCTACGGGCCGCTGCTCGGGTGGACCTTCGAACCGGGCCCGTCGCGCTGGGGACCGTACGAACGCGCGATGATCGACGGCACCGAGGTCGCGGGCATCGGAGCCATCGCCCGCGACTGGGAGACCTCCGTCGCCTGGACGACCTACTTCGGCGTGGAGAGCGCGGACGCTACCGCCTCCGACATCCGCGACCGCGGCGGCACGGTCGCCGTCGGCCCGCTGGACTTCGACGCCGGGCGCCTGGCGCTCGTCGCCGACTCCATGGGCGCGTCGTTCGGCATCTGGGAGGGCGAGCAGGGCCCGCCGCGCAAGCTGCGCATGCACGGGGCGCCCACCTGGATCGAACTGCGCACCCGGGACGCCTTCGCGGCCGCCCTCTTCTACGGCGAGGTCTTCCACTGGGACCGGCGCGGCCCCCGCTACATGGTGGAGTGGGAGAACGACCGCGTCGTGCTGTACGTGGACGGACACAGCGTGGCGGGCATCCGTGGCGGCGGGGTCGAGGCGGCGGCCGATCCGAAGGTGCGGCCGCGCTGGCACGTCTTCTTCGCCGTCGACGACGTCGACGCGGCGGTCACCCGCGCCAAGGAGCTGGGGGCCGAGATCACCGGCGAGCCCATCGACAGCGCCTACGGTCGCGTCGCCGGCATCCGCGATCCCGAGGGCGGCCTGCTGTCGCTGATCAGCGATCACCCCTGACCGGCCGGGAGCGCCATGGAGTGGTTCACGGCTCCCGAGTACTGGCTGAGCCGGGTCGTCATCCAGCGCGGCCTGGCCGTGCTGTACTTCGTCGCCTTCGCGGGCGCCGCTCACCAGTTCCGCGCCCTCATCGGCGAGCACGGCCTGCTTCCCGTGCCCCGGTTCACCGCCCGGGTCCCCTTCTCCCAGGCGCCGAGCCTGTTCCACTGGCGCTACTCCGACCGCCTCTTCGCGACCGTCGCCTGGGGCGGGGCCGCGCTGTCCGCCGCCGTCGCCGCCGGGGCGGCCGACCTCGTGCCGTTGTGGGCGGCGATGCTGCTGTGGACCGTGCTGTGGCTGCTCTACCTGTCCATCGTCAACGTCGGCCAGACCTGGTACGCGTTCGGCTGGGAGTCCCTGCTGCTCGAGACCGGCTTCCTCGCCGTCTTCCTCGGCAACGACGAGACCGGTCCCCCGGTGCTCGTCCTGTGGCTGATGCGCTGGCTGCTCTTCCGCGTCGAGTTCGGCGCGGGCATGATCAAGATGCGCGGCGACGCGTGCTGGCGCGACCTGACCTGCCTGGTCTACCACCACGAGACGCAGCCCATGCCCGGCCCGCTCAGCTGGTTCTTCCACCGGCTGCCCCGGCCGGTGCACCGCGTGGAGACGGCGGCCAACCACTTCGCGCAACTCGTCGTCCCGATCGCGCTGTTCACACCGCAGCCGGTGGCGAGCATCGCCGCCGCGATCGTGATCCTCACCCAGCTCTGGCTGGTCGTGTCCGGCAACTTCGCCTGGCTGAACTGGCTCACCATCGTGCTCGCGGTCTCCGCCGTCGACGGCTCCCTGCTCGCCGCGCCCCCGGCGCGCGCAGCCGCCCCTGCGCCCGGCTGGTACGAGGGCCTGGTACTGGCCGCCACCGTGCTGGTCGTCCTGCTCAGCTGGTGGCCCGCCCGCAACCTGGTCTCGCGCGGCCAGATGATGAACGTGTCCTTCAACCGGCTGCACCTGGTGAACTCCTACGGCGCCTTCGGCAGCGTCAACCGCGTCCGCATGGAGGTCGTCGTCGAGGGCACCGACGCCGCGGAGCTCGGACCCGGCACCGTCTGGAAGGAGTACGGCTTCAAGGGCAAACCCACCGATCCGCGCCGGATGCCCCGCCAGTTCGCCCCGTTCCACCTGCGCCTGGACTGGCTCATGTGGTTCGCCGGGATCTCCTCCGCCTACGCCTGGCCCTGGTTCCTGCCGTTCGTCGGGAAACTGCTCGACAACGACCCCGGCACCCTGCGCCTGCTGCGCAGCAACCCGTTCCCGCACACGCCACCCACCCATGTGCGGGCCCGCCTTTACCACTACCGCTTCACCGACTGGAACACCCTGCGCACCACGGGCACCTGGTGGGACCGCACCCTGGTGCGCGACTACCTCCCGCCGGTCGACCGCGACAGCCTCGGCCGTCACGGCTAGGGCCTGTTCGGCGTGGTGATCTCCGTTGCAGGGTCCCGCCGCTGATGTCGTGCACGACATCACCGTGAGACCACAGCGTGTCGGGTGCTGCTGCTCAGTGCCTCGTCCCGTACCTGGTCAGGACCACGCCGCCGGGAACCGTCCGCGTCTCCACCAGGTTCAGGTTCACCCAGCCGTCCAGCGCGGTGAAGAACGGCGTGCCGCCGCCCACCAGGACCGGATGGGTGGCGATCGCGTACTCGTCGATCAGCCCGGCGCGCATGGCCGCCCCGGCGAGCGTCGCGCCGCCGATGGTCATCGGGCCGCCGTCCTCCGCCTTGAGCCGGCTGATCTCGGCGATCGCGTCGCCGGTGACCAGGCGGGTGTTCCAGTCGACCTTGTCGATCGTCGAGGAGAACACCACCTTCGGCGTGTCCCGCCAGTTCCGCGCGAACTCGATCTGCGCCGGGGTGGCGTTGGGCTGCTGGTCGCCGGTCGGCCAGTAGGAGCTCATCGCCTCCCACAGCTTGCGCCCGTACAGCGACAGGCCACTCGCCTGCTCGTGGTCGAGCCACCACTGGAACAGCTCGTGGCTCGGCGGCCCGCTCCAGCCGATGTCGTCGCCGGCCGCGGCGATGTAGCCGTCCAGGGTCAGGTTCATGCCGTAGATCAGTTTCCGCATGGCCCAGCCTTCCGTCCGTGGGTGTCCGGCGTACAGACCGGCGCGGCGCGGGAAACTCATCGGTGTGCGATCCGGGCCCGCCGGAGCGGACGTGACCGTGGCGTGTGCGCGTGCGGCTGTCAGAAGGCTCAGCCGTGGAGGAGCCATTCGTTGATCTTGCGGGTGGCGTGGCGGCTCGCGTGCTGTTCGTCGTCCAGCGTGGACGTGCTCGCCCTGCCGCTGCCGCTGCCGCCTGCCGCGCCCCGGCGGAGGAAGCAGCGGATGCCTTCCTGGCGAATCTCCCGGCACTCATTCCTGGCCCCCTGCGGGAGTTCGAATCGCCGCCAGCCCGTCACCGGTTCCTCCCACGTCTGTGAACGAGGTGCGGCGCCGTGCAACCCCGGGCCGTCCTCCCGGAGACACGCTATCCGGTGACCGAGCCGGTGATTCCCGCCGCCCGCCGCCCGCCGTCAGCGGATCCGGACGCCCGCGCGGAAGACGGCCCGCACGTCGCGGAGCGCGGCGAGTCCGGTGAGGGGGTCGCCGGTGACGGCGAGGAAGTCGGCGTCGGCACCGGCCCGGATGCGGCCCTTGCGGCTGCCGAGCCCGCACAGGGCCGCCGCCTGGCTGGTGACGGCCTTGAGGGCCTCCAGCGGGGACGCGCCGAGCGCGGCCAGCTCCAGCGGCGCGGACGGCAGGCTGTTGTGCGGCCGGGCGGACGTTGTTCCCGCGTCCGAGCCCACGGCGAACCGGGCGCCGAGCCGGATCAGGGCCCGGTAGGCCGCGTGGACACCGTCGGCGTACGGCCCCGGCTCCCGGACCGGCGTCATGCTGACGAAGGTCCCGCTCCCCGCGACGAGGGCCAGCAGCCGCAGCTCCTCGACCGCCCCGTGGCCGCCGAGGAACGACGCGTGCTCCAGGCTGTCCACTCCCGCGGCCAGCGCGTCCTCGATCGCCACCGCGGCGTGGGCATGCGCCGCCACCGGGAGGCCGAGGCGATGGGCCTCGTCGGCCACGGTCCGCAGTTCGCCGCGCGTGTACTGCGTACGACCCGGGTCCGAGCCCGGTGTGCGGACGTCGCCGCTCGCGATGATCGTCACAAGGGCGCATCCCCGGGCATGCCGCTCCCGCACGGCGTCGACCAGCGCGCGCGGGCCCACCGTCTCGCCGCCCAGGCGATGACCGTGCCCCCCGGGTGTGGTGATCGGCGGCCCCGCGGCGAGGATCTCGGGTCCCAGGGCCGGATCGGCGGCGGTCTGCTCCGCCAGGGCCGAGGCGAGGAAACCGCGGTCCCCGACGTCCCTGACCGTGGTGACGCCGGCGTGCAGCGCCGTGCGGGCCGCGACGCGCATCCGCGCCAGCAGCCCCTCGTCGTCCGCCGCGGCGAGCGAGCCCACCGGGTCCGGCCCCGCGTCGAACGCCAGATGGGCGCGCACGTCGACCAGTCCGGGCAGGAGGCACACGTGGTCTCCCAGGTCGATCAGCGGCACGCCGGTGGGGACCGAGCCCGTCCGGTCCACGGCGAGGACCCGGTCGCGCCGGACGTGCACGGTCACCGGGCCGGACAGCGTGAAGCCGTCGAACATCCGTCCCGCGCGGAGGGCGTACGTGGCGGCGGGGGCGCCCGCGTCGGTCCGGGGCCGCGCCGGGGAGACCGGGAACGGGGGCAGGGTCATGTCGCCCCCTGAGTGCGGTGGTTCATCGGGTGGGGGGCCTCGCTTGCCTCGCGCACGAGGGCTGCCCCGCGCGGGTTCGGATCGTGTTCGCCTGCCCTGTCGATGCTGACAGGAGCGCGGACCCGCGGGCATCGGGAGGATGCCCCATATTCCCCCGGCCCAGGGCGCCCGCGGCCGGTCGGCGGCTGAGGAGAAGTACCCACGACCGGGGGCGGACCGCGCGCCCCGCGACCCACCGCGCGGAAATCCCCTGGAACGCGCCGCGCGGATCACCGAGGATGACAGCGACGGCCGGACGACCAGGGAGGGCGCGGTGACGACGGGGCCCCTCCTGGAGATCGCCTGCGACGAGTCCGGATCGGACGGCGAGAACCTCATCGGCGGCAACACCGACGTGTTCGCCCACGCGGGCGTACGGCTGGACCCCGCCGAGGCGCACGCCTGCCTGCGCGAGATGCGCGACCGGATCCGCTCCCCGGCCGTGGAGTACAAGGCCAACCACCTGCTCCGCGAGAAGCACCGGCCCGTGCTGGAGTGGTTCCTCGGCCCGTCAGGGCCGCTCCCGTCCGATGCGCGGGTGCACCTCACCGACAAGGCGTTCTTCGTCGTCCGCCGTGTCGCCGACGTCCTGCTCGACGACCGGGACGAGGCAGCGCCGCTCTACCGCGAGGGCCGCGGCGCCCTCCCGGCCGCGCGGTGGCGCGCCTTTCTGGAGTCGGCCAACGACCTTGTCCGCACCCGCAATCGGGACGCCGGACCGGCCCCCGTCGACGCCTTCTTCCGCACGCTCGACACCCTGCACGGCACCGCTCTGGCCGTGCGGCTGCGGCACACCCGACCGCGCGCCGAGGCCTTCCGGGCCCGCGTCCTGGACGAGCCGCCGTCGGTGCCGGAACTGGACCCGCTGCTCCCGTCCCTGGCCCGCACCATCGCCCACTTCGGCCGGGACGGGCACCCCGTCGCCGTCGTCCACGACCGCCAGAACACGCTCACCGCGGAACGCGTCCGCCGGCTGGAGGCGATCCTGCCGCCGCCGTCCCGGCTCGCGTCGCTCACCCTCGTCGAGTCCCGGTCCGACCCGCGGGTGCAGCTCGCCGACTTCCTCGCCGGGGTGGCGCGCAAGATCGCCTCGGACGCCCTGAACGGCCACGCCGACGCCCCGCTCACCGATCTGCTCCGCCCCCACGTGGACCCGTACTCCCTCTGGGCCGACGAGCACAGCCGGTCGCTGCTGCTCAGCCGCGCCACGGAGTCGGGCGGATCTCGAAACCCGTGAGGCCCTCGGGCTCCTCCTCGTGGACGCGCACCCGGTCCACGATCGCCAGGGGAGACCCCTCGTGGGCCCACTCCACCATCCGCCCGACCGCCTCGGCTGGGCCCTCGAAGACCGACTCCACCGTGCCGTCGGGCAGGTTGCGGACCCAGCCGCTCACCCCCTCGTCCAGCGCGGTGCGCCGGCACGTGTCGCGGAAGAACACGCCCTGCACGTCACCGGAGACGATCACACTGCGCCGGATCACGAGCGCTCCACCCCGGAGAGCGCCGCGGTGAAGGCGTCGGCGTCCAGCACCGCCGCGCCGCCCGGATCGTTGTTGAAGTAGACAAACACGTCGGAGTCCTTCGGCCAGGTGTCCGCGATGCGGTGGGCCCACGTGGTGAGGGCCCGCGCCCCGTACCGCGGCCAGGGACGGGCGATGCCCTCATGGAACCGCACGTAGCCCCAGTCCGCCGTGCGCCACAGTGGCGTCGCCGGACGGGCCCGCCAGTCGGCCCAGCACAGGGCGACACCGCGCCGCTCCAGCAGGGCCCGGATCTCCGGCATCCACCACGAGGGATGCCGCGGTTCGAGTGCCACCCGCACCTCCCGCGGGAAGCAGCGAAGGCACCCGTCGAGCACCCTCCCGTCCGCGCGCAGGTTCGGCGGCAGCTGGAGCAGCACGGGCCCCAGCCGGTCACCGAGCCCCTCCGCGTGCGTCAGCAGCCGGCGCACCGGCTCCTCGGGATCGCGCAGCCGCTTCATGTGCGTCAGGTACCGGCTGGCCTTGACCGCCATGACGAACCCGTCGGGGGTGTGCTCGCGCCAGGCGGCGAAGATCTCCCGGGACGGCAGGCGGTAGAAGGCGTTGTTGCTCTCCACCGTCGGGAAGTGCCGGGCGTACTCCTCCAGCCAGAGCCGCTGCGGGACCTCCGGCGGGTACAGGACCTCTCGCCAGTCCTTGTACTGCCACCCGGACGTTCCGACGAGCACGGGCATCGCGCGGTCCCTGCCGTTTGCTTGCTGGACACTATTCAGGGTAGGCCGTAAGGAGTCCCGCATGTCCCGCTCGCGGGGGTGAACCATGCACTTCACAGATCGCGCGGATGCCGGACGGCAGCTCGCCGGGCGGCTGCGGCATCTGGAGGACGACAACCCCGTTGTGCTCGGCCTGCCACGCGGCGGCGTCGTCGTCGCCTACGAGGTGGCGCAGGTCCTGCACGCCCCCCTGGACGTCATCGTCGTCCGCAAACTCGGCGTCCCCTACCACCGGGAACTCGGCTTCGGCGCCATCGGCGAGGACGGCGCCCGGGTGCTCAGCGACGACATCGTGCAGATGAGCCACGTCTCCCCGGACGACATCGACACCGTCGAGCGGCACGAGGAGGCCGAGCTGTCCCGGCAGGCGCACCGCTTCCGCGACGGGCGGCCGCGTACCGAGCTGGCCGGCCGCACGGTCGTCCTCGTGGACGACGGCGTCGCGACGGGCGCCACCGCGCTGGCCGCCTGCGAGGTGGCCCGCGCCAGAGGCGCCGCCCGCGTCGTGCTGGCCGTGCCGGTGGCCGCGCCGCAGGCGATGCCCGCGCTGCGGGCCGCGGCCGACGACGTGGTGTGCCTGTCGGTGCCGGCCGTGTTCTTCGCGGTGGGGGAGTGGTACCACGACTTCTCGCAGACCGCCGACGACGAGGTCTCCGGGCTGCTGAAGCAGGCCGTGGCCAGAGGTCCGCGGACCACTGAGGTCGAGGTGGAGACCGCCGGGGTCCGGCTGGCCGGCACCCTCATCATGCCCGCCGACGCCCGCGCCGTGGTGGTCTTCGCGCACGGCACGGGCAGCAGCCGCCACAGCCCCCGCAACCGCGCCGTGGCGGCCGCCCTGAACCAGGCCGGGCTCGGCACGCTCCTGTTCGACCTGCTGACCCCCGCGGAGGAGACCGACCGCGCCAACGTCTTCGACGTGGAGCTGCTGGCCGACCGTCTCGCCGGGGTCACCGACTGGGCCCGCCGGGAGAACCTGCCCGTCGCCTACTTCGGCGCGAGCACCGGCGCCGCCGCCGCGCTGCGGGCGGCCGCCCGGCCCGGGGCGGAGGTCTCCTCCGTGGTCTCCCGCGGCGGCCGGCCGGACCTGGCGGGCCCCGGGCTCCGCACGGTGCGCGCGCCCACCCTGCTGATCGTGGGCGGACGCGACGACGTCGTCCTGGAGCTGAACCGGCGCGCCCAGGCGGAGCTGACCTGCCCCAGCCTGTTGCACGTGGTGCCGGGCGCCACGCACCTGTTCGAGGAACCCGGCGCGCTCGACGAGGTCGCACACCTGGCGCGCGACTGGTTCTCCGGTCACCTGCCTGCGACGCCCGGCGCGTGACCGTAGTCTGATGTCCAGGACTCGGGACGGCACGGGAGGACGCCCATGAGCAGTACGGTCACCATGCTTGACTCACTGCCGATGCACCACCGCCGGGTCTTCCTGGAACACGCCAAACGGGTGAGCTTCCCGCAGAGCTGGCGGATCTTCGACGAGGGCAGGTTCGCCGACCGCTTCTGGGTGGTGGAGTCCGGCGCCGTCTCGCTCGACATGGACGTGCCCGGCCGCGGCCTGGTCTCGGTGGACACCCTCGGCCCCGGCGAACTGGTCGGCTGGTCATGGATGTTCCCGCCCTACCGCTGGCAGCTCGCCGCGCACGCGCTGGGCACGGTGGGCGCCTACGAGTTCGTCGCGGCCGAGGTCCGGGAGCTGTTCAAGGACGACCCGGTGCTCGGCCAGGCCGTCGTGCTCGCCGCCGCCCAGACCATCGCGCAACGGCTCGGCGCGGCGCGCGCCCGGATGGTCGACCTGTACGGACCCCGGCTCCAGGAGCACTCCTGACCGCATGCCCGCGGTTCCCGCCCGGGCCCTGAGGGCGCGGGCCGGCCCGCCTGGACGTCACCGGGTGGTCGGGAGCGCGGCGCAACCGTGCCGCGAGGGCGGCGCGGCGACCGGGTCCGCGGCCCCGCGAGTCGCGATCCGGGGCATTCCGGACGGGCGGGGCGCGCCGCGGCTGCATAGCCTGGCAGCGTGAGCCGCCATGAACCCCCCGCCTCCCGCCCCGTCCTCGGGCCGGCGCGGGGCTGGCTGCACGCGCTGGGCGTCGTCGTCGCCGGGTTCGCGGTCATGCTGGTCGTCGCCGCCCTCGGGCTGTGGCTCGCCGGTGCCTCGGAGCTGCCGCAGGGCGCCCTCGTCCCCGTCATAGCCGCGACCGTGGTCATGGCGGTCGGCGGCCGGGTCGCCCTGGACGGCGGCGCGGGCTTCATCGCCGAGACACAGGCGGCCATCGTCGTCGTCCCGCTCTCCGTGGCGCTGGCGGGGGCCCTGGTGACGGCCTACGCGTTCCTGCGGCCCCTGCGGTCCCACGCCGTGCTGTCCGGCGGTCATCTGCTGCGCATCGTCCTGCGGACGGCCCTGTTGTGGGTCGTCGCCCTCCTGCTGATCGTCCACGGCGCCCGGCACAGCTTCAGCCTCAGCGCGGGCAACGAGTACCTCGACGAGATCGCCCAACTGCTGGGCACGACCCCGACCGTCGGCTTCCACGCCCTCGTCGGCACCACCGTGGGCCTGGGGCTGCTGTGGCTGCTGGTCGTCCTCCTTATCGCGCTCGCCGTCTCCCGGCGGGTCCCGCTGCCGCCCCGGCTCGCGCCGCCGCAGGCCACGGTGCGGCCCGCCGCCCGCGCGATGGTCGCGGTGCTCCTGGTGTACGTCGTCGCGGCGGCGATCATCGCCCTCGTCACGGCCGACACCCGGACGGACGCCGGCGACACCCTCGCCGTCGTCTTCCTGGGGCTGCCGAACCTCGCCTGGCTCGCCTTCGGGCTGGGCCTGGGCGCCAGTTGGCACGGTCATGTGAAGGGCGCCATCGGACTGCCGATGCCGGAGCCGCTCGCGCGGGTCCTGCGCACCGGGGGCGACGGCGACGTCACCCTCGACCTCGCCTCCCTCACCCGGCAGGACGGCCGTGCCTGGTGGCTCCTCGTGGCCGCCGCCGTCGCCATGCTCCTCGCCGGATGGGCCGCGGCCCGCCGCGCCCCGCCGGGTGCCGGGCACCTCCGCAACGCGGTCCGCCTGGCGCTGACGGCCGCTGCCGCCATGCTGCTGATCGGCCTCCTCACCTGGATCGACGCCCATTACGGCCTGTCGCTCTTCGGTATCGGCGACCCTTCCGACACCGGCGGCCTCGGCGGCTCCGTCGTCCTCGTCCCGGACCTGGCCGCCGCCGTGGGCCTCGCCGCGGGCTGGGGCGCCGTCACCGGCTTCCTCGGCAGCCTCGTCGCACGGCCGCGCCGCCGCCGGACCGGACCGGACGGCACCGACGCAGTGTCCGTGTCCCGCCCGCCCGACCCGCGGTCCCCGTGACGCGCTCTACCGCCGCATGACGGCCGGCTCCTGCCGCCGCAGCAGACGGACGACGATGTACGCCATGACCGCCGACAGGGCGGCCATCGCGCCCATGTCCAGCGCCCACACCCAGGGCTCGGGCCGGAACAGCGGGTCGGAGGTGATCCGCCCCGGCACGAGGGCGCCCAGGTCGAGCGTGGCCGCCATCGCGGCCAGCGCCCAGCGCGCCGGCACCAGCCAGGAGAACTGCTCCAGTCCCGGCACCCCGTGCAGCTTCAGCAGCGCGCCGCAGAAGACGACCTGCACCAGGGCGACGAGCACCAGCAGCGGCATGGTCACCTCCTCCTTGCGCACCAGCGCCGAGACCATCAGCCCGAGCATCATCGAGGTGAAGGCCAGCAGCGCCGCGGCCAGGGTGAGCTCCAGCAGCGGGCTGGTGAACACCCCGCTGCCGCCGCCGGGTCTCAGGCGGACCCCGACGAGCGCGACCATCGTCAGGACGACCGCCTGGACGACCGTGATCGTGCCCAACACCGCGATCTTGGAGCAGAGATAGGCCGACCGGGACAGGCCGACCGCCCGTTCGCGCCGGTAGATCACCCGTTCCTTGACCAGTTCGCGCACCGCGTTGGCGGCGCCGGTCAACACCGAGCCGACGCAGAGGATCAGCAGCACGTTGAGCGTGTTCTGCTGCGTCAGCGCGCTGCCGGCCAGGGCGCGCGCCATGCCGCCCATGACGAAGGGCAGCGCGACCATGATCGCCAGGAAGGTGCGGTCGGCCGCGAGCGACGCCGTGTAGCGGCGCACCAGCGTCCACCACTGGCCGCCCCAGTGCTGCGGTTTGGGCGGTACCAGGGCCGGGCGCGGGGTGGGACCCGGCGGTTCCATCTGGTCCATCGCGTCGGTGACGTACTCGTCGTGCAGCGTGGAGGACTCGTACTGGCCCGCCCAGTCCCGCCGCTGCTCGTTCTCGAACGCCTCGAAGGCCTCCGGCCACTGCCGGAAGCCGAAGAACGGCAGGGTCTCGTCCGGCGGCCCGTAGTACGCCATGCGCCCGCCCGGCGCCATGACCAGCAGCCGGTCGCAGACCTCCAGGCTGAGCACGCTGTGGGTCACCACGACCACCGTGCGGCCGTCGTCGGCGAGCCCGCGCAGCATCGTCATCACCGAGCGGTCCATGCCCGGGTCCAGCCCCGAGGTGGGTTCGTCGAGGAAGAGCAGGGACGGCTTGGTCAGCAGTTCCAGCGCCACGCTCACCCGCTTGCGCTGGCCGCCCGAGAGGGTGTGGACGGGCTGGCCGACGCGGGCCTGCAGCCCGAGTTCGGCGATCACCTCGTCGACCCGGGCCTCCCGCTCCCGCTGCGCGGTGTCACCGGGGAAGCGCAGTTCGGCGGCGTACAACAGGGCGCGGCGGACGGGAAGTTGGAGGTGCAGGATGTCGTCCTGCGGCACGAGGCCGATGCGCTGGCGCAGGTCGGCGTACTCGCGGTAGAGGTCGCGGCCGTCGTAGAGCACCGTGCCCTGGTCCGCCGGGCGCAGCCCGGTCAACGCGTTGAGCAGCGTCGACTTGCCGGAGCCGCTGGGGCCCACCACGGCCAGCAGGCTCTTCTCGCCGACGGGGAAGGAGATGTCGTCCAGCAGCGTCTTGCTGCCGTCCTCCACCGTGACCGACAGATCGCGGACGCACAGCGCCACTTCACCGGTGTCGGTGAACTGCTGCAGCTTGTCGCCGACCAGCCGGAAGACCGCGTGGCCGACGTCGATGATGTCGCCCTGGTGCACCGTCGCCCGCTCCACCGGCTGGCCGTCCAGGTAGGTGCCGTTGTGGCTGTGCAGGTCGACGATCTCGTAGCCGCCGCCGGCCAGCGCCCGCAGCTCCGCGTGGTGCTGGGAGACCAGCAGGTCCTCGACGACCAGGTCGTTGTCGGCCGCGCGCCCGATGTGGATCGTGTGGTCGGGCAGCGGCCGCACCGACGTCGGCTGGCGGAAGGTGCCGGTGGCCAGCGGCGAGGCGATCGGCGGCGGCCGGTAGACCGGTGCGGCCGAGGCCCGGGTCAGCCGGGCCCACGGGCCGGTCAGCGGATGCCCGAAGCGGACGACGCTGCCCGCGCCCACGCCCCACTGGCGGACGTTCCTGCCGTCCGCGAAGGTGCCGTTGGTGCTCCCGGCGTCCTCCAGGACCCACTGCCCGGCGACCGTGCGAAGGACGGCGTGATGCCACGAGACACGGGGGTCGTCGAGGACGATCTCGCCGTCCGGGTCACGGCCGACGCGGTACATCCTGCCCGGGACCAGGACCAGGCTGTCCCCGGCGGTCTCCAGCACGAGTTCGGGCGCGGAGGGCGCGAGTCGGCGCTCAGCCACACCGTCGATCGTAGTCGCGCGCGGCGCGTCCCGCCCGGCCGCGCGGCCTCACCACTCGGTCGGCGCGTAGTCCTTGAGGAAGACGCCGTGCAGGTCCTCGCCCAGTTCGCCGCGGACGATCGGGTCGTAGACCCGGGCCGCGCCGTCGATGAGGTCGAGCGGGGCGTGGAAGCCCTCGTCGGCGAGCCGGGACTTCTCCGGGTGCGGCCGTTCGTCGGTGATCCAGCCGGTGTCGACGCTGGTCATCAGGATGCCGTCGGTCTCCAGCATCTCCCGCGCGCTGGTGCGGGTCAGCATGTTGAGGGCGGCCTTGGCCATGTTGGTGTGCGGGTGGCCGGGGCCCTTGTAGCCGCGGCTGAACTTGCCCTCCATGGCGGAGACGTTCACCACGTAGGTGCGGCGCGCGGGGGAGGCGGCCATGGCCGGGCGCAACCTGCTGACCAGGATGAACGGGGCGGTCTCGTTGCACAGCTGCACTTCGAGCATCTCGACCGGGTCGACCTCGCCGATCCCGCGGCTCCAGCTGTTCTCCGGGTCCAGGTCGGGCACCAGGCCGCCGGCGTCGATGGCGGTGCCCGCCTCGATGCGGGCGAGCGAGGCCGAACCGCTGACCAGCGCCAGTTCGGTCACCTCCTGGGCACGTGCCGCGCTCTCCCGGCGCGGGCCGGGCAGGGCCGGCTGGGCGCCGCTCCCGAAGGTGCCGAACACCTCGGAGGCGGGCAGCTCGCCGGACGGCAGCGGCGCGGACTCCGCGGCCACCAGCTCGGCGTACGCCTGCGGGGAGCGGCGCACGGTCTGCGCCGCGTTGTTGATCAGGACGTCGAGCGGGCCCTCGGCGGCGACCGCGTCGGCCAGCGCCACGACCTGGGCCGGGTCGCGCAGGTCGATGCCGACGATCTTGAGCCGATGGATCCACTCGTCGCTGTCGGGCATCGCCTTGAAGCGGCGGATGGCGTCGGCGGGGAAGCGGGTGGTGATCGTCGTGTGCGCGCCGTCGCGCAGCAGGCGCAGTGCGATGTACATGCCGATCTTGGCCCGGCCGCCGGTCAGCAGCGCGCGCCGGCCCGTCAGGTCGGTGCGGGCGTCGCGCCGGGCGCGGTTGAAGGCGGCGCACGACTGGCACAGCTGGTGGTAGAAGGCGTCCACCTCGACGTAGCGCTGCTTGCACACGTAGCAGGAGCGCGGCCGCTGCAGCACGCCGGCGATCTCGCCGAGCACCGACGAGGAGGGCAGCAGGCCCTGCGTCTCGTCGTCGATCCGCTC
Source organism: Streptomyces sp. NPDC002574 (assembly GCF_042889545.1). Classification (NCBI taxonomy): domain Bacteria; kingdom Bacillati; phylum Actinomycetota; class Actinomycetes; order Kitasatosporales; family Streptomycetaceae; genus Streptomyces; species Streptomyces sp. NPDC002574. The sequence goes on from NZ_JBIARB010000006.1 coordinate 367,577, forward strand.
CGCGGAGCCGGTCGCGGTGGCCTCGGTGACGAACTTGTCGTGGGCCGTCTTGGTCGCCCGCCGTTCCTGGCGGCGGCGCTGCTTCACGGTGCGGTAGATGCCCGCCGTGGCCTTGCGGACGGTGATCGCGTCCGGGTGGTCCACGGGCAGCTCGTCCAGCTCCCGGAGGACGCTGAGGCACAGCTCCAGGCGTGCCGGGTCGATGCCCGGGACGCCCTCCCACGCCGTTGCCGTGCCTTGCTCGTTCTCGGTCGCCGTCATGCCCGCCGTCGTTCCCTGGTTCGTGTGTTCCCGCTGCTTCCTGGGGAACTGTACGAAACCTGGCGGCGCACGGCCAAAAAGGCGGCGGAACCGAGGACTTTGGTCCCGGGCTCCCGCCCCGTCCGGTCGCTCCGCGTGACCGCGCGCGGCCGGTGCGCGGCGGTCACTCCAGTGGCGCGGTGGCCTCGCTCTCGTACGCGTAGTCCCAGGGCTCGTCGGCCATGTGCTCCAGGCGCTTGTAGTACGACGCGCTGTCCGGCCACGCCTGGTGCAGCCCTGCGTCCTGCACGGTGATCGCCATCGGGTCGTACAGGATGCCCTCGGGGGGCTGCCCCCCGGCTACCAGGGCGATGCCGAGAGTCAGACCGTCCCCGGGGCCGCCGTGGAGTCGGATCCTGGTGGTCATGGAGGTCACCTCCTGATCCCATGATCTCTCGTGATCGCCCGGCGGGGGAGGTTTGGTGAAGAAGCCCCGTCCCGACCGGCCTCGGGCGGACAGTGCGTGAGAGATCCGTTACGTTACGCTCCGGCCCGCTCCAACCCCCACGAGGAGCTCGCGTGCGCGCCTTCAGTCTGCCCGCGCTGGTGCCCGCGACCCATGTCGGCGGGCTCGCCGACGTGGTGTTCGAGGACGCGGCGCGGACGCCGGACGCGGTGCGGCTGGGCCGCAAGGAGGACGGGCGGTGGGTGGACGTGACCGCCGCCACGTTCCGTGACGAGGTGATGGCACTGGCGCGGGGGCTGCTGGCGCACGGCGTGCGTTTCGGGGACCGGATCGGGATCATGTCGCGGACCCGGTACGAGTGGACCCTCTTCGATTTCGCCCTGTGGACCATCGGGGCGCAGCCGGTACCGGTGTACCCGACCTCCTCGGCCGAGCAACTGCGCTGGATCCTGCACGACACGGGTGCGGTCGGCTGCGTGCTGGAGCACGAGGACCACGCCATGACCCTCGGCTCGGTGATCGAGCACCTCCCCGCCGTGACCCGGGTCTGGCAACTGGACAACGGGGCCGTCAAGCAGCTCATGGCCGACGGCGAGCGGGTCGGCGAGGACGTGGTGCACCGGCACCGGCTGGCGGTCACCCCCGACGCCGTCGCCACGGTGATCTACACCTCCGGGACGACCGGCCGCCCGCGCGGCTGCGTGCTGACCCACGGCAACTTCATGGCCGAGTGCGACAACGTGATCGCCCAATGGCGGCCGATCTTCGAGACCGGCACCGCGGAGCCGCCGTCGGTGCTGCTCTTCCTGCCGCTGTCGCACGTGTTCGGCCGCATGATCCAGGTCTGCGCCGTCCGGGCCGGTGCGCGGCTGGGCCACCAGCCGGACATGTCGGCCGCGGCGCTGCTGCCGGATCTCGCGGAGTTCCGCCCGACCTTCCTGCTGGCCGTCCCGTACGTCTTCGAGAAGGTCTTCAACTCCGCGCGAGGCAAGGCCGAGGAGGGCGGCAACCTGGGTGTCTTCGACCGGGCCGTCGACGTCGCCGTGCGCTTCGCCGAGGCCCGCGAGCGGCGCGCCCTCGGCACCGGTCCCGGGCCGAGCGCGGCACTGCGCGTGCTGCACCGGGTCTACGACCGGCTGGTGTACGGCAAGGTGCGCGAGGCGCTGGGCGGCCGGGTCCGCAACGCGGTCAGCGGCGGCTCGACGATGGGGCGGCGGCTGGGGTTGTTCTACGAGGGCGCCGGCGTGACGGTCTACGAGGGGTACGGCCTGACCGAGTCCACCTCCGCCGCCACCGCCAACCCGCCCGGCAAGGTGCGCTACGGCACCGTCGGGCATCCCGTGCCGGGCACCTCGGTGCTGATCTCCGAGGAGAGCGAGATCCTGCTGCAGGGCCCGACGGTCTTCTCGGGCTACCTCGGCGACCCGCAGGGCACCGACGAGGCGTTGCGCGACGGCTGGCTCGCCACCGGCGACCTCGGTTTCCTCGACGAGCACGGCTATCTGACCATCACCGGCCGCAAGAAGGAGATCATCGTCACGACCAGCGGCAAGAACCTCTCGCCGGCCGTCCTGGAGGAACGCGTCCGCGAGCACCCGCTGATCGAGCACTGCCTGGTCATAGGCAACGACCGCCCCTACATCACCGCGCTGGTGACGCTCGACGGCGAGGCGGCGGCACGCTGGCTGCGGCTGCGCGGCAGGCCCCCGGCCGGGCTGCGGGAGCTGGTGCGCGACCCGGAGGTGGAGGCGGAGGTGCGGCGCGCGGTGTCGGCGGCCAACACGCGGGTGTCGAAGGCGGAGTCGATCCGCGCCTTCCGCGTGCTGGCCGCCTGTTTCACCGAGGAGGAGGGGCTGGTCACCCCGTCGCGCAAGCTCGTCCGCCGGGCCGTCGAGGAGGCCTACGCGGCCGAGATCGACGCGATGTATCAGCGTTGAGCGGCGCCCACCGGCATCACGGTTTGGGGAGCGTGCACCCCGCGAGGCCGAGGTCGAACTGGTTCCCGGTGGTCACGCAGGCGCCGATCCCGTACGTCTCCTCGGCGTAGTTGATGCCCTGGCGGACCGTGACGGTGCCGTTCTGGTCCACCTCGCAGGGGTTGTTGACGGTGCACCGCGCACCGTCCTCGTTGCCCGTGTTGTTGATCGCCACGACCTTGCCGGTCGAGGTGTCGATCACGGGCGAACCGGAAGTGCCGCCGATGGTGTTGCACGCGGAGGTGTAGCGGACCGAGTCCTTCCAGGTCCAGTCGCCCTCCTTGAGCCGGTACACGAAGCCGTCGATGTTGCAGGTGTAGACGGTCTTCCAGTAGCCGGAGACCACCTTGATCGCGGCGCCCTGCACGGGATGGGCGGCGGAGAGCTCCAGCGCGGAGATCCCGTACGAGGACTGGATCTGCGCGTAGGTGCGGTTGAGCTGGTAGACCGATATGTCGGTGTCGGTCATCGTCGCGTAGGCGAGCTTGGTGGCCCGCAGCGTGGCGACGTTGCGGCCGGAGGCGTTGAGCAGTCCGAAGGTGCGGGTCGAGGACTGGTTGAGCAGCACCTCGCCGGGGTCCAGGAAGCCGCTGGTGAGGCAGTGGCCGTTGGACAGCACCAGCGCGGGGTCTGTGGACGCCGAGGCCGGGAAGCGGATGAGCGAGCCGGAGCAGTTGCTGAGCGACACCGTGCCGGCGAAGTTCACGGTGACCGCGGCGGGGGCGGCGCTGCGCACACCGGTGGCGTCCCGGCTCGTGGCCGAGGCGGGCGCGGTGGACAACGCGAGGCCGGCGACTGCCGCGAGAGCGGTCAGGACAGTCGCCAAGGCACCTCTGAGAGGTCGTTTCATGTGGGGGGTCCTCTCGAGACCGAAGTTCTTTCGGTTTTGGCATGCACATTGTCATGACTCGAGAGGGCCCGTACAAGAGGGCATGGCACAGCGGGCCGTGGCGACGGACCCGCCGTCGCCGCGGCCCGACAGGGCGGTCAGCGGCAGGTGTCGGTGTGGCCGAAGTCCACGACGAACCGCTCGGGACCGTGCAGCCGCTTCGCGGTCCAGGACGGCTTCGAGGTGAACGAGGTGCCGAAGGTGACGACGCCCTCGAAGTCACCTGTCAGGGCGAGGCCCTTGAGCTTCGGCAGCCTTACGGCCGTCAGCCGGGGCCCGGTGTAGACGTTCCTGCCCGCCGCGTTGTGGGCGGCGGCCGGGGACAGCTTGATCTCGACGAAGCACGTGCCCGCGAGCGGCACTTTCTTCCCCGAGCCGTCGTAGCGCAGTCGCGTGACGCGCTTGACGGTGGTGGGCGGCAGGGCGCCCTTGGTGTCGATCACGAGTCGGTCGTACGTGCAGTGCGTGGCCGTCCGGGCGTTCACGACCAGAGTCGTGGCCTTCGTGGCCTTCACGGCCGTGGTGCCTGACGCGGCCGGGGCCGCCCCCGCCGAAGCGGAGGCGGGCACCGCGGCCACGGCACCGGTGAGCAGAGCCAGACCCGCGGCGGCTGCCGCGAGTCGGTGGTGTCGGCGCATGGCGTCCCCCAGGGGAGCGACGGTTCCGGTTCGGGGACCGGATGTCACTAAGGGAGACTTGCGGCCGGCTCGCTCGGTTGCACGACGGGGGAGGGGATGACGACCGGCGCCGTCACCTCGACCACCTCGATCACCTCGACCGGCCTCGCCGGTGCGGGCTGACGCGCGGCGGGCACCTCGATCCGGAGCGCCGCGTCGTGCGCCGCCCGGGCGAGCGCGCGCCGGTCGTGCCACGTGCCCGCGGTGATCGGCGGGAGCACCGCGACCTCCGCGGTCAGGCCGCGGCCCGACACGACCCGGCGCACCGAGTCCATCAGCGTGTCCTCCCCGACGAACGCCGGGGCGGTGGCGCGCGTCCCGTCCGCCAGGCGGTAGTCGATCCGGACGGGCTGCACATCGGCACCCGCGTTCAGCGCCGCCTGGAACAGTGCCCCGCGGTAGCTGCCCTCCTCGCGGCCGCACCAGGTGCTGCCCTCGGGGAAGGCGACGACCGTGGCCCCGCCGCGCAGCGCCTCCGTCACCTCGGCGACGGTGTCCGGCAGGGTCCGGAACCGCTCGCGGTCGATGAAGATCGTCCGGCCGAGCACGCACAGCGGGCCGATGACCGGCCAGCCCCGGATCTCCGCCTTGGCGACGTTGCGTCCCGGGATGACGGCGGCGATCAGCAGGATGTCCATCCAGGACACGTGGTTGGCGACCACCAGCAGCCCCCGGCCGGGCTCGCGCGCCGCCGGCGGGGCCGGCACCCGGATCCGCATGCCGAAGGCGGCCGCCACCGACCGCATCCAGGTGCGGACCAGGGAGTCACGCAGTGCCGGGGGGCACAGCGCGGCCACCGGAACGGCCAGCACGACCCCGATGAACAGCACCACGAGCGCGGCGGCGTAGCGCACCAGCCGGCTCAGCCGGCCCACCAGGGGACCCTCGCCGGTCACGCACTCCTGCGGGGTGCAGGGCGAGACCGGCGACCACCACGTGGCGGCCATCACGAGGACCCGAGGGAGCCGAGCGAGCCGAAGTGGCGCAGGTAGCGCTCGTCCGTGCGCTCCAGCGAGAGCAGGATGAACAGGTCGGCGACACCGAACTCCGGGTCGTGGGCGGGCTCGCCGCAGACCCACGCGCCCAGGCGCAGGTAGCCGCGGAGCAGCGCGGGCAGCGCGGCGCGGGCCGGTCGGGCCAGGCCCGTCGGGTCCCAGGGGCGGAGCGGGGTGACCCGGTACTCCTCGGGGGCCATGTACTTGGCCGAGACCCGGTCCCAGACACCGGCCGCCGTCGAACCGCCGTCGGCGAGCGGCACCGAGCAGCAGCCGGCCAGCCAGTTGTGGCCGGTGGTCGCCATGTAGCGGGTGATGCCGCCCCACATCAGCGCGACGACGGCACCGTCGCGGTGGTCGGGGTGCACACAGGAGCGGCCGACCTCGACGAGGTCGTGCTGGATGGGGGCGAGCCGGCCGAGGTCGAACTCGGTCTCGGAGTAGGTGCGCCCCGCGCGGCGGGCGTTGGCGGGGGTCAGCAGCCGGTAGGTGCCGACGACGTCGCCGGTGTGGTCGTCCTTCACCAGCAGGTGGTCGCAGAAGGCGTCGAGGGCGTCGATGTCCAGGCCCGGTTCGGGCGTGTCCAGCACAGCCCCCATTTCCCCGGCGAACACCAGGTGCCGCAGACGCTGCGCGGCCCGCACCTCGGCCTCGTCCTGGGCGAGGCTCACCGAATAGCGGGGACGGTCGCCTACGTTGTCGACAACGGGCGCGAGTTCGTACGAAGCGGTCATGGCGCGATTCCCTGGTCAGGGGGACGGGGACACCCCTATCTGTCCCGTCGGCGCCTTGCCTTGGCATGTCCTTTGCGGAGCGTGGAGATGTGCGCTCGCTGAATCACTGGGGTGCGGTGCCGTTCGGTGCCCGCTTCACCCGGAAAGCGCGCCCAAGCGGCCTTCGAGCAGCAGCAGGAGTTCGCCGAGGATTTCGGCCAGCTCCTGGCGCGGTCCGTCCGGCAGTCCGGACAGCAACCCCTCTTCGTACGCGAGCTGTTCGGGCAGCAGACGGTCCACGAGCGCCAGGCCGGCGGGGGTCAGTCGCAGGTGCGAGACCCGGCGGTCCCGGTCGTCGGCCCGGCGGCCGATGAGGCCGCGCTCCTCCAGCAGCTTGATCCGCTTGGTGATCGCCGCTCCCGAAGCGAAGGTTTCACGTGCCAGACGTCCGGGCGTCAATTCACCGCCGACGCGGCGCAGCGCGCAGAGGATGTCGTACTCCGGGCGGGTGAGGCCCTCGCGGTTCAGAGGCGCGTCGACAGCGAGCTGCAGGAGCGCGGTGCACCGGTTCAGGCGCCCGATCACGGCGACGGGCGCGAAGTCCAGCTCCGGGTGCACGTCCTGCCACTGGCGCAGCACTGAAGCGACGGCGTCCTCCACGCGCGATGTCCTTCCTCGGTCCGCCGGCGGCTCCGGCGGCGTCCGCATGATCGTACGCGTCGTCAAGCCAGGGTGACGGACCGGGCGCCGCCGCGGCGGCCGGCCAGCGCGAGGTGGCCGCGCCGTTCCGCCTCGGTGATCCGTTCCTCGGGCAGGGGGCCGCTCCACCACTCACCGGAGGCGGTGTCGACGGCCTCGCGCAGTTCCAGCAGCGCCGCGGTGAGCCGGGGCTCCCGGGGCAGCGGGGCGGCGAGCTCGCCCTCCAGGCGGTCCAGGGCGGTGCCGACCCGCCGGCCGGCGCGCCGGTTCGGCACCGCGAAGCACACCACGAGCCCGGCCCCCGCCCCGACGACGGTGTCCAGCCAGCGGTCGGCGACCAGCGGGCCCGCGGGCCGGGCGCCCGCGAACTCGGTCATGACCATGGCCATCGGCGTCACGAAGACACTGGCCAGCCAGTAGTTGCGGGCGATGGTGGCCTCCACGGCGAAATTGCAGGCCAGCGCCGTCACGATCAGGGCCACCGCGCCCGTGGTCGTGAACGGCACGAGCGCGGTGAACAGCAGCAGGCCCAGCAGATTGCCCAGGACGCGCTGCAGCGCCCGCTGCCAGGACAGCGTGGTGTTGGCGGCGAGGACCGCCGCGGCGGTCACGACGGCCCAGTACGGACGGTCCACGCCGAGCGCCATGGAGATCCAGCCCGCCACCGCGCTGCCGAGGCCGACCCGCAGGCCGATCGGCAGCAGGTGCCGCGCCGTGGGGCCGTGGGCGGGCGCCGGCCCGGTGCGGACGTCCGTACCGCTCGCGGCGCCCGGGTCCGGCAGGGTCCGCGTCGTGCGCAGTTCCCTGGCCCAGGCGGTGAGCGGGGGAGCGCCGTCGGGCCCGGACGTCCCGGCGCGTGCCAGCAGCCGTTCCAGCCCCGCGCGGTGGGCGTTCGTCCCGGCGGCCCGCAGGGTGTGCCACGCGGCGTTCTGGGCGGAGGTCGCCGCGTGCCGGGCCCGCGCCGGGCTCCCGTCGCCCGCCAGGACCTGCGCCCGGGCCTCCAGCGCCCTCGCCACGGCGGCGCGCTCGGGCCCGTACGGGCGCACCAGGGCGGGCGCCATGCCCACCAGCCATGCGACTGCTCCGCCCAGCACCATCAGGCCCACATGCGCGGGCACCTGCGCCGGGGTCTGCGGCACGAACGCGGCACTCGCCGCGACGAAGGTGAAGATCACGTTTCCCGGCGGCCCGATCCGCGTCGCGTCGCACACCACCTTGTGCGCGGCGGCGAGCGCGGCGGCGACGGCGACCCGCACCGCTGTCGAGTCGGTCAGCGCGGCCGTCGTCAGGGCGACCGCGCCCCCGGCCGCCATGCCCAGCACCACCAGCGCGAGGGCTCGTGCCCGTGCCGCGTACGGCAGCCCGTGCGCGTAGAGCGCGCACAGCCCGCCACCCGCCGCGTAGAGCACCAGATCGAGCCGCCCCAGGGCCAGCAGGACCCCCTCCATGATCCCCACGGCGACGACCACGCTGACGGCCCGGTGGCGCCAGAGGTCCTTGGCGGCGCGGAGGCGGAGGGCGTCGCGGAGGGGGTGGAGGAAGGGAGGCATGCCGATAAGTTTAGCAGGTGTTTTACTCGTGAAATATTAGCGCGCCGTGGTGCGGCCGCGCGGAGGCCGCGCACGCACGAGGCGGCGCTCCTGTGCCGGGGCACAGGACCGCCGCCTCGGGTGCCGGGATCAGGCCGGGAAGGCCAGCGAGAGCGCGAAGCGCGACTCGTCGTCGGTCCACCAGTGCTGGAGGGTGAGGCCCGCGGCGGCGAGTTCGGCGCGAACGCCTTCCTCGCGGAACTTGGCGGAGATCTCGGTGCGCATCTCCTCGCCGCGCGCGAAGTCCACCGTGAGGTCGAGCGCCGGCACCTTCACCGTGACGTTCCCGCGGGCCCGCAGCCGCATCTCGATCCATTCGTGCTCGCGGTCCCAGAGGGCCACGTGCTCGAAGTCGTGCGGGTCGAAATCGGCGCCGAGCTCCCGGTCGATCACGGACAGGACGTTCTTGTTGAACGCGGCCGTGACGCCCTGCGCGTCGTCGTAGGCGGCCACGAGGGTCGCCTCGTCCTTGACCAGGTCCGTGCCGAGCAGCAGCGCGTCGCCGCGGGAGAGCAGGGCGCGGACGGAGCCGAGGAACCGGGCGCGCTCGTCGGGCAGGAGGTTGCCGATGGTTCCGCCGAGGAACGCCACCAGGCGCGGCCCCGGGGTCTGCGGCAGCGCGAGACCGTGCTGGAAGTCGGCCACCAGGGCGTGGACGCTCAGGTCCTGGTGGTCGGCGAGCAGGGCCTCCCCGGCGCCGCGGAGCGCCGACTCGCTGACGTCGACGGGCACGTAGGTCAGGGGGGCGCCCAGGGCCTCGATGAGCAGGCGGGTCTTCTCCGACGAGCCGGAACCGAGCTCGACCAGGGTGCGGGCCCCCGTCGCCCGGGCGATCTCGGCCGCTCTGGCGGCCAGGATCTCCCGTTCTGCGCGGGTCGGGTAGTACTCGGGCAGCCGGGTGATCTCCTCGAACAGCTCGCTGCCGTGGGCGTCGTAGAACCACTTGGGCGGGAGCTGCTTGGGGCTGCGGTTCAGCCCGTACGCCACGTCGGAGCGCAGGGCGGCCGCCGTGGCGTCCGCGGGCAGGGTGCGAGTGAGAGTGAAGGGGCTCACAGGTGCGGCTCCTTGAGCGGGATCAGCAGGACCTCGGTGGGATCGCCGTACAGCAGATGGCGGTCGGGGACCTCGGTCCAGCGGGGACTGTCGTCGTACGGCTCGGAGGCCACGACGACGCTGCGGCCGGGCTCCGCCAGATACCAGAGGGTGTCCCCCCAGGCAGTGGCGGCGATGGAACGGCCGTCGCTGAGAAGGAAGTTGAGCCGGGAATCGGGGGTCAGGGCGGCGAGTCGGCCGACCGTGTCGGCCAGCGCCTCGTCGGGGGGCGCCCCGGCCTTCAGCCGGTGCAGGGTGAGGGCCCAGGCCAGCGCGGAGTCGCAGCGCGCCTCCAGCGTCAGCAACTCCTCGGCCGGCAGCGAGCGGGCGGCCTCGGCCACCGAGTGCGGCCAGCCGCGCAGGGCGCCGTTGTGGCTGAACAGCCACGGGCCCGCCGTGTACGGGGCGGCGGCGGACTCGTCGGCGGCCGATCCCTCCGTGATGTCGCGGACCGCGCCGAGCAGCGCGCCGGAACGCGTCACCCGGCACACGTCCGCGAAGGACGGATCGTCCCAGATCGGCCCGGACCGCCGGTACCGCGCCGGGACCGGGTCGTCCGGCGCGTACCAGCCGAGCCCGAAGCCGTCGGCGTTGACCGTGCCGTACTTCTGGCGGCGCGGCGCCCACGACTGGCGGTAGAGCGAGTGCGGGGGGTCGATCACGACGTCCCGCAACGCCACCGGCGGCCCGATGTAGGCGATGTGGCGGCACATCAGGCGGCCGCCCCGTCCCCGGGGGCCGTCACACCGACTCCGGACGCGCGTCGCGGGCCGTGCGGAAGCCCGAGAAGATCTGCCGCCTGATCGGGTAGTCCCAGTTGCGGAAGGTGCCCCGGACGGCGACCGCGTCGGCGGCGAACGATCCGCCGCGCAGCACCTTGTGGTCGGAGCCGAAGAACACCTCCGAGTACTCCTTGTACGGGAACGGCGCGAAGCCCGGGTACGGCAGGAAGTCGCTCGCCGTCCACTCCCACACGTCGCCGACCATCTGCCGGACGCCGAGCGGCGAGGCGCCGGCCGGGTAGCTGCCCACGGGCGCGGGCTGCAGGTGGCGCTGGCCCAGGTTGGCGAGGTCCGGCGCCGGGTCCGCGTCGCCCCACGGGTAGCGGCGCGAGCGGCCGGTCGCGGGGTCGTGCCGGGCGGCCTTCTCCCACTCGGTCTCCGTCGGTAGCCGGCGCCCCGCCCAGCGGGCGTAGGCGTCCGCCTCGTACCAGCACACATGGAGCACGGGCTCCGCGGCCGGCACCGGCTCCGTCACCCCGAAGCGGCGGCGCAGCCACGCCCCGCCCTCACGGCGCCAGAACAGCGGCGCGAACAGGCCGTGTTCCCGCACGTGCGCCCAGCCGGCCGGGGTCCACCAGCGCTCGTCCTCGTAGCCGCCGTCCTCGATGAAGGCGGTGTACGCGCCGTTGCTCACCGGCACCGTGTCGATGAAGAACGGCGGCACGTCCCGGCTGTGCGCGGGGCGCTCGTTGTCCAGCGCCCACGGCTCCGTGGAGGTGCCCATGGTGAACGGGCCGCCGGGCACGAGGACTTCGGCGGGCAGCAGCGCCGCGTCCGCGGGAGCGGCGGCGGGCGCGGGAGAGGTGAGCGCGGCGGGGCCGTGGCGCAGCTGGTGGGTGATGAGCATCGTCTCGTCGTGCTGCTGCTCGTGCTGCGCGATCATCCCGAAGGCGAACGCGGCGTCGGTCAGCCGGTTGCCGTGCAGCGGCGCGCGCTCCAGGATCTCCAGCACCCGCCCGCGCACGTCCGAGGCGTACGCGTGCGCCTCGGCGGGCGGCAGCAGCGGCAGCGTGGGCCGCTCGGAGCGCGGGTGCTCGAAGGCGTCGTAGATCGGGTCGATGTCGGGCCGCAGCGCCTCACGGCCGCCGACGGTCCGCAGCAGCCACTGCTCCTCCTGGTTGCCGATGTGGGCCAGGTCCCACACCAGCGGCGACATCAGGGGGGAGTGCTGCGCCGTGAGCTCGTGCTCGTCGACGCAGTCGGTCAGCCCGTGGGTGCGCTCACGGGCGGTGACGAGCGCGTCCAGCGCCCGCCGTCGCAGCGCCTCGGGGTCGAGAGCGGGTGCGGTCACGAGTGGCTCTCCTTGGATGTGAAGGCGTCGAGCAGGTCGTCGGCGGGACAGCGGCCGCGCAGGACGAAACGCTCGGTGAAGTCGGCCACCACGGCCTGCACGGCGTCGCTCGCCCCGAGCCGGGGCAGGGCCTCGCGGGCCGCGGCGAAGCAGGTGACGGCGGTGGCGTGGAGTTCCGGGTCGGCCAGCGCGTGGCGGGCGGCGCGCTGCCAGAGCGGGTTGCGCGGCGCGGGACCGGGACCGGCCGCGTCGGCGAGGGGCTTGACCGCGCGATAGGCGATCTCGGAGGCGGCGGCGTCGTCGAAGAGCGCCGTGGCGACGGCCAGCGGCACGATCCAGCCGTCCCGGCCGGACTGCGCGTCGATCATGCGCAGTTCCAGGTAGCCGCGCGGCCGCACCGGCGGGAACAGGGTCGACAGGTGGTAGTCCAGGTCGGCCGTGGTGGGCGGCCGGTGCACCCCGCTGCGGATCCACTGCCGGAAGGTGAGCCCCTCCGGCACTGTCCACGGACCCTCGTCGGCGCGGATGCACAGCACCGGGGCGTCGAGGGCGTACGCGGTCCACGCGACCCGCGGATCGGCGCCGGTCTCCGGCGCCAGGGTCCGGCCGGGGTCGAGCGCCGCCCACACCGCCTGCCGGGTGGACTTCCAGCCCGTGGGGCGGCCGCCGCTGAGCGGCGAATTGGCGAAGGCCGCGACGAGGACGGCGCCCAGCAGATGGGCCAGCAGCCAGCGTCTGCCGAGCCCGAAGGGGCCCGGTTCCGCCGTGCCGGAGTCCAGGCAGACCTGCACCGAGGCGGTGGAGCACATCATGGACCGGCCGGCGGGCCCGGCCCGGTCGAAGTACGTCTCCATGGCCGCGTACCGCGGCTCGTCCAGCAGCCGCCGCGGCCGCCGCCACGGGTCGTGGCCGTGCCCGGCCAGCGCCAGGCCGTCCTGGTGGAGCCGGTGGCGTACGGAGTCGAGGTCCGCGGCCGCGGCGTTCACGCACGCGGTCAGCGAGGTGGCGGGCAGCGAGCTGAGCTCCAGCTGTCCGCCGGGCTCTGTGGTGAGCCGGGAACGGAGGAAAAGGGTCCGCAGGCCGTCCACGGCGGCGGTGAGCCGAGCGGGGCCGACCGGGCGGGCCGGGTCGTGCGGGTCGTGAAGGAACCATTCCAGTTCCACGCCTATGTGGCGCGGAGGGCCGGTCTTGAAACAGATGCCCTGGATGTGGTCTTCCGCCGTTGTCTCGGTGATCGGTTCGGATGTCCCCATGTGGTGACTGGTGGCGGGCATGGCCTGTACCTCCCGTCGAAGGTGGTGGTGTGTACTTCGCGTCTACCGCGTGTCCGTACCACCTAAGCCGTTCGGCGCACACCGCTCAAGAGCGCCCCGACGAACGTCCGAGATACGTAAGGTACGCCCGCTCAAGTGGGCGTTCCTGCGTTCCGGTCATCATCAAGGGTGGACCGGGCCCCCGATCCGCGCATCCGGAGCGGGTAAATGTGCAGGTCACGGCCTTGGGGTCGGAATCTCGCCGATGGCCCTCCGCTTTCGGCCCGGGTGGACCGGGATCAGGGGCGTCCGGCGTCGTCACCTTTCTTCGCGAGGGGCGGGACGGGCTCCGGCGCGCCGGGGAGACCGGGTGTCCCCGCTGTCACGGGGGCTGTTTCCCCGAGGGAGCGGGGGCGAAATCCGGCCACACGATCCGGCCGGGCGCGGACAGCGCGCCCACGCGGCCGGGCCGGCGACCGCCGGGGCGGTCGCCGGCCCACGGGGCCACGACGGTAGGCGGCCATTGGTGTGCCCCGTGCGGGGGCCGACCATGACCGACGCTGTGTCAGGTGTCAGGTGTCAGGACTTCGGGGCGGACTCGCCCTCGGCGATGGACTTGCGGACCTCGTCCATGTCCAGCGCGCGGGCTTGCTTGATCAGGTCCTCGAGGGCCGGCGCCGGCAGCGCTCCCGGCTGGGCGAAGACCGCGACCTTGTCGCGGATGATCATCAGGGTCGGGATCGACTGGATCTGGAACGCGGCGGCCAGCTCCTGCTGGGCCTCCGTGTCGACCTTGCCGAAGACGAGGTCGGTGTTCTCCTTCGCCGCGGCCTCGTAGACCGGGGCGAACATCCGGCACGGGCCGCACCAGGACGCCCAGAAGTCGATCAGCACGAAGTCGTTGGCGGAGACGACCTCGTCGAAGTTGTCCTTGGTCAGCTCAACAGTGGCCATGCTTCCCTTACCTGCTTCCGGGGCACCGTCGGTCGGAACCCACTGACCCTAACCGAAGGCGTGAGGCCGCTATTCCGTACGACTCACCCGCCCGCGACGCCGGTCACGAGAGGCGCCCTGGGCCCGCGCCGGGGGAGGTTCCGGTGACCGAACGTGCGGTGTCGTGGCCGAGGGTGATCCGTGACGCACGAGGCGCCGGAATCCGAGCACCGGCGCGACGGCGTCAGGGTACGACCGTCACCGGCCAGCGGCCCGCCTTGACCAGGCGCACCGCCACCGATCCGATGATCCGGTGGCCCGCCTTCTCGGAGGCGCCGACCACGACCGCGTCGGCCTTGAGGTCGTCCGCCGCCTTCGACAGCCCGCTGAAGGCGTCGCCCTGGAAGGTGTGGAACTCCCAGCGCACGGCGAAGACCCCGCGCAGCCTCTGTACGGCCTTCTCTATCTCCGCCTTGAGCTCGTCGGCGATCGCGGCGGTGGCCTCCGCGACCGGTGCGCCGAAGGCCGCGCCGGTGGCCAGGACCGGCTGGACGTACACGATCGCCAGCAGTGACCCCTGCCGTCGCGCGAGCCCGGCGGCGTACGCGGCGGCCCGCCACGACGACTCGCTCCCGTCCACCCCGGCCACGATCACTTTCGGGCCGTCGGTGCCCCGTTCGAAGGGCCCTTTGTCGCTCACGTTCCGAGCCTACTGGCGTGGCTGCCGCGCGCGGCGCACAGGGCGCGGGGAGTCCTGGGTCGTGGCCAAATGTCCGTCCACCAGGCGCTGCAACGCGGTGACGAACACCGCTCGCTCGGCGTCGGGAAGGGCTTCGAGGACCTCCCCGTGCACCCGCGCCGTGATCTGCTGCCCGCGGGCGACCAGCGCGCGGCCGGCGTCGGTGACGGTGATGATCCGGGCCCGGCGGTCGGTGGGGGAGGGGTGCCGTTCGGCGAGCCCGGCCCGCTCCAACTCGTCGACGGTGACGACCATCGTGGTCTTGTCCTGCTGGGAGATCTCCGCCAGCTGAGCCTGCGTCATGAGGCCCGGCTGCGCGTGCAGGAGCACGCAGTAACCGCGCGGGCTGAGGCCGATCTCGCCGAGGGCGTTGGCCAGGCGGTTGGTGAGCGCGTGGCTGGTGTGCTGCAGCAGGCCGGTGAGGTCGGGCACGGCCGATACGGCGGGCTCGGAGGCCGGGGAGGTCATGATGCCGAGTCTAGCCAACCGATCCCCAACGGGATGGTTCGTGGTGCGGATGGTTCGGCCGTTTAATCGTTCGGCACGGAGGCGATCCGTCCCTACGATGAGCGGGCATGACGCACTCGCCCCGTCGGCATCACGACGTCCCGGACAAGCCTTCCCTCGAAGGGCTGGAAGCGACCTGGTCGCGGCGCTGGGACGAGACGGGCGTACACCGCTTCGACCGGTCGCGGCCCCGCGAGGAGATCTTCTCGATCGACACCCCGCCGCCCACGGCCAGCGGCACCCTGCACATCGGCCACGTCTTCTCCTACACCCACACCGACACCGTCGCGCGCTACCACCGCATGCGCGGGAAGACCGTCTTCTACCCGATGGGCTGGGACGACAACGGCCTGCCGACCGAGCGCCGGGTCCAGAACGTCCACGGCGTCGCCTGCGACCCGTCCCTCCCCTACGACCCCGACTTCACCCCGCCGGAACACCCCGGCGCACGCCAGGTCCCCGTCTCCCGGCGGAACTTCATCGAGCTGTGCGAACGGCTCACCGCCGAGGACGAGCGGGCCTTCGAGGACCTGTGGCGCAGGCTCGGCCTGTCCGTCGACTGGACGCTGACCTACCGCACGGTCGGGGACCGTTCGCGCGCCGCTTCCCAGCGCGCGTTCCTGCGCAACCTCGCGCGCGGCGAGGCGTACACCGCGGAGGCGCCCACGCTGTGGGACACCACCTTCCGCACCGCCGTCGCCCAGGCGGAGCTGGAGGACCGCGACCGGCCCGGCGCCTACCACCGGCTGGCCTTCCACCGGTCGGACGGGGAGCGGGTCGTCGTCGCCACCACCCGCCCGGAACTGCTGCCGGCCTGCGTCGCACTCGTCGCCCACCCCGACGACCCGCGCTACCAGGCGCTGTTCGGCACGACGGTCCGCACCCCGGTCCTCGGTGTCGAGGTCCCGGTCCACGCCCACCGGCTCGCGGACCCGGACAAGGGCACCGGCATCGCCATGGTCTGCACCTTCGGCGACACCACGGACGTCACCTGGTGGCGCGAACTGCGGCTGCCCACCCGCCCGGTGCTCGGCCGAGGCGGACGCTTCCTGCCCGAACCCCCGTCCGGACTGGACTCGGAGCGGGCCCGCACGGCGTACGCCCACCTGGCGGGCGCCACCGCCTTCACAGCCCGGGAACGCCTGCTGGAACTGCTGCGCGCGAGCGGCGACCTGGAGGGCGAACCCGAACCGGTCGTCCACGCGGTCAAGTTCTACGAGAAGGGCGACCGCCCGCTGGAGATCGTCACGACCCGCCAGTGGTACCTGCGCAACGGCGGCCGCGACGAGGCCCTGCGCGCACGCCTCCTGGAACGCGGCCGTGAGCTGCGCTGGCACCCGGAGCACATGCGGGTCCGGTACGAGAGCTGGGTCGGGGGACTCAACGGCGACTGGCTGATCAGCCGTCAGCGCTGGTTCGGTGTCCCGGTCCCCGTCTGGTACCCGCTGGACGCGGCCGGCGAGCCCGTCCACGACAGGCCCCTCGTCCCCGACGAGTCGGCGCTGCCCGTCGACCCCGGCACCGACGTGCCCCCCGGCTACCGCGAGGAGCAGCGCGGCATGCCGGGCGGTTTCACCGGCGACCCCGACGTCATGGACACCTGGGCGACCTCCTCGCTCACCCCGCAGATCGCGGCCGGCTGGGGCGCGGACGGCGAACTGTTCGCCAAGGTCTTCCCGATGGACCTGCGCCCCCAGGCCCACGAGATCATCCGTACCTGGCTGTTCGCCACCGTCCTGCGCGCCGACACCGAGCACGGCACGCTGCCCTGGCGGCACGCCGCGATCTCCGGGTGGATCCTGGACCCGGACCGCAAGAAGATGTCCAAGTCCCGCGGCAAGGCCGTCACGCCGGGGGACCTGCTGGAGCAGCACGGCTCCGACGCCGTCCGCTACTGGGCGGCGAGCGCCAGGCCCGGCACGGACACCGCCTTCGACACCGGGCAGATGAAGATCGGCCGCCGGCTGGCCATCAAGATCCTCAACGCCAGCCGCTTCGTGCTCACTTCCGGGGCCGGCACCCCAGGTGCGGTCGAGGGCGACGACGCCGTCACCGCGCCGCTGGACCGCGCCCTGCTGGCCGCGCTGGCGGACACCGTCCGCGCGGTGACGGACGCCATGGAGGAGTTCGACCACGCCCGCGCTCTGGAACGCGCCGAGAGCTTCTTCTGGCAGTTCTGCGACGACTACGTCGAACTCGTCAAGGCCCGTGCCTACGCCGGCGACGCCTCCGCGCTGGCCACGCTCTCCCTCGCCCTCTCCGTCCAACTGCGGCTCTTCGCGCCCTTCCTGCCCTTCGTCACCGAGGAGGTCTGGTCCTGGTGGCAGGAGGGCTCCGTCCACTCCGCCCCCTGGCCCGACGCCGATGCCGACGCCCTCGGTGCGGCCGCCGCCGACGGCGACCCCCTCGTCATGGACACCGCGCGTGCGGCCGTCACCGCCGTTCGCAGGGCCAAGTCCGAGGCCCGGCTGTCCATGCGCGCCGATGTCGCGGGGCTCGTCGTGACCGGCCCGGCGGCCGCCCTCGCGCGCTTCGCGCTCGTCGCCGACGAGGTCCGTGCGGCCGGCCGCGCCGGCGCGGTGGAACTCGCCCCGCCGTCCGGCGACGCGCTCGGGGTGGAGGTGCGCTTCTAGGCGCCGCCGTGCCCTGTCCGCCCTGCCCCGCCCCGCCCGCCCCCCCGCTACGGCACCGGGCGGGGCGGCCGGGGGCCCACGTAGTGGCCGCTGGGGCGCATACGGAGGGGGCGTTCCTCGTACTCCTCCAGGGCGTGGGCGATCCAGCCCGCCGTGCGGGCGACGGAGAACGCGGTCTCGCCCGCCTCGGGAGGCATGCCGCAGGAGACCGAGAGCACGGCCAGCGCGAGGTCGACGTTGGCGTGCAGCGGTGTGTCGCGGGACGCGGTCGCGACGACCTCGCGGGCGGCGCCGAGGGCCGGACCGGCGTGCGGCACGTCCTGCAGCAGGCGGAAGAGCATGACCGCGCGCGGGTCCTCGCGGGGATAGAGGCGGTGGCCCAGCCCCGGCACATTCCGTCCGGCACGCAGGTGGTCGGCGACGACGGCGGCCGCGCTGCCCCGCTCCAGCACCTCCGCGAGCATGCGGTGGGCCAGTCCGCTCGCGGCGCCGTGCAGCGGGCCGTCGAGCGCGCCGAGGCCCGCCGAGACCACCGCGTACGGGTGCGCGCGGGCGGAGGCGGCGACGCGTGCGGCCAGGGTGGAGGCGGCCAGGTCGTGGTCGATCAGCAGGACGAGGGCCGCGTCCAGCACCCGCAGTGACGCCTCGTCGGTCGGCCGCGTGGTCAGCCGCGACCACAGCCGCCGCGCCGCCCGTCCCTCGCCGCGGTGCTCCTGCCCGGCCGTGGGGAGCGCGTCGACCAGGACGGGAATCAGCGTGCGCCCCACCCCCACCACCGCCTCGGGGGCGAGGTCGAAGCGCAGCGGGTCGGCGGCGGCCATGGCGATCACGGCCACCCGCAGCCGGTCCGTCGCGCTGCTGTGGCCGGGCAGCGCGGCCACCGCCCGGCGGGCGGCGGCGAGGGCCTCCCGCGGCGCGGTGAAGCGTGTGCCCGGGGTCATCACCCCGGTCCACAGCCAGTCCGCGGCCTCCTCGAAGTGGTGCCGCTCGGCGAGCGCGGTGGCGTCGACACCGCGGAAGTAGTAGCGGTCGCCGTCGATGAGCGTGATCCCGGTCCGTATGGCGCCGAAGCCGCTCCCGGCCCCGTCGTCGGAGGGCTGTTGCGCCGGGCGCCGGGTGCGGCGGACCAGCGCGTCGACCTCCCGGGCGTCGAAGGTGCTGCCCCGTCCGTCCGGCGCGCGGCGGCTGCCGAGCAGGCCGCGGCTGACGTAGGCGTACACCGTCTCGGGCTTCACGCCGAGCCGTTCGGCGGCCTGCCGGGTGGTGAGCCGTTCGTCGGTCGTCATGACTCCATCCCATCATATATTGATTCAATCAATATTGACGTGCATTGAATCAATGATGGATGGTCGAGTCACGTTCGAAGGAGGACACCACCGTGACCGTCATGCCCGTCACCCCCGACGTGCCCCGCGTACCCCGCGGACTCAAGGGCGTCGTCGTCACCGAGACCGCGCTCGGCGATGTCCGCGGCACCGAGGGCTTCTACCACTACCGCCAGTACTCGGCCGTGGAACTCGCCGGCAGCCGGACCTTCGAGGACGTCTGGCACCTGATGCTGCTGGGCACGCTCCCCGACGCCGCCGGGCGCGCCGCCTTCACCGCCCGCGTCGCACCGCTGCGCCGGCTGCCGCGCGACATCCGGGACGCGCTTCCCGCCATCGCACGCTCCGGTGCGCTCAGCGGACCGCTCGCCGGGCTGCGCACCGCGCTCTCGTTGCTCGGCGCCGCCGCGGGCTTCCGCCCGCTGTACGACATCGACGCCGAACGGCGGCTGGCCGACGCGCTGGCCGCGAGCGCCGCCGTGCCGACCCTGCTCACCGCCCTGTACCGGCTCGGGCAGGGACTCGAGCCGGTCGAGCCCCGTGACGACCTGCCCTTCGCGGCCAACTACCTGTACATGCTGACCGGGGAGGAACCCGACCCGGTGCGCGCGCGGGCGATCGAGCGGTACCTGATCTCCACGGTCGACCACGGGTTCAACGCGTCCACCTTCACCGGCCGTGTCATCGCCTCCACCGGTGCCGACCTCGCCGCGTGCCTCGTCGGCGCCGTGGGGGCGCTGTCCGGTCCGCTGCACGGCGGCGCGCCGAGCCGTGCGCTGGACACGCTCGACGCGATCGGCACCCCCGACCGCATCGACCCCTGGATCCGCGAACGCGTCCTGGCCGGCGACCGCATCATGGGCTTCGGGCACCCCGTCTACCGCACCGAGGACCCCCGCTCCCGCATGCTCCAGGAGATCGCCCGCGACTTCGGCGGCCCGCTGGTCGACTTCGCGCTCCAGGTCGAGGCCCGCGTCGAGGCGATCCTCGCCGAGCTCAAACCGGGCCGCGAGTTGCACACCAACGTCGAGTTCTACGCGGGCGTCGTCATGGAACTGTGCGGGCTGCCGCGGGAGATGTTCACCCCGACCTTCGCCTGCGCCCGGGTCGTCGGTTGGTCGGCGAACATCCTGGAACAGGCGGAGGACAGCAAGATCATCCGTCCGGCCGCGCGCTACGTCGGCCCGGTGCCACCGCAGCCCGTGCCCGCGGTGTAAGGCCCCCGGCGGCGCCGGACCCCGCACGCCCCGGGCACACCGCCGCCCGGGGCGTGCGCGCGGGTCGTTCCCCGCGGCGGGCGCCGGGCGGGCTTACGGTGCGGCACATGGCTCTGAGCATCCGCAACCAGATCGCCGGGAAGGCCGAGTCGGTGGTGACCGGCGAGGTCATGGCCGTGGTCACCGTGCATCTCGACGGCGGCGGACCCGCCTTCACCGCCGCCGTGACCGCCGAGGCCGTCCGTGAACTCGGCATCATCCCCGGCGGCGGGGTGACCGTCCTGATCAAGGCGACCGAGATCTCCCTCGCCACGCCACCGCTCCCCGGCGGCCTGACCATCCGCAACCGCGTCCCCGGCACGGTGACCGCGGTGACGCGGGGACAGGCTATGGCGACGGTGCGGATGGCGTTCGCCGGCGGCCGCGAACTCACCGCGGTGATCACCCGCGAGGCACTCGACGAACTCCGCCTCGCCGAGGGCTCCGAGGTCGTCGCCCTGGTGAAGTCGACCGACGTCGCCCTGTCGACCTAGGGCCGCATCGGGCAACGTTCGCCTCAGCGGGCGCAGCCCGCATGACAGGACGGTCTGCGCCGGCGTGGAAAGATCACCCGCTGTACACGGGGTGACCATCGGCCCGGCACGGAGCGGGCCGGTCACCCGAAGAACCCGCCCCCGACGGCGGAGTCGGGCGCGGTGAAGTCGGTGACCGGGACGCAGCCAGGGCGTCGATGATCAGTGGTGCCGGTGCGGTGGGCGATGCCGGTGAACAGCACGACCTCCTCGGCGCCCGCGGCCGGCGCGGTCCCGCTCACCTCGACCGTCACCGCGCCCGCGCCGTCCGGGCAGGGCGGGACCGCGCGTCTTCCCCGGCCGGAGCGCATCGATCTCGTGCCCGTTCAGAATCTGGCGTCCGCCGGCTTCTCTTGTCAGCCCGCTGAGGGTTCGGTAGGACTGCTCGGGTGACTGATCATCGAAGCTTTGCGCGCACCGTCATAGCGCTGTCCTTGGCCGTACTCGCCGCCTGCGCGGTGGTGGTGACGATTAAGGTGGCTGTTGGTCCTCTCGCGATCGAACCGCCGCGTGTGCTGGACCAGACAGCGCTGGAGAAGCGGGTGGCGGCTGAAGCCGGCGTCCAGATGCAGAACAAACCGGGCGCGTACGTCGACTGCCCCCTGTCCGTCGTGGTCAAGGTAGGCACCAAGTTCGCCTGCCGCGTCTGGGGAGACACCAACCCCGCCACTGTGCGTGTCGAGATCACCAGCGATCAGGGTGACCTCACGGTTACGTCCGACTAGTACGAGGCGGGATGCGTTCAGCATCAACATCTGCTCGGGGCCTTATGTGTGCCGCCGCGCTCGGCCAGTGCCGCCCGGGGTGGGGCCGCAGGTCGAGCGGCCCGAACTCATCGACACAGATGGAGAAGTCGGCGCACGACCGCTGGTGAGCCGTCGCTCAGCCTGCCGCCGGGCGGCGGCCGACGAGTCCGAGCAGCCGCTCCAGATCGGGAGAGTCCGCGGCGATCTCGACCGCCGGGGCGAACGGAGTCCTCGGCCGGTCGTCGGACGGCGCTCCGGTCGGGATCCGCGCAGCGACCTTGAGCGAGTGGCCGACGAGGTCGGCGTCCGGCTCGTAGGCGACGCCGATGGCCTGCGCGACGTCCCAACCGTGGACCACGCAATCGAGTACATGCATGCCGAGCGCGATCCGGCCGGGAAAGAAACCGAACTCCCGGATCTGGAGGGAGTGGTCCAGGACATCCTCGGCGAACGCTCTCGTCATGGCGTCGGCCGAGTCGAGGAATGCCTGGTGAGGATCCCCACCCAGGTCGCCCTGGTCCCAGGCCCGGAGGTCACCGGTGACGCCCGCCGCGGCGGCTGCGAAGCCGAGGTTCTCGCTCACCTGGTGGCGGAGCAGGCCGTGCAGCGTCCAGTCGGCACACGGGGTCGGAAGACGAAGCTGGTCCGGGCCGATCCGCGCGATCACCGTTCCCATGGTCGCGAGGGCACGGCGGTCCAGTTCCCTGATGTCCACGGGGGCGACGCTAGCGACGCCCCGCTTTCCGGGCCACTCGTTTTCTGAGGCCGCTCAGCGTGTCCGGCGCCTGTCGGGATCGGCCTAGATCGCGCCCCGGCCGCGGCCGGCCGGCCTGCGGTCGACCGGGGTGATCGGCATCAGCGTCTCCTCCATGGTGCGGCGGGGGCCGGACCACGGCGCCGGGACCGCGTCGAAGAGGTACGCGAAGCGGTAGGCGAGTTCCTCGTAGTTGACCCGCCAGCCGCGGAAGTGCGGCCACGCCTCCTCCGGGGTGCGCTCCAGCGGGTAGCCGTTCGCGGCCGCGTGCGCGACGGCCGCCGCGAAGTCCTCGTACGTCAGCCGGATGGACGCCTCCGGGGAGGGGTCCTGGTCGTACGGGACCTGCCAGATGTCGGCGATGTCGCGCAGGCACACGAAGCCTCCCCGAAGGGCCAGCCGCGCCTCGGCCTGCGGGCGGCCGGGGTTGAGGGCGAGCTGCATGGCGGCGGCGTCCATCACCGCCAGGAGCGCGACCAGCCAGTTGCGGTTCGGCTGCGGCGAGCGGAAGCGGCTCAGCACTATGTAACTGGTGTGGCTCTCACTGACCTCGGCCGCCCAGCGCTCCCAGTTGCCGAACATCTCCGCCAGGCTGTCGGTGACGCCGATCTGGGCGTAGCGCGCCAGGATCTCCGGTCCCCAGGGCGGGCTGCCCGCCCGGGCCTGCAGCAGGGTCACCTCGGCCTCGCGCCGGGAGTAGGCGGCGTACAGCGTCGGCAGGTAACCGATCTGCAGACCGATGGTGATCGGCCCGGTCGCCGCGGCGCAGAAGTCGATGACGGTCAGGTCCACGTGGTGACTGCTGGCGAAGCCCAGCGTGAACAGCGAGGACCCCGCCTCCCGCAGCGCGTCCAGCGCGCCGAGGTCGCTGGTGGAGGCCTGCAGCAGGGCGTACCCGGCCCAGAACGCGATCAGCCAGCTGACCAGGTTGAACAGGATGGACACCGCCGCCACCGGGGCCAGCACCCGGTCCTTGGCCTCGGGGGTGCGGCAGCGGTCGGCGACGAACTGGAACGGGAAGTGCACCACCGCGTGCACCGTGCGGGTGAAGCTGGATCTGGTCGGCCGGGGAATCACCAGGGTGCGCAGGACGGAGGAGAACGTCCCCCCGACGATCAGCGCACCGAGCAGGCCGTACAGGACACGCACTGGTCTTCCTTCCGGGGACGGGTCACAGCACCCGCCGGCGGACGAGGGCCGCGAGCACCAGCACGCCGGGCAGCAACGGCAACCATACGGTGACGATCCGGTACGCGAGCACCGCGGAGGTGGCCGCCACTCCGGTCGCCCCGGCGGTGACGAGCGCGAGGGCCAGCGCCACGTCCAGCGAACCGAGCCCGCCGGGCGTCGGCAGCAGGGCCGCGGCCGCGCTCCCGGCGAGGTACGCCAGGGCGACGTGCCCGGCCGGAACCGGTGCGTGCAGGGCCCGGACGACCGCCATGAGCACCGCCGCGTGCATCACGGGGAAGGCCAGCGAGCCGGTCCACAGTGCTGCCGCGCGCGAGGAACTGCCGTGCACGGCACGGACGTCGGAGACCACCGTGCCGAGGAAGGACGAGACCGGCCGCCGGACCTGGCGGACCGACAGCAGTGCCACGAGCACCGCGAACAGCGCGGCGCCGGCCGCCAGGGCGAGCACGGGGTGGGCCCGCACGGGGACCACCTTGTGCAGGTCGAGCGCGTGCGGGAACACCGCCAGCAGGACCGCGAGCAACGCCGCCCGCACCACGCAGGCCGCCAGCGCCCGTACCGCGAGGGCCGCCGCCGAACGGCTGGGGGACAGGCCGCAGCGCAGCAGGAAGCGGAGGTTGACGGCGTTGCCGCCGACGCCGGCCGGCAGGATGTGGTTGACCGCCGAGGCCGCGAACTGCGTGGCCAGCAGCCGTCCCGCCGGGAGCTGTTCGAGGACCGCGCCCTGCTGCGCGGCGGCCGAGCAGACCCAGGCCAGGAGGGTCGCCGCGCCCGCGGCGAGCAGCCACTCGCGGTCCGCGGAGCCCAGCCGGTCGGTGCCGGCGTCGACGGTCGGCCACTGGCGCAGCACGACGACGGCGACCAGCAGCAGCGGCACCACGGCGAGGATCTGACGCACTGGGATGCGCCGCACCATGCTCATCGCCCTTCCGGTTGGCGCGGTCTCCCGCGTCGCCGTGAGGCGCCCCCCGTCGCCCTGCACCGGCCGTACCTGTGCCCGACCATACGTGTCCCGCACCCGCACTGCTCATCCGCCGGGCCGATGATTCCCGGCACGACGGCGGGCCCGCGAGGGCGCCCCGCGCTACTTCGCGCGCTCGTCCACCACGCGGCGTATCTTCCCGACGGAGCGCTCCAGGGTCTCGGGATCGGTGATCTCCACGGCCACCGTGACGCCGACGGCCTCCTTCACTCCGCGCCCGATGGCCTCGGCGGCCGCTGCGCGCGCCTGCGCGTCCGCATCGGGCCGGGCCTCGGCGCGGACGGTGAGTTCGTCGAGCCGTCCGGTGCGGGTCAGGCGCAGCTGGAAGTGCGGTGCGACGCCCGCGGTGCGCAGCACGATCTCCTCGACCTGGGTCGGGAAGAGATTCACGCCGCGAAGGATGATCATGTCGTCGCAACGGCCGGTGATCTTCTCCATCCGCCGGAAGGCGGGCCGGGCGGTGCCCGGCAGCAGCCGCGTGAGGTCGCGGGTGCGGTACCGGATGACCGGCATGGCCTCCTTGGTGAGCGAGGTGAAGACCAGTTCGCCGCTGCCGCCGGCGGGCATGACCTCGTCGGTGACCGGGTCCACGATCTCCGGGAGGAAGTGGTCCTCCCAGATGTGCAGACCGTCCTTGGACTCCACGCACTCCTGTGCCACGCCGGGGCCGATCACCTCCGAGAGTCCGTAGATGTCGACCGCGTCGATGCCGGCCCGCTCCTCGATCTCCTCGCGCATCGCCTCCGTCCACGGCTCGGCACCGAAGACGCCCACGCGCAGGGAGGTGGAGCGCGGATCGACGCCTTGGCGCTCGAATTCGTCGAGCAGGGTGAGCATGTAGGACGGCGTCACCATGATGATCTCGGGGCGGAGGTCCTGGATCAGCCGCACCTGCCGCGCGGTCATGCCGCCGGAGGCCGGGACGACGGTGCAGCCGAGGCGCTCCGCACCGTAGTGCGCCCCCAGTCCGCCGGTGAACAGGCCGTACCCGTAGGCGATGTGCACCTTGTCGCCCGGCCGGGCGCCGGCGGCCCGCAGGGACCGGGCCACCACGTCGGACCAGGTCTCCAGGTCCCGCTCGGTGTAGCCGACGACGGTCGGCAGGCCGGTGGTCCCGCTGGACGCGTGGATCCGGCGGATGCGCGACTCCGGGACGGCGAACATGCCGTACGGGTACTGGTCCCGCAGGTCGGCCTTGGTGGTGAAGGGGAAGCGGGCCAGGTCCGCCAGGCTGCGGCAGTCCTCGGGGCGGACGCCCGCCTTGTCGAAGGACGACCGGTAGAACGCCACGTTGTCGTACGCGTGCCGCAGCGTGCCCTGCAGGCGCCGCAGCTGCACGACCTCCAGCTCCTGCCGGGTCATCCGTTCGGCAGCGTCCAGAAACCCTTCGCCCGTGGCGCCCATGGCCCCCACCCTTCCCAACCGATCGTTCGGTAGCCTTTGGCGGGACCAGTAATCCATCATCCGACCTGCGCGTCAAGACACCTGCCGGACGCCTGTGGACAACCGGACCGACGGCCAGTGGTGGTTCTGTTCCGGCGCGCCGCCGCGGCCCCGTCCCGTACACGGGCTGTCCGCACATACCGACTGGTCGGTGTTCCGGGTTTTCGGCGATATCGTGATCCCGGACGACACGACGTACGTACGCAAGCGGAGGGAGTCGCGGTGCGCGCGATCCAGATCACCGAGTTCGGCGGGCCGGAGGTGCTGCGGCAGGTGGAACTGCCCGACCCCGTGCCGGGCCCCGGACAGCTCCTGGTCGAGGTCACCTCGGCGGGCGTCAACTACGCCGACACCCACATGGTCGAAAACTCCTACCTCTCCAAGGCCGCCCTGCCGCTGGTGCCCGGGGCCGAGGTCGCGGGCCGCACGCCGGACGGCCGTCGCGTGGTCGCCCTGACCGACAACGGCGGCTACGCCGAGAAGGCCGTCGTCGAGGAGTACCTCGCCCACGACATCCCCGAGGGCGTCACCGACGGGCAGGCGCTCGCCCTGGTCGTCCAGGGGCTCACCGCGTGGCACCTGCTGCGCACCTCCGCCCGGATCGCCGAGGGGGAGTCCGTCGTCGTGCACGCCGCCGCTGGCGGCACCGGGTCGCTCGCCGTCCAGCTCGCCAAGACGTTCGGCGCGGGCCGGGTCATCGCCACCGCCTCCTCGAAGGAGAAGCGCGACCTGGCCCTCGAACTGGGCGCGGACGTCGCCCTGGACGGCGCCCCCGAGGGCCTGAAGGAGCGCCTGACCGAGGCCAACGGCGGCAAGAAGGTCGACATCGTCCTGGAGATGACCGGCGGCCCGGTCTTCGACGCCTCCCTCGCCGCCCTGGCGCCCTTCGGCCGCCTGGTCACCTACGGCCTCGCCTCCCGCGTCCCGCCCACGCCCGTGCAGGCCGCCCAGCTCATGGGCCGCTCGCGCGCCGTCGTCGGCTTCTGGCTGATGCACTGCCTGGGCCGCCCCGGCATGTACCGCGAGCCCATGGCCGAGCTGCTGGCGATGACCGCCGAGGGCCGGCTGCGGCCGCAGGCGGGCGGTGTCTATCCGCTCTCCGAGGTGGCCCGGGCTCACGAGGACCTCCGGGCCCGGCGTACTTACGGCAAGCTGACGCTCGACGCGGCACGCTGATCCCGTACTCCGGCCGCGCCGTCGCGACCCGCCCATCCGTGCCTCCGTGGAGGCACAATCGAAGCGGAGCACGACGCCGCGGCCGGCGGCCCGAGGACACGGGAGGGGCCATGGACAGGACCCGATTCGCCCCCGACAAGGGGCTGACCACCCGCATGGTGGTCACCATGTTCATGATCGGGCTGCTGTACGTCGTCTTCGTCGGCGCGCTCCTGGCCCTGCTGCGCGGCGCCTGGCCGCTGATCCTGATCGTGGCCGGCGGTCTGTTCATCGCCCAGTTCTGGTTCAGCGACCGGATCGCCGCCTACAGCATGGGCGCCCGCGAGGTCACCCCCGAGCAGGCACCCGAGCTGCACGGTGTCGTGGACCGCATCTGCGCCCTGGCGGACATGCCCAAGCCGCGGGTCGCCATCGCCGACAGCGACGTGCCCAACGCCTTCGCCACCGGCCGGAACGAGAAGGCCGCCCTGGTGTGCGCCACCACCGGCCTGCTGCGCCGGCTGGAGCCCGACGAGCTGGAGGGCGTCCTCGCCCACGAGCTCTCCCATGTGGCCCACCGCGACGTCGCGGTGATGACCATCGCGTCGTTCCTGGGCGTGCTCGCCGGCATGATCACCCGGGTGGGGCTGTGGGGCGGCCTCGGACGCAACAGCCGCGACCCCGGCACGACCCTCATCGTCATCCTGATACCGCTGGTCAGCGCCATTGTGTACGCGGTGAGTTTCCTGCTCACCCGGATGCTGTCGCGCTACCGCGAGCTGTCCGCCGACCGCTCCGCCGCGATGCTCACCGGCCGTCCCTCCTCGCTCGCGTCCGCGCTCACCAAGGTCACCGGCCAGATGGCGCGCATCCCGACGGAGGATCTGCGCAAGGCGCAGCCGTTCAACGCCTTCTACTTCGCGCCCGCCTTCGCCGGCGGCCAGAGCTTGGCGCAGCTGCTGTCCACGCACCCCACCCTGGAACAGCGGCTGGCGCAGCTCGGCCGGCTTTCCGCCGAACTCGGGCGGCGCTGATGGGGCTGTTCGACGCGCTCCTCGGCCGCAGCAAGCCCGTCAGGCCCGACCTCGACCAGCTCTTCGGGCTGCCGTCGGCCGCCGTGACCCTGGAGGCCGGGGCCGGATTCCGGCCGACCGGGGTCGGCTCGGTGTGCTTCGCCGCCGTCGAGGGCGGCGCCTTCGCCGAGGTCCAGCAGGACGTCCGCGCCCTGCTCGACCTCGACACCGGACAGGGCGGTGTCCCCGTCGAGTCCACTCGGGACGCGTACGGCTACACCTGGCTCGTGGCACGCCACCCCGCGGACGACATGCCGACGCTGGTGGGTGACCTGCACGCGGTCAATTCGGCCCTGGAGAGCCACGGCTTCGGTCCGCAGCTCCTCTGCTCGCTGGCCGGCTTCCGCGACGACTCCGGCCGCCCGCTGGCACTGGTCTACCTCTACAAACGCGGCACCTTCTACCCGCTGTGCGTCCGCCCCGGCGAGCAGAAACGTGACAACGCCCTGGAGTTGCAGATCGCCGGTCTGCTCAAGAACGACCTCCGCGTCGAGGAGGACCTCAGCCGCTGGTTCCCCCTGTGGGGCGCCCCCGGCATGGGGGACTGAGGGCCCGGAGGAGCCTGCTGCCGGGGGTGGGTCAGCGGCGGGTCGTGAACACGCCGATGCCGTTGGCGACCGCGCGTTGGACCCCGCCGGTGGGGTGGTTGCGCACGGTGACGCGGGAGGCGCCGGGGGAGCGGGTGACGAGGGTGGACGAGCCGCCGCCGTCGAGGTTGACGGCCGAGTCGGTGCCCAGCGCGTACATCAGGCCGGCCAGTTCCCGGACCGTCAGCCCCGCGCCGCTCTCGGCGTTGCCGTCCAGTGCCATCAGGTAGAGGGTCTGCCCGCCGTTGCCGAAGCCCGCGGCGGTGCGGGTCGCCGCCGTGCCGTTCTCCAGGCCCGCGAGCGGGGTGCGGTCGCGCAGGATGGGGTAGCCCCCGACGGCGAAGCGGAGGCCGCCCTGGTGGGAGACGGGCAGCAGCCGGCTCCGCACGACCACGGGCCGGCCCGGCACGAGCGTGCGCAGGGCGCGCGCCCCGTCCTCGCGGCCGAGCAGGACGACCGTCCCCGGCGGGATCGCGCCGCGGCCCGGGGTGGTGCCCGTCTTGACGACCCGGCCGTTCCTGACCGTGACTTCGTAGGCGTTCCTGCCGCACGGGTCGGCCCGGCGGACGTCGCTGCCGCAGACCGCCCGGCGCCGGGAGGCGGTGCCCCAGTCGGCGGTGTACGCGCCCACGCTGTTCTGCGGCAGCGCGTACTGGTTGAAGCCGCGCAGCGCGAGCGTGCTCCGGCCGGAGCGCACCGTGCCGACCAGGCGGAGCCGGTCGAGGCGGGCCTTGCGGTCGAAGCCGATGCCGAGGACGTTCTCGGTCGAGGTGCCGGGCGGCAGCGAGGGGCCGAAGCGCTGACTCGACGGGACCGCGGACTTCAGCTGCCGGCCGTGCGCGATCGCGGGGCCGACGGGGGCGCCCGTCGCCGGGATCCCCGGGTGCTGGGTCTCGCTCATGTGGAAGAAGTCCGCGTTGATCCCGGCCACGGCGTGCGCGGCGTCGGCCATCCGGGACACCGTGCCGCGCCCCGCGACGGTCCCCGGGTACAGCAGGTCCACGGACACGTCCCGGCGGCGCAGATCCACCGTCAGCAGGTGTCCGTGGGCGGTGCCGTGGGACCCGCCGTAGTCGAACCTCCGGTAGTCCACGCCCGGTGCGAGCGTCGTACGTGGTGCGTAGCGCACGCCCTTGCCGGTTGCCGCGACCGCGCCGCCGGCGCCCGCCAGGAGCGTGCCCAGCGCCAGGACCACGGTGATCGCCGGGCGTACCCGGCCCCAACGTCGGCTCATCGTCACCCCAGCTTGACGCCGTTCATCTGATGTCTGATGGGAGGTCAATCGTTTCCCGCGGGCGGCACGGTGCCGGTGCACCACGCCGCACGAGGGCCGGATCGCGGTTCCGCACGGGGAGGACGGGTGAAGAACCGCCCCGTCACTCCCCCCCGCCCGCGACGGCTCGTAGCTCCTGGCTCGGCTCAGCCGGGGAAGGCGTACACCGTGGTCGCGTGGGCCGCGGACTCCGCCGCGCCCACCGGGGTCATCTCGACGTCGATGAAGCCCAGTCGCCGGCCCAGTTTGGTGACGCGGGCGGTGACGAGGACGTCGGCGCCCATCACGGCGCGCTGGAAGGTCGTCGACTGCTGGACCGTCGTCATGGGGCCGAAGCCGCCCCGCGCGGCGGACACGGCGATCACGGTCGCGGTGTCGGCGGCGGCCATCAGCGCCTGGCCGGACAAGCCGCCGCCCTCGCGGGCCAGCCGGTCCGACCACGGCAGCCGCAGGATCGCGTGGCGTTCACCGGTCTCCTCGACCGTCAGACCCAGATCCCGCACCCAGGGGGCGAAGTTGTCGGCCAGTACCTTGTCCGCCTCTGCGGTGGTGATCGTCACGCGCGACATTCTCCCGTTCACCGCACGTCACCACCAGAGCGCGTACGGTCGCCTTCCGCGCCCTGCGGGCTCGCCCGTGTGCATCCAGGCGGAGGTTTGCACCCTCCCGCATACATGCCGTTGCACGTATATAGCCGGAGGAGTATGTTCGAAGGGTGCCCATTCCCTTCGACGTGCTCGCGGAACCGACCCGGCGGCGGATCCTGGACCTGCTGCTGGAGCGTCCCCGGCTGGTCGGCGAACTCACCGAGCAGCTGGGGCTGAGCCAGCCCGGAACCTCCAAGCACCTGAGAGTGCTGCGCGAGGCCGGCCTGGTGCGGGTGCGCGCCGAGGCCCAGCGCAGGTGGTACGAGCTGCGTCCCGAGCCGCTGCGCGAGGTCGACGCCTGGCTCACCCCCTACCGCAGGCTGTGGGGCGACGGACTCGACGCGCTGGAGCGGCACTTGGACGCGATGCCCGACGAGACGGAGGAACCCCGATGACCAGCGAGACCGCCGAGACCCTGACCACCACGGCGGACGGCCGGACCGCCCTGCGGATGGAGCGCCGGCTCGCCCACCCGCCGGAGAAGGTCTGGCGGGCCCTGACCGAACCCGGCCATCTGGCGCACTGGTTCCCCTCCGACGTCGAGATGGAGCTGCGGCCCGGCGGCAAGGTGCGCTTCGCCTTCCGGCACGGCGAGATGCCCGATCTCGACGGCGAGGTCACCGAGGTCGACCCGCCCCGGGTGCTCGCCTACACCTGGGGCGGCGACCTGCTGCGCTGGGAGGTGGAGCCCGCGGCCTCCGGGTCCGTGCTCACCCTCACCCACACCTTCGCCGATCGTCCCGGCGCGGCGAGCTTCGCCTCGGGCTGGGACACCTGCATCGCGGGCATCGACCCCGCCCTGGACGGCCGCCCCGCGCCCCCGCCCGGGGACATCAACGCCAAGCACGAGCGCTTCGTCGCAGTGTTCGGGCTGGACCAGGGCACCGTTGAAGCCGGCGCGCCCTACGCACCCTCCGGCTGGCAGGTGCGCTTCGAACGGCAGCTCACCCAGCCCGCCGCGACCGTCTGGCGCACCCTGCTCGGCAAGGTCGTCGCGCCCGAGGTCGGCGGCACCGTGCCCAGCGGCTTCGCGGCCGGGGAGTTCGGCCACGGCCCGGTGTCCGAGGTGCGGGCGCCGCTCCTGCTGGCCTACGCCTGGGACCAGGACGGCCGGCACGGGGGCACGGTGCGCTGGGAGCTGACCGAGGGCACCGGCCACGGAGCCCGGCTGATCCTCACCCAGACCGGCTCCGCGGAGTTCGCCGGTCGGCGCTCGGCCGCTCTCGACGCCTGGCACGACCATGTCGAGGATCTCGCCAGGAGGCTGGCGGAGATGCCACGCTGACGCCATGGTGGCGACGACGCACGGCAACACGGTCGACGGAGTCCTGCGGCGCAGCGCGCGCCGCGTACCGGAGCGGACGGCGGTGCGCTTCGCCGACCGGGCCTGGACGTACCGCGAACTGGACGACGCGGTCTCCGCGGCCGCGGCCGTGCTCCTGGCCGAGGGACTGCGGCCGGGCGACCGTGTCGCCGCCTACGGCCACAACTCGGACGCCTACCTGATCGGTTTCCTCGGCTGTGCGCGGGCCGGGCTGGTGCACGTCCCCGTCAACCACCACCTGGAGGGCGAGGACCTGCGCTACCTCGTCGAGCAGTCCGGCAGCGCCCTCGTCCTCACCGACCCGGCGCTCGCCGGGCGGCTGCCGGCGGGATTGCGCACCCTCGCGCTGCGCGACACCGGGGAGAGCCTG
Organism: Streptomyces sp. NPDC002574; assembly: GCF_042889545.1. Taxonomy (NCBI): domain Bacteria; kingdom Bacillati; phylum Actinomycetota; class Actinomycetes; order Kitasatosporales; family Streptomycetaceae; genus Streptomyces; species Streptomyces sp. NPDC002574. The sequence continues at coordinate 399,710 of NZ_JBIARB010000006.1, forward strand.
CTCGCCCGGCTGGCGACCGCCGCTCCGGCCGACGACCTGACGCCGATCGGCAGTGAGGAGCTGGCCCAACTGCTCTACACCTCGGGCACCACGGCCCTCCCCAAGGGCGCGATGATGACGCACCGCGCCCTGGTGCACGAATACGTCAGCGCCATCGTCGCGCTGGACCTCAAGGAGACCGACCGGCCGCTGCACTCGCTGCCCCTGTACCACTCGGCGCAGCTGCACGTCTTCCTGATGCCCTACCTGGCGGTCGGCGCGGAGAACACCATCGTCGCGGCTCCCGACCCCGTCACGGTCTTCGACGCGGTCGAGGCCGGCCGCGCCGACAGCCTCTTCGCGCCGCCGACGGTGTGGATCGCGCTCGCCAACCACCCGCAGTTCGCCACCCGCGACCTGCGGGCGCTGCGCAAGGCGTACTACGGAGCGTCGATCATGCCCGTCCCGGTGCTGGAGCGGCTGCGCGGACGGCTGCCGGAACTCGCCTTCTACAACTGCTTCGGGCAGAGCGAGATCGGGCCCCTCGCCACCGTGCTCGGACCGGACGAGCACGAGGGCCGCATGGACTCCTGCGGCCGGCCGGTGCTGTTCGTGGAGGCGAAGGTCGTCGACGACTCCGGCAAGGACGTCCCCGACGGCACCCCCGGCGAGGTCGTATACCGCTCGCCGCAGTTGTGCGACGGCTACTGGGACAAACCCGAGGAGACCGCGGACGCCTTCCGTGACGGCTGGTTCCACTCGGGCGACCTGGCGGTGCGGGACGCGCAGGGCTTCTTCACCGTCGTCGACCGGGTGAAGGACGTCATCAACTCCGGGGGTGTGCTGGTGGCGTCGCGGCAGGTGGAGGACGCCCTGTACGGGCACCCCGCGGTCGCCGAGGTCGCGGTCGTCGGCCTGCCCGACGAGCGGTGGATCGAGGCGATCACCGCCGTCGTCGTCGTCCGCGAGCAGGTGGTCGTCACCGAGCACGAGCTGATCGCCTTCGCCCGGGAACGGCTGGCGGGCTTCAAGACCCCCAAGCGCGTGGTGCTGGTGGACGGGCTGCCGCGCAACGCCAGCGGCAAGATCCTCAAGCGGGAGCTGCGCGACCGCTACGCGGCCGAACCGGCCGGGGAGGCGTAGAGCGCCGCCGCCTCCGCGGCGGCGCGGGCCAGCTCCTCGCGGACCTCCGGCGGCGACAGCACCTCCGCCGTCGTCCCGAAGGCCAGCAGGGGGCGGGCCGCGCCCGGCGTCCGGTACTCCAGGTGGACCTCCGCCCAGGGGCCGTCGCCGGGCGGCGGGGGCCCGACGAGATGGGCGGCGTTCATCCGCACGAACGTGTCGAGGGTGTCCCGGCGCACCCGGGCCACCACCCGCAGCCCGTCCAGCCGTTCCTCGATCCGGCGGCGCAACCGCTCCCACTCGCCCGCCAGATCGGCTCCCGGCCGGCGCACGGCCTCCGCCTCCAGCACCACGGCGGACGCCACGCGCTCGACCCGGAACAGCCGCGGCTTCCCGCGGTGGTCCGCCACCAGGTACCAGGTACCGGCCTTGTCGACGAGGCCGTACGGGTCGACGGTGCAGCTGCGGACGGCGGTCTCGCCGCTGCGCCGGTAGCGCAGCCGCAGCCGCCGGTCGGTGAAGACGGCCCGCTGCAGCGCACCGAGGTGCTCGCCCACCGAGGGGGCGCGCATCCAGCCCGTACGGTCCACCACGACGCGTTCGCTGACCAGCGCGGCCGCCGGGCGGTGCGGCGCGGGGAGGGCGGCCATCACCTTGCGCAGCGCCGAGCCCAGTGCTCCCGCCAGGCCCAGGTCACCGTGCGCGCCGCGGCCGGCCAGCACGAACAGCGCGCGTGCCTCGTCCAGGGTCAGACCGGTCACGTCCGTCCGGTAGCCCGGCAGCAGCGCGATCCCGCCGTGCCGGCCGCGCTCCGCCCAGACCGGCACCCCGGCGCCGGACAGCGCCTCCACGTCGCGGTGGATCGTGCGGACGGACACCTCCAGCCGCTCGGCCAGCTCCCCGGCGGTCACCCGGCCCCGGGTCTGCAGCAGCAGGAGGATGGACAGCAGGCGCTCGGACTTCATACCTGCCAGTGTCACGCGGATACATGACGCGGGATGTCATGTATCCGCGTGAGGGTGCTCCCACCACCGACCCGACGGACGGGAGCCCCATGGACACCGACCACGACACCCGCACCCCCGTGGACCGGGGCGGCGGGCCGGACCCCTCCGGCCCGTTCGGCCCGCTCCGCGCCGTGGCCGACGCCCGTGCGACGTACGCTCGACGTGCCGCCCGGCCGGGACACGAGCCCGGCCCGCGGCAGGCGGTCCGAGCCTGTGGAGGTGCCGGATGACGGAAGCGATCGAGGTCCGGGGGCTGCGGAAGGACTACGACGGGATCCAGGCGGTCCGGGGCATCGACTTCACGGTCGCCCGCGGCGAGACCTTCGGATTCCTCGGCCCCAACGGCGCCGGCAAGTCCACCACGATCGGGATGCTGTGCACCCTGGTCACCCCCACCGACGGATCGGCCCGCGTCGCCGGTCACGACGTCGTGCGCGAGCGGGCGGAGGTGCGGCGCAGCATCGGGCTGGTCTTCCAGGACACCACCTTGGACGGTTACCTCAGCGCCGAGCAGAACCTCCGCTTCCACGCCGAGCTCTACGGCGTGCCGCGCTCCGCGCTCGGTCCGCGCATGGACCGGGTGCTGGACATGGTGAACCTGACCGAACGCCGCCGGGGCAAGGTCATGACCTTCTCCGGCGGCATGAAACGGCGTCTGGAGATCGCGCGGGGGCTGCTGCACTCGCCCCGCGTGCTCTTCCTGGACGAGCCGACCGTCGGACTCGACCCGCAGACGCGCAGCTCCATATGGGCCTACATAGGCGAGCTGAAACGCACCGAGGACATCACGATCTTCATGACCACGCACTACATGGACGAGGCCGAGTACTGCGACCGGATCGCGATCATCGACCACGGCACCGTCGTCGCCATCGACACACCAGCCGCGCTGAAGGCCGCCGTGGGCGAGGACCGCGTCCGCTTCACCGCGGACGACAACGGGGCGGCGCTCACCGCGCTGCGCGACCGCTTCGGCCTGGAGGGCACCGTCAGCGAGGGGCAGCTGACCTTCAGCGTGCCCGCGGGCGAGGAGTTCGTGCCCAAGCTGTTCGACGGGCTCGGAGTGCCAATCCGTTCCGTGAGCGTGTCCCGGCCCAGCCTGGACGACGTCTTCATGGCGTACACCGGCAAGACCATCCGCGACGCGGAGGCCGGCACCCGCGGCGCCGGCGCCGACCGGATGCGGGCCATGGCGGCGCGAGGGAGGCGACGGTGATGACCGCACGACCGGGTACCCCGGCGCCCGCGCCCGCCGCTCCCACCGCCGTGGCGGCCGTCGCCGTTCCGCGCGGCGGGTTCGCCGCCGGGCTGCGCGCCGTGCGCGTGGTGTGGCACCGCGAGTTGCTGCGCTTCTCCAACGACCGGCTGCGCATCTTCACGGCGCTGATCCAGCCGCTGCTGTTCGTCTTCGTCCTCGGCACCGGCCTGGGCTCGCTCACCCGGGGCGTGCCGGGCGTGGACTTCAAGACCTTCGTCTACCCGGGCGCGCTCGCCATGTCGGTGCTGTTCACCGCGGTCTTCTCGGCGGGATCCATCGTCTGGGACCGCGAGTTCGGCTTCCTGCGCGAGATGCTGGTGGCCCCGGTGAGCCGGACCGCGCTGGTGATCGGCAAGTGCCTCGGCGGCGCGACGACGGCCACCGCGCAGGGCGTGATTGTGCTGGCGCTGGCGGGACTGGTGGGGGTGCCCTACGACCCGCTGCTGCTGCTCACGCTGCTCGGCGAGATGGCGCTGCTCGCCTTCACGCTGACCTGCTTCGGTGTGATGATGGCGGCCCGCATCACCACCTTCCAGGCCTTCATGGGGCTGACGCAGATGCTGCTGATGCCGCTGTTCTTCACCTCCGGCGCGATGTTCCCGCTGTCCGGTCTGCCGGGCTGGCTGGCCTTCGTCACCCGGGTGAACCCGCTGACGTACGCCGTGGACCCGATCCGGCGCGCGGTCTTCGCCCACCTGGACATCAGCGCCCGGGCCCGCGCGGCGTACGCGCCCGGCGTGACCTGGGGGAGCTACCACGTGCCGGTCTGGATGGAGGTGCTGATCGTGGCGGTCTGCGGGGTGGTCATGCTGGCCGTGGCGAGCTGGGAGTTCCGGCAGGCGGACTGAGGCCCGCGGGGCGCTCAGAGCCGGTCGCGGACGTCCTGGAGGAAGTCGCGGGTGGGCTCGGCGGGCAGGGCCTGGGCGCTCATGCGGTCCAGTGCCTCGCGGAACTGGGAGACGTCCTCGCGGTCGTCGAGGTAGACGGCGCCGATCAGGCTCTCCACGTACGCGATGTCCGGCAGTTCGGGCAGCGGGAAGCGGAAGATGTGGAAGGGCCCGTACATCGCCGGGTGCGGGCCCGAGGCGAACGGCATGACCTGGAGCCGGACCTGGGGCATGCCGCAGGCCTCGATCAGCCGGTCGACCTGGCCGCGCATCACCTCGGCGCCGCCGATGGGGCGGCGCAGCACGGTCTCGTCGATGACGACCCACAGCAGCGGCGGCCGCTCCCGGACCAGCAGCGCCTGCCGCTCCATCCGCAGCGCCACGCCGCGCTCGATGTCCTCCTGGGAGGCGTGCGGACGTCCGGCCCGCAGCACCGCCTCCGCGTACTGCGGGGTCTGCAGCAGGCCGGGCACGTAGTGCGGTTCGTAGGCGCGGATGAGTTCGGCCTCGCCCTCCAGGCTGACGAAGGCGCTGAACCACTCGGGCAGCACGTCGCGGAAGCGGTGCCACCAGCCGGGCCGGTTGGCCTCCCGCGCCAGGTCCAGGAAGTTCTCGATCTCGGGCGGGTCGGTGACGCCGTAGGTCTGGAGCAGCTTCTCGACGTACGGGATGCGCAGACCGACTTCGGCCTTCTCGATGCGGCGGATCGTGGCGTGGGTGACGTCGAGGGCGCGGGCGGCGTCCTCGTAGGAGACGCCGGCCTTCTCCCGGAGGTCCTGGAGGCGCTTGCCGAGTACGACACGCAGCACAGTGGGTGCACTCGACGATCGCGCTTCGCTCACGAGAAATCCTCCAACCCCACTGATCCACGGGAAGTTTGGCATGGCGTCAGCACGTTGCAAAGCATGTCGGCACCGCTTTGCACATTGCAGATTGCACCTTGCCATGCATTCGGGCAGGCGCGCATAGTAGCGGAGTGGCATCCTCCCATGACGCGTTCCTCTTGGCCGCGCAAGGCGCCGCGGTCGCCGAGGCGCGACGGCGCGTCAGGGCGCGGCTGCGCGACTGGGGGATCGCCGAGGAGATCTGTGACGATGTGAGCCTGGTGGTGTCCGAACTCTTCACCAACGCTGTGCGTCATTCCGGCGGCGAGAAGGTGGCCTGCGCCGTGCGTGTCGAACGCGGCGTCGTGCGCGTGGAGGTGGCGGACCAGGGCATCGGCCTGACGGTTCCTCAGGTACGGGTCGCTGACGTCGGCGAGGAGTGCGGACGCGGCCTGCTGCTGGTCGGCGCCCTGTCCCGGGCCTGGGGTGTGGTGACCGGCCAGGACGGCACGACGCGTGTGGTCTGGGCCGAGTTGGGGGCCACGACGGATCTTCCATAGGATCCGCCAATGATCATACGCAAACGGCTGGCGGCGGGACTGTGCGGTCTCGCGGCCACGCTGGCCACCGTGCTCTTCCCCGCAGCGGCACCGGCCGCCGCGGACGACGGGCCGGAGACGCCGCGCGAGGCCCCCAAGGTCGAGCTCGTCCTCGATGTGAGCGGTTCCATGCGCGCCAACGACATCGACGGCAGATCCCGCATGTCGGCCGCCAAGCAGGCCTTCAACGAGGTCATCGACGCGGTCCCGGAGGAGGTGCAGCTCGGCATCCGCACTCTGGGGGCCAACTACCCCGGCAAGGACAAGAAGGTCGGCTGCACGGACACCGCCGCCCTGTACCCGGTCGGCTCCGTCGACCGTACGGAGGCCAAGACCGCGGTCGCCACCCTCGCCCCCACCGGCTGGACCCCGATCGGCCCCGCCCTGCAGGCCGCGGGCAAGGACCTCGCGGGCGGCAACGCCACCCGCCGGATCGTCCTCATCACCGACGGCGAGGACACCTGCCAGCCCCTCGACCCCTGCGAGGTGGCGCGGCAACTCGCCGCCGACGGGACCCACCTGGTGGTCGACACCCTCGGCCTGGTCCCCACCACCAAGATCCGTGAACAGCTGAGCTGCATCGCCGAGGCCACCGGCGGCACCTACACCGCCGTCGACCACGCGGACCAGCTCACCGACCGCATCAAGCAGCTCGTCGACCGCGCCGCGGACAACAACGTCGTCGTCACCCCCACCGCCACCGAGGGCGCGGGCTCCTGCACCGACGCCCCGCTGCTCGGTGCCGGCATCTACACCGACCGCGAGGAGTTCGCGGAGCACCGCTGGTACCGGGTGAGCGTCACCGACGGCCAGGAACTGCGCACGTCCGTCAGCGTCGGCGCCGACCGCGCCGTCAACCGCGACTACGGCGTGCTCGTCCGGGCCGTCACCCCCGGCGGCCGCGAACTCGTCCGCGGCACCGACGCCGGCAGCGGCCGCACCGACGTCATCTCCGCGGGTCTGCGCTATGCGTACCCCGAGCGCGACGACGCGGACGCCGCCACGGCGCGCACCGTCTGCCTGGAGGTCAGCAACTCCTTCTCCGCACCCGACGCCGTCAAGCGCACCCCGGGCCTGCCCGTGGAGCTGAGCATCGACCTGGTGTCCTCGCCCGACCAGCCCTCCGACGTCGCCTCCTACGGCCTCGGCCGCGGCTGGTGGCTGCTGGGCCTCCTCGCCGTCACCGGCCTGGTCGCCGGCATCCTGTGGGGCTGGATCTCGCGCTGGCGCGTCGCCGTCTGGAGGACCAACTGATGCGTAGCACGCGTACGATCCGCACGGCCGCGGCCGGACTCCTGCTCGGTGGGGCGCTGCTGGCGACCGGAGCGGGAACGGCCGTTGCCGACGACGCCACTCCCAGCCCGGGCTCGTCCGAGTCGTCGGGGACGGCGGAGACCGCCGCCGCGCCGGGAACGGGCTTCCGTACCGCCGGGCACATCGGGCAGGGCGTGACCTCCACCCCTGCCGGCGCCTCGACCGGCGACTACCTGTACTGGGTCACCCCCGCCAAGGCCGGGCAGATCCTGACGGTCTCCGCGACCGTGCAGCTCCCCGAGGCCGCGACCCGGCACGGCGCGCAGACCTGGCAGCTGGACCTCTACGACGGGCTCCGCCGCCACCAGGCGTGCACCGCGGGCAAGCCGACGGTCAACGCGGCCGCGGACGCCACCACGGTGGAGCTCAGCTGCCGGCTGCGCACCGTCCGCGCGTGGTCGGAGCCTTGGGCCAACGACCCGCTGCCGGGCGCCTACTACATCCGGCTGACCGTGGTCCGCCTCGCCGACCAGGACCTCGGCCTGCCGGTGGAGGTCCAGGTCGGCACCGCCTCCAAGGACGCGGGCGGCTCGCAGGCCGTGGACGGCGAACTGGCCGCCCCGCTCACCCCGGTGGCCAAGGCCGGCGCCACGCTCGACCCCAACGCGCAGCCCTCACCGGCCGTGACCGAGGAGAGCGACGCGAGCGCGGAGGAGGCCGACCCCAGCGCCTCACCCGTCGCGGCCGGACTCACCGAGCCCGACGGCGGCTGGGGCGGCGGCTGGTGGTCCGACCGCTGGCTCTGGACCGCCGGCGGCGGCGTGCTGGGCGCGCTCGCGGGCGTGGCCGGGTACAACCTCACCCGCGGACGAGGGCGTCGCCAGGTCGCGTAGCCGACAACACCGGGAGCAGCACTGGCAACACCCACGACGCGCCGGTTCGGGACCCCTGTGAAGCGGGTCCCGAACCGGCGCGTTCCGCATGCTCACCGCGGACGCGTCGCCGGACGGCGGGAGAGCGCCGCGGTCAGCAGCAGCGCGGTCCCCGGGTGCGGGCCCCGCGCCGCCCAGTCGAGCGGCGCGTGTCCCGTGCCGTGGTCCTCGCGCAGGGCGGGGTCGGCGCCGTGGGCGAGGAGCAGGCGCACCGTTTCGGTGTGGCCCCAGCAGGCGGCGGCGCACAGCGGCGTGCCCTCGTCACCGTGGCCGCTCTCGGTGTCGGGCAGCGCCCCCGCGGCCGGCAGCAGCGCCGCGACGTCCGTCGCGCCCTGGACGGAGGCGGCGTACAGGGGCGTCGTACCGTCCGCGTCGGGGAGTTCCGGCGAGGCGCCGCGCCGCAGCAGCCGGCGCGCGCTTCCGGCGTCGTTCAGCATCGCCGCCGCGACCAGGCCACGGCTCAGCTACTTGCGGCGTCCGCGGTTCACGGACGCGCTGCGCGGACGCGGATCACGAGCCGCCCGCGCCGGTGGAGCCGATCCCCAGGCGCGCCACACGGCCCTTCTCGCCCGCGGCCCAGCACCCCAGGTCCGCCGCGCAGTCGACGGTGTCGAAGGACCCGTCGTCGAACGTGCGCCACGTCCTGCCGCCGTCCAGGCTCAGATCGCTGCCCGTCGGCCCGACGGCGACCGCGGCGCGCGACACCCGCGGCAGCAGCCACGCCACGCCCGACCGGTAGGCGGTGGGCGGCCGTTCGGACCGCGTCCAGGACGCCCCGCCGTCGCCCGTCACCGCGGAGGCTTCGGGGGACGCCTGCTCCGCGCGGTAGTCCCCGCCGACCGCGAGACCGTGCCGCGCGTCGCGGAAGGCCAGCGCGAAGACGCCCTTGGCCGGATCGCCCGCTGGCAGCGTGGACGCGGCGACCGTCCAGGTCAGTCCCCGGTCGCGGGAATGCAGGACGCGCGCGGCCGAGGCCCCGCCGGTCGCCAGCCACACATCGTGCGGGCCCCGGCTCACCAGGCACTGGCCGCTCGCCGCGAACGACGCCTCGCCCGCGAGCGCGGGTGGCATGCCCGCGGAGGGCAGCACACGCCAACTGCGGCCGCCGTCCGCGGTGGACAGGAGGCGGTACCGGCCGTCGACCGGGTCGCTGACCGCGAGTCCGTGCCGGGTGTCGAAGAAGGTGACGCAGTCGTAGAAGGCCCGAGGATCGGTGTTGCGGAAGGCCTCCGACCAGGTCCGGCCGCCGTCCTCGGTGCGCAGCACGCGGGACGCCTCGCCCTCGCCGATGGCCAGGACGACCGCCCGGCGCGCGTCGAACGCCTCGACGTCCCGGAACTCCAGGTCCTGCGCGCCCGGTGGGGACACATCCGCCCAGTGGCGTCCGCCGTCGACGGTCCGCAGCACCGTACCGGCCGAGCCCGCGGCCCACGCCGTGCTCCGGCTCACCGCCGCCAGCCCGCGGAAGCGGGCCGTACTCCCGGTCTTTTTGACCTCCCAGCGCGGGCCCGGCCCCGCCGTCGCCCGCGCCGGCACGGCAGTGACCGCCGCCACCGCCGCCCCGCACACCAGAGCCGCCAGCACCCGCCTCGTCGTTCCCGTCCGCTTCATGGCGCGGGACCGTAGTCCACACCGTCCCCGGGGTCCAGACCGCCTTCCACGGCCGGCTGTCCGGGGGCCGCCGTCGCGGCCAGGGCGCGTGCGGCGGTCTCGGTGGCGCGGGGGGAGAGGCAGGTGCGGGCCAGGCGGGCGGCGCGGGCGGCGAGGGGGCGGGCGCCGTCGAGGTCGCCGGACAGGGCACGCGCGAGGGCGGCGTGCGCGGTGTGCAGGGCGAGGTCGCGGCGGTGGGACGGGGGCAGCAGGGGCAGCGCCTTGTCCAGGGTGCGGGCGGCCTCGCCGGGATGGCCGAGGTCGAGCAGCACGAGGCCGCTGTGGGCGAGGAGTTCGGCCTCGGCGTCGTCCCGGGCCGGGTCCAGGAGGCCGGCGGCCTCCTCCAGCGCCCGGCGGGCGGCCGCTTCCGCGCCCAGCCCCGCGTGCGCGCGGGCGCGGCACATGGCGAGCGTCGCGCGGACCGCGGGCGGAAGGGCGGGGAGGGTGTGCTCGGCGGCCGCCACGCCCGCGAGTGCGTCGGTATGGCGTCCGTCGAGCACCGCCTGCAGGCTCAGTTCGGCCCACAGCCGGGCTGCCTGCGGCCCGTCGCCGGCGGCGTGCGCGAGCCGGAGCCCGGTGAGGAAGTACCGCTGGGCGGCACCGTGCCGGCCGGTGTCGACCGCGGCGCGGCCGCCCAGCCGGGCCAGAGCGGCGGCCGTCCGCAGGAGCCGGACGTCGTCGGCGGCCGCGAACGGCCCCTGGCGGATGAGTTCGAGGGCGATGCGCAGGTCGGCCTCGACGCGGTGCCGTACGGCGCCGCCGCCGAGCCGGCCGTCGAGCCGGCACAGCCCGTGCAGGCCCCACTCCAGCCAGGCCGTGGTCTCCACGTCGAAGTCGTCGCCGGACGCGATCGGTCGGGGCACGGCGTCCGCGTCCGCGAGCGCCGCCCGCTGCCACTCCCCGATCGCGACGCGGAACTCCGGCCCCTCCACGACCGGGCAGCCCCGCGGGTCGCGCCCGCCGCTGTCGAGCAGCACTTCCAGGGCGCCGAGGGCGCCCGCGCGGTCCCAGCCCAGTCCCTCGGGCAGACCCGCCAGTGCCGGCAGCCAGCCGGGCCACGGCCGCGCGTCCACGTCCCGCAGCGGCACGCCGAGCGCCCGTGCCAGGGCGCGCTGGCTGTCCCGTTCGGGGACCACGCCCCAGTGCTCCCAGCGCCAGACCTTCTCCCGCCGTGCCGCCATGGGCACGCCGAGGGCGCGCGCGTTCTCCGCGACGACCCTGGCGAGGTCCTGGTAGCTCCAGCCATGGCTCCGCCTGACGTACGCCAGGGGGTGCGACGGCGCGGGCGCGGTCTCGTCCGCCACCGAATGACTCCTTCGTTCCCGCTTCGTACGTTCGAATATCAGGCGTACGCCACCTTGCGCAGCCGTTCCCACCGAACCTGTCCGTTCCGTGCCCTGATGCACCGTTGGCTGAGGTCGGGGGCGGTCGGCGGGGGCGCGTAGGACTACATCGAGACAACGGGACCGCTCTTGAAGCGGACCTGTCTGTACCGGTTGGCTGTGCGTGATCAGCTGATCACCGGACGCCGAAGGGGAAGTCCCGACCCGGGCCGGACGTCACGTGCGCGCCGTGGAGGCACCTCGAGGATGACTCCTCCACCCCCGTTCGGATTCTCCCGTTCCCGGGACGAACTGCGGTTCGATCCCGCGCTGGACGACGAACCGCTGGCCGCCGCCCGTGCCGCCTTCGCTCAGGGCCGCTGGACCGCGGCCCGCACCCTGCTCGCCGAGACCGGGGACGCCTGGGACCGGCGCGGCCACCGCCTCGTGGTGCTCGGCGAGGGCCGCGCGAGCAGCACCTGGGCCCGGGAGTGGCAACTCGCCGAACCGGGCAGTCCCGACGCCGCCGCCCTGCTCGGCTGCGCCCTGGTCTTCCGCGCCGTCGACGGCAAGGAGCGGCCGGAGAGCGCCCGCGAGGCCTGCCTGGCCGCCGCCGCCCTGGCCCCCGCCGATCCGACGCCCTGGCTGTGCCTGCTCATCCTGGCCCGCCACACCGGCAGCGACGACGACCGGATGCGCGCCTTCGACCAGGTGCGCGGCCGCCACCGCGACCACCACCACGGCCACCAGCTGATGGCCGCCTGCCTGGCCGAGCGTCCCCAGTCCCCGGCCGACGGAAGCCAGTTCCACGAGGTGTACGAGTTCGCCGAGTGGGCCGCGGGGGACGCCCCCGAAGGATCCCCGCTGGCCGTCCTGCCGGTCGTCGCCCACGCCGAGCTCTACCGGGTGCTGGCCGCCGCCGGCGCCGAGCCCGCCGACCCGGCGGAGTCGGAGCACTGGCGCGGCTGGCGTGCCCGGCAGGCCCTCAAGCGGGCCTTCGACTGGTGGCTGGAATGGGACGACCGCGACCATCCGCGGCTCTACCTCGACCTCAACTTCCTCGTCCACGCCCAGTACTTGCAGGGCCGCACCGCCGAAGCGGCGGCCCTGTTCAACCGCATCGGCGGCTACGCCACCCGCATTCCGTGGTCCTACCCCGACCGCGACCCCAAGAAGGCCTTCCGCGCCGCGCGCGAGGCCGTGCTCGGCCCCGGGTCCCCCTAGGGACCGCCCATCGACGCACAGCACACCCAGTCACCCACGAGGAAAGGATCTGCCATGCTGACGGGCAATACCGGGATCAGCACGTTCAAGGGCGAGGAGAGAGCCCTGCGGGCCGACCGGCTCGGCCTGCCCGGCCTGCTGCTGTCCGTGGTCGCGGCCAACGCGCCGCTGATGGTCGTCGCGGGCGTCATGCCCACCGCCTACGGCGTGATGGGCATCGTCGGGCAGCCGCTGCTCTTCGTGATCCTCGGCGTGGTGCTCATCCTCTTCAGCGTCGGGTACGCCGAGATGAGCCGCCACGTCCACAACGCGGGCGCCTTCTACGCCTACATCGCGCGCGGCCTCGGCGGCACCGCGGGCGCGGGCGCCTCGCTGGTCGCGCTCGTGTCGTACAGCGCCTTGCAGTTCGGCGTCTACGGCCTGTTCGGCTTCGAGATCTCCGGGCTGTGCGAGACCTACCTCGACTTCACGATCGCCTGGTGGATCCCGGCGCTCCTCGGGGTCCTCGTGGTCGGCGCGCTCGGCTGGCTGAAGATCGACCTCAACGCCAAGGTGCTCGGCGTCCTGCTGCTGATCGAGATCACGCTCGTCGTCATCTTCGATGTCGCCGCCATCGGCCACCCCTCCGCCAAGGAGGGCCTGTCGATGCACGCCTTCGACCCGTCCACCCTCAGCGGCGCGGGGCTCGGCACCGCGCTGTGCCTGTGCATCGCCGCGTTCGTCGGCTTCGAGCAGCCGCCCGTCTACGCGGAGGAGACCAGCCGGCCGCAGGTGCTCGTCGCCCGGGTGACCTTCCTCGCCGTCACCTTCGTCGCGGTCTTCTTCGCCATCAGCTCCTGGGCGCTGAGCGTGGCCGCCGGCCCGTCGCAGATCGTCGGCCAGTCGCAGAAGCAGGGTCCCGGGCTGCTGTTCGGCCTCAGTGAGTCGATCATCGGCGCCACCTTCACCGACGTCCTCCACGTCCTGTACGTGACCGGCATGTTCGCCTGCCTGCTCAGCTTCCACAACGTCGTCGCCCGCTACGCCTTCGCCATGGGCCGCGAGGGCCTGCTGCCCGCCGCCTTCGGCCGCACGAACCCCAAGAGCGGTGCCCCCGCCCACGGTTCGCTGCTGCAGACCGTCATCTCGCTGGTGGCCGTCGTCGCCTTCGCCGTCACCGACGGCAGCGCCGCCGCCGACCACGACCCGACCGCGCCCGTGCTCAAGCTCTTCACCTGGGGCGGCAACGTCGGCGCCCTCGGCATCATCGTGCTGCTGGCCACCACGGCCTTCGCGGTCATCGGCTACTTCGTCCGGCGCGGCGCGCTGCGCACCCAGGCGCCGAGGATCGCCGCCTCCGCGCTGGCGGGCGTCGCGCTGATCGTCATCGCGGTCTACGCCGTCAAGGACTTCGACGTCCTGGTCGCCGGCGCGGGCTCCGCGGTCTCGTGGATCCTGCCCGGCGTCATCGGCGTCACCGTCGTCGGCGGCCTGGTCTACGGCCTGGTGCTGCGCTCCACGCGTCCCGAACTGCACGCCCGGATCGGCCTCGGCAACGAGGCGTTCCGGATCGAGCAGGCCCGCGAGAACGCGGCCGACGCCGACCAGGCGGAGCCCGCCGCCTCCTGACCCCGACCGGCCCGTCGCGCCCCGGCAGGGGAGCGGCGGGCCGGACGTGTGTCCGCACCGTCCCGTAGCGCAACGACTCACGCACACCAGAGAGTTGTCCCATGTCCTCCTGCTGCCACACCGACGCCGACACATCCCCGGCCGCGCCGCACCCCCTCGACCCGCTGACCGCGGACGAGATCGCCGCGGCCCGCCGCATCCTCACCGAGGAGGGCAGGGTCACCGACGCGACCCGCTTCCCCCTGGTGCTGCTCGACGAGCCCGACCGGCACACCGCCGACGCCCACCACGACGGCGACCCCGTCGTCCGCCGTCTGCGGGTCACCCTGCTGGACTCCCTGACCGGCGCCGCCGCCGAGGCCCTGGTGGACGTCACCGCGGGCGTCGTCGTCGCCCACCGCGCGCTCGACACCGAGCAGGAGGGCCAGCCGCCGGTCACCTTCGAGGAGTACGAGATCGTCGAGGAGATCGTCAAGGCCGACGCGGGCTGGCGCAAGGCCATGGCGGAGCGGGGCGTCACCGATCTGGACCTGGCCATCGCCGCCCCGCTCGGCGCGGGCCCGCTGCGCTTCGAGGACCGCCCCGGCGCCCGTCTCATGCGCTCGCTGACCTGGCTGCGCTGCGATGCCACCGACAGCCCCTGGGCGCACCCGGTGGCCGGGCTCGTCGCCGACGTCGACGTCATCGGGCGCAAGGTCGTCCGCCTCATCGACACCGGCGCCGTCCCGATCCCGGCCGAATGCGGACGCTACGAGGCCGAGTTCAACGGACCCGCGCGCACGGACCTGCGCCCGCTGGAGATCACCCAGCCCGAGGGACCGTCCTTCACCCTCACCGGCCGGCTGATGACCTGGCAGAAGTGGCGCTTCCGCATCGACTTCAACGGCCGCGAGGGCCTGGTCCTGCACCAGATCGGCTACGAGGACGGCGACCGCGTCCGCCCCGTCCTGCACCGCGCCTCGCTCGCCGAGATGGCCGTCGCCTACGCCGAGCCGGGCGAGGACCGCAACTGGGTCGCCTTCCTCGACGCGGGCGAGTACTCGCTCGGGCGCAACGCCAACGCCTTGAAGCTGGGTTGCGACTGCCTCGGCGAGATCGCCTACCTCGACGCCGTCCTCTCCGACGACCTCGGCAACCCCGAGACGCTGCCGAACGCGATCTGCATCCACGAGGAGGACTACGGCCTCCTGTGGAAGCACACCGACATCTTCAACGGCATGACGGCCGACAGCCGCCGCTCCCGCCGCCTGGTCGTCTCCTACATCACCACCGTGGGCAACTACGACTACGGCTTCTACTGGTACTTCTACCAGGACGGCACGATCGGCTTCGAGGCCAAGTCCACCGGCATCGTGCAGACCTCCGCCGTCGAGCCCGGCACCGCCGACGCGGTCGGCACCGAGGTCGCCCCGGGCCTGCTGGCCCCGTTCCACCAGCACATGTTCTGCGTGCGCCTGGACGCGGCGGTCGACGGGCACGCCAACACCGTCGAGGAAGTGGACGTCGTCCCCGTCCCGCACGGCCCGGACAACCCCAACGGCAACGTCTTCACCACCCGGGTCACCCCGCTCGCGGACAGCGCCGAGGGCGGCCGCCTCGCCGACCCGCTGGCCGGGCGACGCTGGCGGATCACCAACCCCGGCTCGCTCAACCGCATGGGCAGGCCGGTCGCGTACACCCTCGTCCCGCAGCCCGGCCCGGTCGTGCTGGCCCAGCCCGACTCGGCCGTGGCGCGGCGCGCGGCCTACGGCACCAAGCACCTGTGGGTGACCCGACACCGCCCCGAACGCCGCTTCCCCGCGGGCGACTACCCCAACCAGAACGCCGGCGGCGGCGGGCTGCCCCGCTGGACCGAGCCCGGCGAGAGCCTGGAGAACACCGAGCTGACCGTCTGGCACACCTTCGGCCCCACCCACCTGCCCCGGCTGGAGGAGTGGCCGGTCATGCCGGTCGACCACAGCGGCTTCACGCTCAAGCCGACCGGTTTCTTCGACCGCAACCCCTCGCTCGACCTCCCCAAGGAGACCCCGCGGGGCGAAGGGGCGCACTGCCACAGCGAGTAGCACGTGCCGCGGCCCCGCGGTCCGTGCGGACCGCGGGGCCGGGGCCGTTCGGGTCGTTCAGGGGCTGACGGTCAGGGGCGGCGGACCGGGACGTTGTCGTGGACCCGCTTGGGGTCGGTGACGGCGACCGGCTCGAGGATCTCCTCGATGCGCGCCATCAGCTCCTTCTCCAGGACGACACCCGAGGCCTTGGCGTTCTCCGCGACCTGCTCGGGGCGGGAGGCGCCGACGATGGCCGCCGAGACGTTGGAGTTCTGCAGCACCCACGCCACCGCCAGCTGGGCCAGGGAGAGCCCGGCCTCGGCGGCCAGCGGCTGGAGGCGCTGGACGGCCTCCAGCACCTCGTCGCCCATCCAGCGCGCGATCATGTTGGCGCCGCCCTTGTCGTCGGTGGCCCGCGAGCCCTCCGGCGGCTGCTGGCCCGGCACGTACTTGCCGGTCAGCACACCCTGGGCGATCGGCGAGAAGACCACCTGGCCGATGCCGAGCTCCGCGCAGGTGGGGACGACCTCGCCCTCGATGACCCGCCACAGGGCGTTGTACTGCGGCTGGTTCGACACCAGGGAGATGCGCAGCTCGCGCGCGAGCGCGTGGGCGCGGCGGATCTGCTCCGCGGGCCACTCGGAGACGCCGATGTACAGGGCCTTGCCGGAGTGGACGACGTCGGCGAACGCCTCCATCGTCTCCTCCAGCGGCGTCTCCACGTCGTAGCGGTGCGCCTGGTAGAGGTCCACGTAGTCGGTCTGCAGGCGGCGCAGCGAGCCGGCGATCGACTCCATGATGTGCTTGCGCGACAGGCCGCGGTCGTTGCGACCGGAGCCGGTCGGCCAGTAGACCTTGGTGAGGATCTCGATCCCCTCGCGGCGCTCGCCCTTCAGCGCCTCGCCGAGCACCGACTCGGCCCGCGTGCCGGCGTAGACGTCCGCGGTGTCGAAGGTGGTGATGCCGGTGTCCAGCGCGGCACGCACGCACGCCGTGGCGGCGTCCGCCTCCACCTGCGAACCGTGGGTGAGCCAGTTCCCGTAGGCGATCTCGCTGATGAGCAGACCGCTGCGGCCGAGATGGCGGTATTCCATGGGAGCGAAGCCTCCGTTGGCGTGTACAGGGTGCCGGACCGGCCCGGTACGTACGCACCGCGGCCCGCCGGCGGCTCGGCGCCCGGGTGGGCACCGGCTGCGGATATAGATGGTTAGGGCAATGTTCTCAGTGGTCTCCGATCATTACATGCCCGCTGCCACCGCCCGGGACCGGTCCCGCCGATCGCCCCCGGCGCCCGTCCCACCGCCCTCAGCGGAAGTCCGGGGTCCACAGCCGCACCGCGGAGAACTCCGCGCCGGGACGGGTGCGGGAGTACGCCCTGCTGCCGTCGGGATCGAGGAAGTCGACCGTGGGGCCGCCTCCGGCGCGTGGGCCGAAGACCTGGCCGCGAGCGCGGATCCGGGTGCCGGTGGGCTGGCTGAGGTAGGCGCGGACGTCGTCGGCACCGTCCACCTGCCGGTACTTGCGGGTCTCGGCGTCGAGCCGGTAGGCGCCGTTGGTGTCGGTGAACCACAGCGCCCCCGGTTCGCCGTACACCGGTTGCAGATCCACGCCCTGCCCCTCGAAGTGGATCACGCTGTGCTCGGTCAGCATCGTGGCCGGGCCCCTGCCGGACAGCGCGTACCGCACCAGCCGTTCCTCGCCGATCGCCCACAACGCGGCGCGCTCCGGGTCGTAGAGCACGCCGTGCGCCCTGGACAGCGGGATGGTGAGGAACGGGCCGGACTGCTCGGTGTCGGTGTACAGCCGCAGCCGGCCGGGCGCCGCGGAGGCCACCGCGATCACCCCGCCCGGGATGCGCTCGATGGCGCGCGGGGTGTCGGCCGGCGTGATCGTCTGCCAGACGATCGCCCCCGTGTCCTCGCGGACCATCGCCGCCCGCCCGCCGAGGGCCGTGACCAGCACGACCCGCCCGTACGCCTGGGTGCGGCGCAGGCGGACGTCCGACAGGTGCTGCCAGCTGGTGCCCGTCCCGCCGGGCGCCTTCCAGCGCCACGCGACCGCGGCGTCCAGCGACCAGTCGGCGGCGCCGGGGTCGAAGACGAGGACGTCGTTCCCGGTCTGTTCCGCGGTGGCGATGGGATGACTCGTGCGCGCGGCGTACCGCGTCATGTCCTGCCCCCGTGTCGTTGTGAAGCCAACGAATAACCGGAGGATAGTCACGCGACGCACTGCCACAATGGGCCCCGTGACCGTACCGCGACAGAACATCCACGCTTCGCCCGTATGGGAGATCTCGCCGCTCGCCGTTGACGACCCGGTGTCGAGGGACCTGCTGTGGCGCTACTACGACGACATCGTCAGCCGCTACTACGGCAGGCCGATGACCCGGCGGGAGATCGACGACCTGCTCGCCGAGGACACCAGTGACGATCTCGCCGGCCCCACCGGCCGGTTCCTCGTCGGCCGCTACGGAGGCCTCCCCTCCGGCTGCGCGGGGGTACGGCTGCTCTCCCCCGGCGTCGCCGAACTGCGCCGGGTGTGGGTCGTCCCCGCCGCCCGCCGCACCGGCGGAGCCGCGTCGCTGGTGAGCGCGGCCGAACGCGCGGCGGTGGAACACCTGGGCGCGGACGTCATCCGGCTGGACACCCGGGCCGACCTGGTCGAGGCGCGGGCGCTGTACGCCAAGCTCGGCTACCGCGAGATCGACGACTACAACGGCGACCGCTACGCCGGCCACTGGTTCGAGAAGCCGCTGCCCCAGGACTCCGGCGCGGCTTCGCCCCCAGGCTCGCGGCTGGGCGGCCGGGCTCCGCAATAATGCAGCGGTAGTCCAGCCAGAAAGCAGGTCGCACATCGTGACGACAACGGTCTCGGTCGAGCGCAGGATCGCCGAGGAGCTCGGCGTACGGGAAGGGCAGGTACAGGCGGCCGTCGATCTCCTCGACGGCGGTGCGACCGTGCCGTTCGTGGCCCGGTACCGCAAGGAGGCGACCGGCGCCCTCGACGACGCACAGCTGCGCACGCTCGAGGAGCGGCTGCGCTACCTGCGGGAGCTCGACGAGCGGCGGGCCGCGATCCTGGAGTCCATCGAGTCCCAGGGCAAGCTCGACGACGCGCTCAAGGCGCAGATCCTCGCCGCCGACTCCAAGGCGCGCCTGGAGGACATCTACCTG
Source organism: Streptomyces sp. NPDC002574 (assembly GCF_042889545.1). Taxonomy (NCBI): domain Bacteria; kingdom Bacillati; phylum Actinomycetota; class Actinomycetes; order Kitasatosporales; family Streptomycetaceae; genus Streptomyces; species Streptomyces sp. NPDC002574. The sequence goes on from NZ_JBIARB010000006.1 coordinate 418,594, forward strand.
CCGTTCAAGCCCAAGCGCCGCACCAAGGCGCAGATCGCCCGCGAGGCAGGTCTCGAACCGCTCGCGGACCGGCTGCTGGAGAACCCCGCGCTCGACCCGCAGGACGAGGCGGCCGGCTTCGTCGACGCCGACAAGGGCGTGGCGGACACCGCGGCGGCCCTGGAAGGCGCCCGCGCCATCCTGACCGAGCGGTTCTCCGAGGACGCCGACCTGGTCGGCGAACTGCGCACCCGAATGTGGGAGCGCGGCCGGCTGGTCTCCACGGTGCGCGAGGCCAAGGAGGAGGCGGGCGCGAAGTTCGCCGACTACTTCGACTTCGCCGAGCCGTTCGGCAAGCTTCCCTCGCACCGCGTGCTCGCGATGTTCCGCGGCGAGAAGGAGGAGGTCCTCGACCTCACCCTGGAGCCCGAGGAGCCGGTCGAGGACGGCCCGTCCAGCTTCGAGCGCAAGATCGCCCACCACTTCGGCGTCACCGACCGCGGCCGCCCGGCCGACAAGTGGCTCGCCGACACGGTGCGCTGGGCCTGGCGCACCCGCTTCCTCGTCCGGCTCGGTCTCGACCTGCGCGTCCAGCTGCGCCAGGACGCCGAGGACGAGGCGGTGCGGGTCTTCGCCGCCAACCTGCGCGACCTGCTGCTCGCCGCCCCCGCCGGCACCCGCGCCACGATGGGCCTCGACCCCGGCTTCCGCACCGGCGTCAAGGTCGCGGTCGTGGACGCCACCGGCAAGGTCGTGGCCACCGACACGATCTACCCCCATGTGCCCCGCAACCAATGGGACGCGTCCATCGCCACGCTCGCCCGGCTCGCGGCGGCCCATCAGGTCGACCTCGTCGCCATCGGCAACGGCACCGCGTCCCGCGAGACCGACAAGCTCGCCGCCGACCTCATCAAGCGGCACCCGGATCTGAAGCTGACCAAGGCCGTCGTCTCCGAGGCCGGCGCCTCGGTCTACTCCGCCTCGGCCTACGCCTCCGCCGAACTGCCGGACATGGACGTCTCGCTGCGCGGCGCCGTCTCCATCGCGCGCCGCCTCCAGGACCCGCTGGCGGAGCTGGTGAAGATCGACCCCAAGTCGATCGGCGTCGGCCAGTACCAGCACGACCTGTCCGAGCTGAAGCTGTCGCGCTCGCTCGACGCCGTCGTCGAGGACTGCGTGAACGGCGTCGGCGTGGACGTCAACACCGCCTCCGTGCCGCTGCTGCGCCGTGTCTCGGGCATCACCGAGGGCCTGGCCGGCAACATCGTCGCCCACCGCGACGCCAATGGCCCCTTCCGCACCCGCACGGCGTTGAAGGAAGTGGCCCGGCTCGGCCCGAAGGCGTACGAACAGTGCGCGGGCTTCCTGCGCATCCCCGGCGGCGACGACCCGCTCGACGCCTCCAGCGTGCACCCGGAGTCGTACCCGGTGGTCCGCCGCATGAGCACCGCCGCCGGTACCGACATCCGAGCGCTCATCGGCAACGGCTCGGTCCTGCGCGGGCTCAGGGCGGACGCGTTCGTCGACGACACCTTCGGCCTGCCGACCGTCACCGACATCCTCGCGGAGCTGGAGAAGCCGGGCCGCGACCCGCGACCGGCCTTCAAGACCGCGGAGTTCAAGGAGGGCGTGGAGGAACTCAAGCACCTCGAGCCCGGGATGCTCCTGGAGGGCGTCGTCACCAATGTCGCCGCCTTCGGCGCCTTCGTGGACGTCGGCGTGCACCAGGACGGCCTCGTCCACGTCTCCGCGATGTCCAAGACCTTCGTCAGCGACCCGCGCGACGTGGTCAAGCCCGGTGACATCGTCCGGGTCAAGGTCCTCGACGTGGACATCCCCCGCAAGCGCATCTCCCTGACGCTGCGCCTCGACGACGAGGCGGGCGCGGCGGCGGGTGCCGGGTCCGGCAACGCCAAGGGCAACGGCGGCGCCGGCGGCGGACGCCCCGAGCGGGGTCCCCGTCCCGAGCGGCGCGGAGGCGGCACGCCCCGCCAGTCGCGCGGCGGCGGCGACAACCGCCCGGCGCCCTCGGGCGCCATGGCGGACGCCCTGCGCCGCGCGGGCCTGGACAAGGGCCTCGGCGGCGGGGGCGGTCGTCGCGGCTGACACCGGCTCTTGACCGCCTGAACGCGCCGGGGAGGACGGGACGACACCTGCCCTCCCCGGCGCGCGGCGTACCGGGCTTCCCTCAGCGGCAGACCGTGCCCGTCGGCGGGAGGGTGCCGCGTAGGAGGAAGCGGTCGACGGCGCTGTCGATGCAGGTGTTCCCCCGGTGGTAGCCGGTGTGGCCGTCGCCGACGCGTGTGAGCAGCCGCCCGGAGTCCAACTGCCGTGCCAGCGCGACGGCCTGCGGGTACGGGGTGGCGGGGTCGCGGGTCGTGCCGATCACGAGGATCGGGGCGGCGCCCCGGGCGTGGATCGGGCGCGCGGGCTGCTGCGACGGGACGGGCCAGTGCGTGCACATCACCAGCGTGTCGGCGAAGGCCCGGCCGAACTGGGGTGACGCGTCCAGGAATCGGGGCAGCGCGGCCGCCGCCCGGACGGCACTGAGCCGCGGCCCGATCGTGGAGCTCAGGCAGCTGACCGCGAGCTGCGCCTGGTCGCCCTCCTTGGACGTCTCCTCGCCCTCGGCGATGATCTCCTGGAGGTTGTGGGCGTCGCCCGCCCGCAATCCGCGCAGGGCGTCGCGGAGCCGGTCCCACGCGGGAAAGCGCAGTCCGTCCACGACCGCGGCGGTCAGGTCGTCGCCCGTGACCTCGTCGTCCTTGCCCTGCCGGAGCGGTGACCGGTCGAGGACGGCCCGCAGGGTGTCCAGCGTGCGGGCGGCCCCCGGCAGGCTGCGGCCGACCGGGCAGTCGGGGCGGGTCGCGCAGTCGGCGGCGAAGGCCTCCCATGCGACCTGGTAGCCGCGTGCCTGGTGCAGCGTGGTGTCGAGCGCGCCGAGGGAGGGGTCCAGGGCGCCGTCCAGCACCACATGGCCCACCCGTGAGGGGAACAGCTCGGCGTAGGTCGCCCCCAGGTAGGTGCCGTAGGAGAAACCGGCGTAGTGCAGTCGCTTGTCGCCGAGGAGCGAGCGCAGCATGTCCATGTCCCGGGCGGCGTCGGGTGTCCCGACGTACGGGAGCAGTCCCGCGACGTGCCGCTCGCACTCGCCGGCGGTCTTCCGGTACATGGCGTCCCACGCGCTGATCTCGGCCGCGTCGGGCGTGGGGGGCACGGGCGACTGCATGAAGGCGACCGGCCGGCCCGTGCCGCAGTCGACGAGGGTGCTGTGGCCGACGCCCCTGGGGTCCATCGCGACGAGGTCGTAGGCGCCGCGCACCGACGAGGAGTACGCCGCGGAGGCCTTCCACAGGAAGTCCATCGCGGAGGCGCCGGGGCCGCCGGGGTTGAGCTGGAGGGAGCCGAGCCGCGCGCCGCCGGTGGACCTCTTGCGGGTGGCCGACACCAGGATGTCGCCGGCCTCGGGATGGGCGTAGTCCAAGGGCACGCGCATGGTGGTGCACTGGAATCCGTCGGCCTGGTCGCAGGGCCTCCACGCCAGTGTCTGCTCGTAGTAGGCATGCAACCGCGCTGCCGCGGCGGCCGCGTCGTCCGTCGCCGGGGCGCTGGCGGAGGGTGCGGGGCGCGGTGCGGGAGAGGTCCGCGGCGGCGCGGCGCAGGCGGTGAGCAGCAGGACGCAGGCGCCCAGTGCGGCGAGGGTCCGCCGGGGCCCGCGGCCGGACACGGTGCCGGAAGGAGGGCCGGCGGAGGGGCCCGGCCTGAGGCCGGTGGTGCGGGCAGCGATCATTGCCGGCGTTCCTTTCGCGCCCCGCCGAGCCGCGGGGCCAGTCGGGATTCGGCTGCGGTCCCCGGGGCGTGTGCCACCCGTCGCGCCGTGGTCCGGGTCCGCTGCGAGGGGTGGTCCTGCGGTCCACCCGTCGACCCGGCTGCGTGACCAGCTCATCACGTGGCGTGTTCACGGGACAGTTCGGCTACGCCGAACGCGTGAACGGGGCTGTGTGCCACGGCTGCCCTGCGCGGGTTCCGCCGGTCGCCCCCGGCGGGGGAGGCCGCTCTCAAGGTCCGCATCGCGGGCGAGAGTTGGCCGGGAACCTGCTTTTGGCATGGCACTGCCAAACGTTAACGTCCGCGGGTGCCCTCCCTGCCGCGCGTCCCCCGTGCCCGTGCCCGTGCGATGTGCGTCGTCGCGGCGGTCGTCGCCGCCCTCGCCGCCGTCCTCCTCCCCGCGACGTCCGCCCACGCCGCCCCGGGCGGTACCGTCCGGGACGGCCTCAGCCGGCCCGACTACTCCTATGCCGACGCCATCCGCGAAGCGGTGTGGGTCGACACGGGACGCGACGGCGACGGCGACGGCCGGACCGACCGGGTGGCCGCCGACATCGTGCGCCCGAGGGAGGCCGCCGCGGTGGGCCGCAAGGTGCCGGTGATCATGGACGCGAGCCCGTACTACTCCTGCTGCGGGCGCGGCAACGAGAGCCAGACCAAGACCTACGACGCCCAAGGGCGCATGGTCCAGGCGCCCTTGTTCTACGACAACTACTTCGTGCCGCGCGGTTACGCGGTGGTCCTGGTCGACCTCGCCGGGACGAACCGCTCCGACGGCTGCGTGGACGTCGGCGGCCCCTCGGACATCGGCTCCGCCAAGGCCGTTGTCGAGTGGCTGGGCGGCCGTGCCACCGCGTACACCTCGCGCACCGGGGCGCGGACCGTCGCGGCAGGATGGTCGACCGGCGACGTCGGCATGATCGGCAAGAGCTGGGACGGCACCATCGCCAACGGCGTCGCGGCGACCGGGGTGAAGGGGCTGCGGACGATCGTGCCGATCAGCGCGATCAGCTCCTGGTACGACTACTACTTCCAGCAGGGCGCGGCCCTGTACGACTCCGGACCCGACTGGCTCTCGGACTACGTCGAGAGCGCCGACGCCCGCACCCGCTGCGCCGCCGTGCAGCAGGCGATCGTGAACGGCGCCCCGCGCAGCGGCGACTGGACCTCCTTCTGGAGCGAGCGCGACTACACCCGGCACGCCGGCAAGGTCCGCGCCAGCGTCCTCGCCGTGCACGGCATGCAGGACCTCAACGTCCGCACCAAGCACTTCGGGCAGTGGTGGCAGGCCCTGGCGGCCCACGGCGTGGAGCGGAAGGTGTGGCTGTCGCAGACCGGCCACGTCGACCCCTTCGACTACCGCCGCGACGCCTGGGTGGCGACGCTGCACCGCTGGTTCGACCACTACCTGCTGGGCGTGGGCAACGGCATCGAGCGCGAGCCCGCCGCCGACGTCGAACGCTCCCCGGACCACTGGAGCACCGACCGCGCCTGGCCGCCGGCCGGCACCGCGCCGACCCGGCTGAGCCTGCGCCCCGGATCCACCCCCGGCCTCGGGGTCCTCGGCCGTAGGCCGGCCGCTCCGGGCAGCGCCGAGACCTTCACCGACGCGCCGGGGCGCGGCGAGGAGGACTGGGCCGCCGCCGCTGACACCGCCGGCCCGGACAAGACGGTCTTCAGCACCGGCACCCTCACCGGCGCGCTGCGCCTTTCCGGCGGCGGCACGGTCACGGTGACCGCCTCCGCCTCGACCGCGAGCGCCCACCTGTCGGCGGTCGTGGTCGACCTCGGCCCCGCGACGATCCGCGACTTCCTCGGGGCCAAGGAAGGCATCACCGACCTCGCCACCCGTTCCTGCTGGGGCGCCGGCGCTCCCGGCGACAGCGCCTGTTTCCTCGACACGGCCGCGGACACCGCGGACGTGACCCACACCGTGGTCAGCCGCGGCTGGGCCGACCTCGGGCACGCGGCCTCCGCCCGGCACGGCCGGCCCCTCGTCCCCGGGCGCGCATACACGACCACCATCACCCTGGCCGCCACCGACCACGTCGTCCCGGCCGGGCACCGGCTCGCGCTGATCGTCGCCGGCACCGACGCCGGCCTCCTGGAGCCGCCCGGCAGCGCCCCGGCGGTGACGATCGACCTCTCCCGCTCCTCCGCCCTGCTGCCGCTGTCCGGAAGCCTGCCCGGGGCAGCGCATTCCGGGCGGTGACGGAGGCGGGTAGGGTCGGCGGGTCAGCGATAGTTGTACAAGGAAGCAAAAGGCCCCGTGGACAGCACCAAGAACACCGCCGGCATCCCGATAGAGGACGCGGCCCGCGCCGCCGACGACGAACCCTGTGAACCCGGGCGCCGCAGCGGCATGCGGCGCTGGCTCATGGACACCCGGCCCCTGCGGCACCCCGCCTACCGCCGCCTGTGGACCTCGACCACCGTCACCGCCGTGGGCAGTCAGCTCACGGCGGTCGCCGTACCCAAGCAGATCTACGACATCACCGGCTCGTCCGCGTGGGTCGGCTACTCCAGCATCGCCGGACTCGTCCCGCTGGTCGTCTTCGCCCTGTGGGGCGGCGCCGTCGCCGACAGCGTGGACCGGCGCAAACTGATGCTCGTCACCAACATCGGTGTCGCCGTCACCTCACTGCTGTTCTGGGTGCAGGCCTTCCTCGGCGCAGGCTCGGTGTGGCTGCTCATGGTCCTGCTCGCCGCCCAGCAGGCCTGCGCCGGCATGAACGCGCCCGCGCGCAGCGCCGCCGTCGCGCGGCTCGTGCCCCCGCAGGAACTGCCCGCGGCCGTGGCCCTCGGCTCGACCGTCATGCAGACCGGACTCGTGGTGGGCCCGCTGCTCGCCGGCGCCCTCATCCCCGTCCTCGGCCTGCCGACCCTCTACCTCCTCGACGCCATCGCGCTGACCGCGACCGTCTGGGCGGTTTTCCGGCTGCCCGCGCTGCCTCCGCTGGACAAGAGCGGTGCCGCGGTGTCCCGGCGCGGCGGCTGGCGCGAGGTCGGGGCCGGGTTCCGCTACATCACCGCGCAGCGCATCCTGCTCCTGTCGTTCGTGGCCGACATCCTCGCGATGGTCTTCGGCATGCCGCGCGCCCTGTTCCCGCAGCTCGCCGCGACCACTTACGCCCCCTGGGGCGAGGGGCTCTCCCTCGGCCTGCTCTTCGCCGCCATCCCCATCGGGGCGGTCCTGGGCGGTCTGTTCTCGGGCACCTTCTCCCGGGCCAAACGGCACGGCCTCATGGTCGTCATCGCCGTGGCGGGCTGGGGCGTGGCCATCGCGGGCCTCGGGCTGAGCGGCAGCCTGTGGTGGGCGACGGCGTTCCTGGCGCTCGCGGGCTTCGCCGACATGGTGTCGATGGTGTTCCGCAGCGCGATCCTGCAGTCGGTGGCCACCGACGACATGCGCGGCCGCATGCAGGGCGTCTTCACCGTCGTCGTCGCGGGCGGCCCGCGTGTCGCGGACCTGCTGCACGGTACGGCCGGTTCGGCGCTCGGGTCACGGACGGCGGTCACCGCGGGCGGTGTGCTGGTCGTGGTGGCGATGCTGGGCCTCGCCGCGGCGTTCCCGGTCTTCACCCGCTACCGGGGGGCGTGAGACCCGGAGTTGCCGAGTGCCCCGGTCCCGCTGTGGCGGACCCCGGCGGCGACCCGGCCGCCCGCCCCGTCCGGGTCAGGACCACGGGGGCGGTGCACCACTGCGAGCGTGGTCGGCAGCGTGCCGTGCCCGAGGCTACCGGGTGTGCCGCACGATCCCGCGGCGGGGGCGGGCGCGGCACCCGGATGGCCGCGGGATCCGTCAACCGGAGAACTCCCCGCGTACGGCTTCCGTGTGAGCGCCGAGGGCCGGCACCTCCCGCATCGGGCTCTCCCGGCCCGCGACCCCGACCGGCGGCAGCAGCCCGCGCAGCGGTCCCGCCGGAGAGCCGAACTCCCGCCAGCGCGAGCGCGCCGCGAGCTGCGGATGGTCGGCGAACTCCGGGACGGTGCGCAGCCGTGCGTTGGCGATCCCGGCCCGGTCCAGCAGGGCCATGGCGCCGTCGGCGGTGTGCCCGGCCAGGCACGCCTCCAGCTCCGCGGTGAGTTCGCCGTCGTGCGCGCGGCGCAGCGGGTTGTCGGCGAAGCGCGGGTCGCGGGTCAGCTCCGGGCGGCGCAGCACCTGTTCGCACAGTGCCACCCACTCCCGGTCGTTCTGCACGCTGAGGAAGACCACCGCGTCGTCGCCGCAGCGGTAGGGCCCGTACGGCGAGATCGACGGATGCTTGGCGCCGCTGCGGGCCACCGGCTCGCCGCCGTAGGCCTGCGCGTAGAAGGGATGGCCCATCCACTCCGCGAGCGCGTCGAGCAGGCAGACCTCCAGGGCCGAGCCCTCGCCGGTCCGCTCCCGTTCGTACAGGGCGGTCAGGATCCCGGCGTACGCGTACATGCCGCCCGCGATGTCGGCGACGGAGATGCCGGGCCGCGCGGGGGCCTCCGGCCCGCCGGTGATCGACAGCAGCCCCGTCTCGCACTGGACGAGCAGGTCGTACGCCTTCTTGTCGCGGTAGGGGCCGTCCGGCCCGTAGCCGGAGATGTCGCAGGTGATCAGCCGGGGGTCGCGGGCGCGCAGCGCCTCCGCGGCGAGCCCGAGCCGTCCGGCCGCGCCCGGCGCGAGGTTCTGCACGAAGACGTCGGCGCGGGCGACGATCCGGTCCAGCAGCGCGCGGTCGTCGGGCTGCTTGAGGTCGAGCACGACGCTCTCCTTGCCCCGGTTGCACCACACGAAGTAGGCGGACAGGCCACGGACCGTGCGGTCGTAGCCGCGCGCGAAGTCCCCGCCGGGCCGCTCCACCTTGATGACGCGGGCCCCGAGGTCGGCCAGCTGCCGGGTCGCGTACGGCGCGGCGACGGCCTGCTCCAGGGCGACGACCGTGATGCCCTCCAGAGGGTGCATGCGCGGTTCCTTCCGCGGGCGTTGGGTCGGCAGGGTGAACGCGTGCGTCGATCAGCCTAGTGAGCTGCGGGGTCGCGCGCCCGGCCCGGTAAGGAGGGAGGAGTACGCATCCGGAGGAGCAGCGCATGCCGCACATCGCAGGGCGACCTCCGGGCCGGTTCCGTCCCGCGGGCCGTCCGGTGCTGTTCGTGGCGCTGGCGTGCCTGTTGCACGCGCTGTGCGGCCTGTGGGGACCGGTGCCCGTGGCGGCGCCCGAGCGGACGGCGGCCGTGGCCGCCGTCACCGACGGGGCGGGCGCGGAGACGCACCACCACCCGGCGCACGTCGCCCGCCGCGCCGCCCCGCAGGCGGGTCCCCAGCACCGCGGTGGCGCTCCCCAGAACCACGCCTCGGCCGCCGCCCGGGACGCGGTCGCCGCGGACCCCGTGGCCGCCGCCGTGTCGGGCCCGGCCCGGCACACCTCTCCCGCCGGACCCCCTGGCCACCTGCACACCGTCCTGCGCTGCTGACAGCGCCCGGCCGCCGACCGCATCGCACCGCTCCGCAATGCGCCGCGCGGCCCGCCGACATGCCCCGCACCAGGACGAACACCGCAGGAGAAGCACCATGCCCGTGGACATCTACGCCGCCCTGGGCGCGCTCGTGCGCGCCGAGGCCACCCGCGACCAGGAACGCCGGGCCGCAGCCCCCGCCCCTGCCCCCGCCTCCGTTCCCGGGGACGCGCAGGACGGCCCCCGGACGGCCGACGCGGGAGCGCCGAAGCCCCAGGACGACCCCGGAGCGCAGGACAGCTGACCCCGGTCCGGCCGGGAACCGCCACGGCGCGCGCCGCGTTTACCCATGTGAGCGCGGCGCGTGCCGCGGACGGAGGCGGGGAAGATGTCCAATCGCGCGAAGTACGTCATCGGCGGCCTGGCGGTCGGCCTCGTGGCGTTCTGGATCCTTGCGGCGTTCCTCCCCAACTGGATCGCCCTGCTGATCGTCCTCGGCGTCCCCACGGCCGCCTATCTCACCCTCGACCCCTCCCAGCGCCGCCGCCTGCGCCGTGCCGGCCGCAAGCAGATAGGCCGTTAGGCACGCGTCGCGGTGGGCGCGCGCGGTGAAGGGACCGAATGCGAGCCGCAGACCACATCGGGTGGGGCAGGGACTTCCCGGTCACCCATCTGCTGGTCCCTGAGGACGAGGACGGCGTCGAGCGCTTGTGGGGACGGTGTGCCGGAGTCGACGGATTCTTCGCCGACCGGGTGCCGCCGCCGCGGGAGATCCTGACCCTGCGAGGGTGCCGTCCCGAGGGGACGTCGTGTTCGATCCGGCGGAGGGCTCGGCTACGTCGAGGTCATCGTGGGGGTCCTCCACAAGCGTGGGGTGACCGTCGTCCTCGACTGACCTCCGTGCGTCAGGTGGCGGAGCCGGCCGCGGCGCCGGTCGCGAGGTCGGGGCCCCAGCGGTCGAGGGCGGCCTGGAGGTCGAGGGGGAGGGGGCCGGTGGCCTCCTGGGCGGTGGGCCAGTCCTCGCGGGGGACGCGCCACATGATCTCGAACTCGTTGCCGTCCGGGTCCTTGGCGTACAGGGACTTGGACACCACGTGGTCACTGGCGCCGACGAGCGCGCCGCGTCCGGTCAGCGTGCGGGCGGTGTCGGCGAGTTCGCCGAGGGTGCCCACCTCCCAGGCGAGGTGGTAGAGCCCGACCCGGCTCTGCTCGGGGCCCGGCGCGTCCGGGCCGATGGCGAACAGCCCGAGGTCGTGGTCGTTGAGGGTGTCCTTCGCGCTCAGGAAGGCGGCGCGGCCGGGGATCTCCACGTCGACCTTGAAGCCGAACACGTCGGTGTAGAACTCGACGGACCGGGCGACGTCACGGATGTAGAGCACGGCGTGGTTGAGACGGCGAACAGGCATGCGCCCAGCCTAGGCGCATTTCCTTGAAGCCTCAACAAACGCGACGGCTAGGCTGATCCGCAGCAGCCTGGACGAAGGGAGCGCGCCTCGTGACCGTCACCGCCGCCACCGGCACGGTCGTCGCCGTGAGCCGCGACGAGGGACACCACTTCAGCAAGCCGACGCACGAGAGCATCCGTCTGCTGGCCGGACTCGGGGTCGAGGGCGACGCGCATCTCGGGGTGACGGTGCAGCACCGCTCCAGGGTGGCGCAGGACCCGACGCAGCCGAACCTGCGTCAGGTTCACCTGATCCACGGCGAACTCCACGACGAACTGCGCGCGGCGGGCTACGAGGTCGCCCCCGGGGAGCTCGGCGAGAACGTCACGACCCGCGGCATCGACCTGCTCGGCCTGCCCGTCGGCACCCGGCTGCGGCTGGGCGGCCAGGCGGTCGTCGAGGTCACCGGGCTGCGCAATCCGTGCGTGCAGATCGACGGGTTCCGCAGCGGGCTGCTCAAGCAGGTCGTCGGCCGTGACGAGCGGGGCAGGGTCGTCCGCAAGGGCGGCATCATGGGCGTCGTGCTGACCGGCGGCGAGGTGCGGCCCGGGGACCGGGTCGGCGTCGAGCTGCCCGAAGGGCCGCACCGCCGGCTGGAACGGGTCTGATCAGCCGAGCGCGCAGGAGTTGACCACGTCACCGCCCGCCGGACGCGGCACCGTGCGGTCACCGGGCGGCGTGCGCCCGTGCTCCACCCAGGCCGTCAGCGCGCCCAGTGCCTCGCGGTAGCAGGGCAGGACGGGGCGCAGCCGGTCCGGATAGGTGTCGTACAGGCCGTCCACGTGGTTGCCGTCCGCCACCCGGTAGTAGCGGTGCAGACGGCCGCGTCCGGCGCCGTCGATCATGCGGTCGTACACGTCGGAGTCGGCCGCGATCGGCAGGAGCGTGTCCAGGGTGCCGTGGAGGGTGATCATCGGTTTGCCGATCCGGCCCGTGAGCGCGACCCGGGCGACCGCGCGGTGCACGGCCGCCGGGCGCGCGGCGTAGTCGTAGTCCGCGTCCGAGGCGCAGGGCGCCAGGATCTCGGGCACGGTCGCTCCGGCGCTCGACCCGGGGCACGCCGGATCGTAGGAGGGGTCGAATTCCGCCCGGTACGTCTTCTGGGTAATGCCCCAGTACGCCTGCTGGTGGTACGGCCACAGGAATTCCGAGCCCGGCGCGAATCCGGCCGTGAGCAGGTCCGCGTCGCCCGCCCGGCCCTGGGCGCGGGCCACCGTCACCGGCAGCGACGTCAGCAGATTGGGTCCGTCCGCCGTCCACAGCGTGCCCTCCCAGTCCACGCCGCCGTCGTAGAGCGCCGGATGGTTCTCCAGTTGCCAGCGTGTGAGGTAGCCGCCGTTGGAGATGCCGGTCATGTACGTGCGCCGCGGCGCGTGGCCGTACCGGGCGGCGACGGCGGCCTTGGCGGCCACGGTGAGCTGGGTCGTGCGCCGGTTCCACTCGGCGATCGCGTCCCCCGGACGGCGGCCGTCGGTGAAGAAGTCCGGGCCGCTGTTGCCCTTGTCGGTCGCGGCGAAGGCGTAGCCCTGCGCGACCGCCCAGTCGGAGATGAGCACGTCGAGCGAGTACTGCTTGCGGGTGCCCGGCGCGCCCGTGACGATCAGGCCGCCGTTCCAGCGGTCGGGCATCCGGAGCACGAACTGCGCGTCGTGGTTCCAGCCGTGCGTGGTGTTGAAGTGCGAGCTGTCCGGGAAGTAGCCGTCGACCTGGACGCCGGGCACGCCCGAGGGGCGCAGGGTGCCGGCGGCGGACAGCCCCGCCTGGTCGGCGGTGTCGGTGTACGGGGTCCCGGCCAGGCCGGTGGTCGTCAGGTCCGGCAGGCACGCGCGCTGCGCGAGGGCGGCGCCGGGGACCGCCACCCGGTCCAGCCGCGCGCAGTGGCCGGCGGTGGTGGTCTGCGCCCCCGCGGGCACAGCGGCGCTGCCCAGCACGAGGGCCGCGGCGGCGAGCAGGGGAACGCTCTTCGGGACACCTCTGGTGAGGCCTCTCCAGGGGCGCATGGTGCCTCCAGGGCACGTCGGGGTCGGGTTGCCGCCACATCGTGGCCGCCGCCGCGCGCCCGGACCATGGCGCCGCCCCACGTCCTCGGGCCCCGGGTCATGGGTGCGGGTGACACGGGTCACAGAGCGCCGTCACGTGGAGCAGTACTCTTGGCCCATGATCCTGCTCGTGCGCCGCCGACACGTGGACTTCGTCCGCGTCACGAGCATGTCCTGTCGCCGCAGCGGCTGAGCCCCGCCACTCGTCTCCCTTCCCTCACCCGGCCCCGCGCCACCGCCCCGACAGGGCGCCCGCGCGGAGCGTTCGGCCACCGCCGCCGCTGCCGGGACACACCCTGCGGAAAGACACATGACGCTCCAGCTCCCCGTGATCGACCTGTCGGCCGCCGACCGCGGCCCCGAGGCCCGCGCCCGGCTCCACCGCGACCTGCACGCCGCCGCCCACGACGTCGGCTTCTTCCAGCTGACCGGCCACGGCGTCACCGCCGAGGAGACGGCCGCGCTGATGCGCGTGATCCGCGCGTTCTTCGCCCTCCCCGAGGCGGACCGGCTCGCCCTCGGCAACCTCAACTCCCCGCACTTCCGCGGCTACACCCGCATCGGCGACGAGCGGACCGGCGGCAGCCAGGACTGGCGCGACCAGCTCGACGTCGGCGCCGAGCGCCCCCGGCACGTCCCCGCCCCGGGCGAACCGCCGTACTGGTGGCTCGAAGGCCCCAACCAGTGGCCCGCCGGGCTCCCCGAGCTGCGCGAGCGCTCCCTGCGCTGGATCGACCGGCTCAGCGGCATCGCACACCGCCTGCTGCACGAACTGCTGGCCTCCATCGGCGCCCCCGAGGACTTCTACGACGACGCCTTCGCCGACGAACCGCACCTGCACCTGAAGCTGGTCCGCTACCCCGGCACCGCCCCCACCGGCGACGGCCAGGGCGTCGGCGCGCACAAGGACTACGGTTTCCTGACCCTGCTGCTCCAGGACGCGGTCGGCGGTCTCCAGGTGCAGCGCTCCGACGGCCGCTTCCACGACGTCCCGCCGCTGCCCGGCGCCTTCGTCGTCAACCTCGGCGAGCTCCTGGAGGTCGCCACCGACGGCTGGCTGAAGGCCACCAACCACCGCGTCGTCAGCCCGCCCGGAGCGCGCGAGCGCTTCTCCGTCCCGTTCTTCTACAACCCGCGGCTCGACGCGCGGATCGCGCCGCTGCCCTTCGCGCACGCCCACCACGCCCCGGGCGCCACCCAGGACCCGGCCAATCCGCTGTTCGCCGAGTACGGACGCAACGAGCTCAAGGGATGGCTGCGCGCCCACCCCGAGGTGGCCCGGCGTCACCACCCGGACCTTGTCGGGGCCGAGGTGGCGGCCGCCCGCTGATCCGGCGGGCGCGGCCGTCCGCGGTTACCGTGCCTCTATGGGGACGGTTCCCGCCGAGAACGGCACACTGCAGAGCGTCACGCCGCCCCAATGGCTGCGCCTGTTGCCGGTCCTGCTGCTGGCCGCCCTGATCGTGGCGCAGGGCGTGACGCCCGGCGACGTGGAACTGGGCGCGTACTACGCGGCGGTCTCCCCGCTGGCCGCGCTCACCTACGGCGTCCTGGGCACGGCCGTCATCGCGGTCGCCGTGGTCGTGGTGATGATGCTCCCGGTCGTCGGCTCGGGCGCTCTCGTCAGCTCGGAGCTCGGCGCCGTCGTACTGATCGGTGCCCTCAGCGTGGTGATCGCCGGGGTGGGCCAGCGCTCCCGCGGCCGTCTGGTGGAGGCCGGCTCGGTCGCCGAGGCCGCCCAGCACGCCGTGCTGGCACCCGTGCCGCCCCTGGTCGGTGCGGTGCGCTGCGCGGCGCTGTACCGGGCAGCGCAGCGCGGCACCCTGGTGGGCGGCGACCTGTTCGACGTACGGGACGGACCCCACGGTGTGCGGGCCTTGATCGCCGACGTGCAGGGCCACGGACTTGCCGCGGTGTCCACCGTCGCGTCCCTTCTCGGCGCCTTCCGCGAGGCGGCGCTCGACCAGCCGGACCTGAGGAGCGTCGCCGCGCGCCTGGAGCGGCGCCTGCTGCTGGACGCCGACGCGAACGGCGAACTGTTCGCGACCGCGTTGCTGCTGGAGTTTCCCGCCGGCGGATCGAAGGTGCGGTTCGCCTGCCACGGGCACCCGCCGGCGCTGCTGTTGCGCGACGGCGCGGTGGAGGAACTGAGGGCCGACCCCGCGCCGCCCCTGGGCACCGGACTGCCGGGCCTGCCGCGGCCGGTGATGGCGGAGGTCGAGTTGCGGCCGGGCGACATGATCCTGGCCTACACAGACGGTGTGACGGAGGCCAGGAACTCCTCCGGGGTCTTCTACCCGCTCGCCGGCCGGCTCGCCGCGCGCCTGGCCCAGTCCACCCACCCCTCGCCGCGCGACGTGGTCGACGCGGTCTGGGAGGACCTGATCGGCTACGCGGGCGTGGTCGGCGACGACGTCGCGCTGCTGGCTCTCACGTCCGCGCGGTTCCAGCCGTAGAACCGGGTCAGCCCTTGCGCGCCAGCGGGCGGCCCTGCAGCCGGGCCGCCTCGGCGCGGATCGCCGGAAGGGCGGCGTACAGGGCGTTGCCGGGGCAGTCGGTCATGAAGGCGTCCCGGTGACCGGCGATGACGTGGAAGACCGCGTGCTTGCCCTTGGGGAAGCGGCTCTTGTCGTTGCTCGACACCAAGGTGACCTTGGAGCGGGGGTCGATGCCGGAGATGCCGAGCTTCCAGGCCGCGAGCCGGGCGATCCCCTCGGTCATCGCGTGCGTCACGCTGCCGGGGGCGTCGAAGGTGCCGACCGCCGCGACACCGATGGTGTCCTGGTTGAAACCGACCGCGTGCGCGCCCGTCACCGGCTTGGC
The DNA here is from genome assembly GCF_042889545.1 of Streptomyces sp. NPDC002574. Lineage (NCBI taxonomy): Bacteria > Bacillati > Actinomycetota > Actinomycetes > Kitasatosporales > Streptomycetaceae > Streptomyces > Streptomyces sp. NPDC002574. The sequence goes on from NZ_JBIARB010000006.1 coordinate 434,135, forward strand.
CAGGCCGCCGGCCCGGCCCTCGTAGATCGTGCCGCACTTGTCGATGAAGAAGTTGTAGGCCACGTCGTCCCAGTGCTTGCCGCGCACGTGGCCGGTGTAGATGTTCCGGATGATGCGGGGCACGTCCTTGCAGGCGTAGCCGTTGCCGCTGTCCGTGTGGTGCAGGAAGACCGCTTCCACCGCGTGGCCGTAGTGGGGTGCCTCGTGGCGCAGGGATTCGTCCGCCCCCCAGGAGGCCCGGGTGACGATGCGCGGTTCGACGGCCGGGTAGGCGGGGACGCGGTGCATCGTGACGCGGTCGGTGAGGTTGGGGAACGGCTGTACCTGCGGGGTGGGGGCCGGGCGGGCGTACAGGACGGGCGGCGAGGGGGAGTGGACGACGGCATGGTGCACGCCCCACGCCGTCAGGGCCACGAAACCCATCGCTCCGGTGCCGACGACCAGGACGGTCGCGGTGCGGCGGGAGCGCCGCACGGACCGGTGCGCGCCCTTGATGTGGCGCTGCGGCCCGTCCGACCCCTGGCGCGAGCCGCGGGTTCCGTGGTGCGAGCCCGTGGCCGCATGCCTTGACTGCATAAATGAACATCAGCCCATATGCGCAAATGGGCCGGAGAGGACACGCCGCGCACCGCCGCCGCCTCACCCGGATGCCTGCCGGGAGCCACGGCACGCACGGGCACCCACGCCGGCCGCCCGCCGTCAGTAGTAACGGCGCATCAACTCCCCGGCCCATGCCGGTTCCACGACCTCGCCCCGCGGGGCGAACCCGGTCATCCACGGCTTGATGTCGAGCACCGGCGTGCTGTCGACGGCGTCGAGCCCCCGCACGTGCACGTCCAGTCCCTCGACGCGCAGCAGCTTGCAGCGCGAGACGCCCAGCCGGTTGGGCCGGTCCTTGCCGCGCTGGGCGAAGATGCCCGTGAGGGGCCATGCGGTGTTGCCGCGGGGGTGGCGCGCCCCGGTCTGCTCCCGCTCCGGCGGCACGCGGTCGAAGCGGTAGACCACCTCCAGGTGCGAGAAGGCGTCGAGCCCGAACAGCGCCTCGGGTCCGAATCGCGCGGCGTCCAGCCGGATCAGGGCCTCCACCCCGCCCCAGTCGTCGTCCTCGACGGCGACGCGCCCTCCGCTCACCCGGCCGATGGGACGCACCTCGACCACAGACATCTCCGCTCCCCTTTCGATCACGATATGAGACACGGGTATCACTGGGTGGACGGCCCTGTCCAGTGCGATGCCATGCCGAGGGAAGGGGACGCCACCGACTACGGCGCACTACCGCTGCCGCACCATGCGGACATCACGTGCGGGCTGCACCTGCGCGAGCCGGTGGACGCCGACGTCGACGTCGCCGCCCTGCAATGGATCCCCGACCACACCGCGCTCTTCGGCGACATCGCCCGCGTTCCCGCGGCCGCAGGGGGGCGTAATTGGCTTGCGGAGGCCGGGGGCGACGGGGACGATCACCCCTGCGCCCCTCGGCACGGGCGCCCCCGCGGTCGTGGACGGCCACGACCACAGCCGGGGTCCAGGAGCACTCCCGAAGAGAAGTCCGCACTCTGTACACGCACTTCGACCACCTTCCTTTCCCTGCCCGGATGCGGGCCGTCGCGGAACACGTCCGTTCCCTGGACGAGGACGGCTATCGCACAGCCCGCGCCGCCCTCGCGGACGGGAACCCCGACGATCGTCATCTCGCGCTCTTCCTGGCCGTCGTCCGTCGCGACATCGACGCCGTGGCCGCCGCGCTCGACGAACCCCTGCTGCGCCGCCGCGCCCTGGCGGCGGCGATCCGGCTGCCCGTTCCCGACGCCGCGTTGGCGCGGCTCGCGCTGGGCGACATCCGCGGTGTACGACGCGACGTCTACCGCGTCCTGCGGCTGTCCCGGCGCCGTGAACTCGCCGCACGGCTGCTCCCGGAGGTGCGCGAGCGGTACGGGGACGCCGAGGCGGCGCAGCTGCTGGCGGCCTGCCCCGCCGGGACGGCGGGGGAGTGGCTGCCCCGGCTCGACGCGCCCGCCGGCGTGCTGGCGTCACTCGTCCGCACCGCACCGCGGGCGGTCGCGGAATACCTGGTCCGGGCTGCCGAGCGGGCCGAGGGCACCTACGGGTGGTACCGGCTCGTCCACCGCCACTTGGTCCTGGTGGAGTCCTTGGCCCGGCGGGACCCCGGGGCCGCGCTGCTCCTCGCCGAGAAGGCGCCGCGCCTCATGACCGACGACGCCGTGGTCGCCGCCCTGCACCGGCCCCGGGACCTGCTGGCCGCCGTCCGCCGAGCGGGCGTCACGGAACTTCCGCTCGCCGACGGCCCGTTGCCCAGGAGCGTCCGGCGCGCACTGCGCGGACTGGCCACGGAGGAACTGGCCGCCCTGGCCGCGGTGTGCCGCACGCGGGACGACGAGAACCGGGACCTGGCGGAGCCCGTCACCGCCGACCCCCTACTGGCGCTCCTCCCGCCCGGCACACGCGTCCGTCTGGTGCGGGAACGCGTGCCCGAGGGGAACCGGCACAAGGTGCCGGTCAGTGCGGTCGCCGCGCTGGAGCCCGAGGATCGTGCCGCATTCGTCCGGGACCTGCCGGCCGGTCCGGGGCGCGGACGTGACGTCCGGCCGCGCTTCGGCGTGCTCCTCCCGCCGGCCGAGGCCGAGCCCCTCTACCGCGGTCTGGCCGACGACGTCAACGTCCACCGGCGAGCCTCCGCCTGGCCGGGACTCCTCGCCGCCGCGGCCCGGCACGGCGACCCCGCTGAGTACGCCCGCATCTTCACCACCTGCGAACGCGCATGGCACGACCAGTACGTCGTGCGCCAAGCGGCCCTGGAGCAGGCGGCCGCGGCCCCCGCCCGGCTGCTCGCGGCCGTCCCGTACGCGGCTTTGCGGGACGCGGCCCTGACCACCGTCCAGTCCCACGACTCGACCGCGTACACCCTCCAGGTCGCAGAACGGCTTCTGCGGCGCGTGGTCGTGGCCGCCGCGACGCACCGTGACCATGAACGGGCCGTGGCCGTCGCGCCGTTGCTGGCCCAGGTGGTCGCCGACCTCCGGTTCCCGGGTCCTTCGACGCCACTGGATGTGGACCTGCCCGCCGCCCGTGCGGTCTGGGCCGCGGGCCACCAAGGCGCCGGCGCGCGGAACGCACTCGGCATCGCCGCACTCCTGGAGCGTCATGCCGCCGCACTGCCCGGCTGCGACGCCTTCCTCGCCCGTACGGCCCTGGAGAGCGACGATCCCGCCCTTGCCGCACGCGCCGCCGGGGTCTGGCTCGCCGACCCCGCCACACGGGAGGCGCGTGCCGCGGAACTCCTGCAATGCGGCAGGCGGTTCGTCGCGGTCCCGCACCTGGAGGAAACGGTGACGCGCCGCCGTACCGATCTCCTGGAGCGCCTGCCGGCGGTCGCCGGACAGCCGTGGGTGCCGAGGCTGCCCAGGACCGCCGAAGGGCGCTGGCTGCCCGCGCAGCGGGCGCTGATCGCCCGGCACTTGGAGCGGGTTGCCGCCGACGAGGACCTGCCGCTGCGGCAACGCGCGGGTGCGGCTGCTCAGTTGCGTGACGCCGCGGCCCTGCGACGGCTCGTCGAAGGGGAGGTCCCGCAGCCCGTCGTCGCCGCTGCCCTGGCCTCGCTCGGCCGGATGGCCGACCGCGACGCGCTCGCCCGGCTGCTGGAGCATGCCGGCACAGGCGGTGTGCGCGGCCGGGCCGCGATGGCGGCGCTGCGCCGGCTCCTTGACGGAATTCCCGACGCCGAGGCGGTCGATTGGCTCGGCGGGATCGCCCGCGACCCGCGGGCGCCGGTCGGGTCGCGGAAGGAGGCGGCGCGGGCCCTGGGCGAACGCCCCGGCGAGCAGGCGTTCGGCGCCCTGCTGGCCGCGTGGGACGCGCCGGGCCAGCACCACGACGTGCTCGCCGTCGTGGCCGTGCCGCTGACCGCGGCCCTGGACCGGCCCGGGATCCCTGCCCGCCTTCGGGCCCGGATGGGGCACCCGGCGGTACGCCAGGCCGTCATCGGCAGACGCTGGGACATGGCCCCGGCGGCCGCGGAGTCCCACGCCCACTTCCTGGCCGCCCTGGTGCGCGAGGGAGGCGACACGGGCGTCGTGGAAGCCGCCTGCAGTGCGCTGAGCGCGTTCGTTCACGACCACATCGCGGACGGTGCGGTCGCCGGAGCACTGGCTGTCGCACTGTGCGACGCCGAGCGTCCCCACGGCGAGCGCTACACCGCGGGGTACGTGCTCTCCGGGGCGGCGGTGCGTTCCGGGACGGCCGCCATCGCACTGCGCGACGCGCTCGGCGCTCTGGCGGCCGGCCGGGCGGAGCTGCGCCTTCTTGACCGCCTCGCCGCCAACCATCACCAGCGTTCCGCGGCGGTGCAGGACGCGTACGCCGACGCCCTGGAAGGTGCGGGGCTGGGGCGCGCCGCCGCCGACGCGGCCTTCGGCGCCGCGGTCGCGGCGTTGCGCGAGGGGGACACCGGGGCCGAGCGGTGGGACCGCTGTCTGCGGCTGGTCGAGCGGCACCCGTACGTCCTGTCCTTCGACGACCGGCGCTCCGTGCCGGCCCGCGCCGACGACGGCTCGTCCCTCCGAGCCGTCCTGGACGTGGCCCGCGCCCTGGGCGGGCGTCCCGGCACACCGGCCGGACTGGTCGCGGTGCTCCTCGTCCGCGCGGGCGGGGAGGCCACCGGGTGGACGGGACCGTGGCCGGCCGAACTGGACGCCCTCAGGGCGCACCCCGACCCGGACGTCGCCGAGGCGGCACTTGTCGCGGAGCTGAGGCGCCCGGCCGGGTGACGGGCGCCGGACAGCCCGGCCGCGCGTTCGCGCGGGGCTAGTCCGGCGGCAGGGGCACCGCCGGCGCCTGCGACGACTGCAGCAGCACGTTGTGCACGTAGTCCTCGACCGCGGCGTCCAGCCCGACGTCGCCCTGCGCCCGCTCCGACATGAACCAGCGGTGCTCCAGCAGCTCGTGGTAGACCTGCGCGGTGTCCATGCCGCGGCGCAGTTCGCGCGGGACGGCGCGGACGGTCGGGCGGAAGACGTCGCGGACCCAGCGGTGGGCCAGCACCTCGGGACGGGCGCCGAGCGGGTCGCCGGGCGCGTAGTCGTCCTGGGTGGCCATCCAGGTCTCCAGGTCGTTGAGGAGACTGCGCGCCTGGTTCTCCTCGGCGTCCAGGCCGGTCAGACGGAGCAACTGGCGCTGATGGTGCCCGGCGTCCACGACCTTGGGCAGGAAGGTGACGTGGTCGCCGTCCGGCGACTTCTGGATCTGCATCTCGGCCACGTCGAAGCCGAGTTCGTTGAGCCGGCGGATGCGCCGGTCGATGTAGTGCCGCTTGGTCACCGGGTAGACCGACTCGCGGGTGAGCTCGTGCCACAGCTCGTCGTAGCGGTCGGCGATGGCCTGGCCGAAGGTGACCGGGTCCACCGACGGGTGCAGGGAGCCGCCCGCCTCCAGGTCCATCAGCTCGCCCGCGATGTTCACCCGGGCCACCTCGATGTCGTACTCGCGCTGGCCGCGCGAGAGGTTGGCCTGGATCTGGCCGGTCTCGGCGTCCACCAGGTACGCCGCGTACGCGCCCGCGTCGCGCCGGAACAGGGTGTTGGACAGCGAGCAGTCGCCCCAGGCGAAGCCCGCCAGGTGCAGCCGGACCAGCAGGACGGCGAGCGCGTCGAGCAGGCGGTTGACGGTGCCCGGCCGCATCGTCGTCTCGAACATCGAGCGGTACGGCTGGGAACCGCCCAGGTGCCGGGTGATCAGCACGGGCTCCAGCGGCGTGCCATGGTCGTCCGTGCGGCCGGTGACCACGGCCAGCGGGTCCACGGCGGGGATGCCGATCCGGTCCAGGTCGCGCAGCAGCCCGTACTCGCGGACGGCCGCCCACTCGCCGACCTCCTTGACCGCCACCACCTCGTCCCCGGCGAGCGCGAAGCGCACCACGTGCCGCGAGATGCCGCGGGGCAGGGCCACCAGGTACTCCTCGGGCCACTCCTCCAGCGGCACGTTCCACGGCAGGTCGAGGAGGGTGGCCGGATGCTCCGGGGAGGTCGCGGTGATCTGGAGGTCCATGACGCACAAGTGTGCGGCACGGGGGTGGCCGCGCACGATACCGGGGGCGTACGCATACGCTGCGGTCATGACGGAACGGCTGGTGGTCATCGGGGGCGACGCGGCGGGCATGTCGGCCGCGTCCCAGGCACGCCGACGGAGGAGCCCGGGCGATCTGGAGATCATCGCCTTCGAACGCGGCCGCCGTACCTCGTACTCGGCGTGCGGCATCCCCTACTGGATCGCCGGGGACGCCGAAGGGCCCGGCGACCTGATCGCCCGCTCGCCCGAGGAGCACCGGGCCCGCGGCATCGACGTGCGACTGGGCACCGAGGTGCTCGGCATCGACATGGACGCGCGCCGGGTGCGCACCCGCGACACGGCGGGCGAGGAGGGCTGGACCGGGTTCGACCAGCTCGTCATCGCCACCGGGGCCGTCCCCAAGCGGCCCGATATCCCGGGGATCGACGCCGACGGAGTGCACGGGGTGCAGATCCTCGACGACGGCGAGGAGATCCTCGGCTCGCTCGAAGACGCCCCGGCACGGCACGCTGTCGTGGTCGGCGGTGGGTACATCGGCGTCGAGATGGCCGAGGCCCTGCTGCGGCACGGACTGCGCGTCACCCTGCTCGAACGCGCCGAGGAGCCGATGTCCACCCTGGACCCGGACATGGGACACCTGGTCCGCAAGGCCATGGAGGGGCTCGGCATCACCGTCGTCACCGGATCCGCCGTGCGCGAGGTGCTGACCGGCGCCGACGGGCGGGTCCGGGCGGTGGCGACCGACCAGGGCGAGTACCCGGCCGACGTCGTCGTGCTCGGGCTCGGCGTGGCGCCCAACACCGCTCTGGCGCGGGAGGCCGGACTGCGCCTCGGGGAGCACGGCGGGCTGCTCACCGACCGCGCGATGCGGGTGCGGGGCGCCGACGGCGTCTGGGCGGCGGGCGACTGCGTGGAGGTCCTCAACCTGGTGTCGGGGGGGATGCAGCACATTCCGCTCGGCACCCACGCGAACAAGCAGGGCCGGGTCGTCGGAACGAACATCGGCGGCGGCTACGCCACCTTCCCCGGTGTCGTCGGCACGGCGGTCAGCAAGGTCTGCGACCTGGAGATCGCCCGCACCGGGCTCAAGGCGTCGCAGGCCGACGCGGCCGGCCTGCAGTACGTCACCGCCGTGGTGGAGTCCACCAGCAGGGCCCGCTACTACCCGGGCGCGGCCCCGATGACGGTCAAGGCGATCGCCGAACGCGGCACCGGGCGGCTGCTGGGACTCCAGATCGTCGGGCGCGAGGGGGCGGCCAAGCGGGTCGACATCGGCGCGGTGGCCCTGACCGCGGGCATGACGGCCGAGCAGGTGACGGCGCTCGACCTCGGCTACGCCCCGCCGTTCTCGCCGGTGTGGGACCCGGTCCTGGTGGCGGCGCGCAAGGTCGCCGGCAAGGTGCACGACGATCCGCGCGAGGCCCCCCGGGCGGGATGAGCCGGGCCGGGGCGCCGACGCTCCTCAGCTGGGGCGGACGGCCAGCTGGTCCAGGGCTTCCAGCAGCTTGGGCAGTTCCGGCCCGCGGCCGACCGGGAGCACCTCGCCCGGCTCGTCGTCGAGCAGCACGAAGGCGACGTCGTCGGTGCGGGCCACCAGGCTCCAGTCCGTCCCGTCCACACGCAGCGTGCGGACGCCCTCCCCGGCCGAGGTCGACCGTATGCGGCCGGGCGGCGGAGGGGTGTTCACGTACTCCTGGGCGGCGGCCAGCGCGCGGCGCACGCCGGGATGGAGGCCGCCGCCCGTGGCGGTGCCCGGCTCCGTCGCCCGGTCCTCCGCGGCCCGCTCGCCGTCCGTTCCGCCGGATCCGGCGGGTTCGCCCAGTTGCTCACGCCAGGTGCGCCACTGCAGGGCGATCTCGTCGGCGCCCATGCGCCGCTGCGCCGGCCCCCAGTGGTCGCTGTCCGGCGGCGAGAGGGGGCGTCCCGCCTCCTTCTCGTCGGGGTCGTGGGGTGCGGCGACCCCCGGTGCGGCGACGGCCACCGGCAGCGGCCAGCCCGGGAGGGCGGCGATCACCGAGTGCTCGTCGGGGGACAGGTCGTACTCGAGCCCGCAGTCCCAGGCGGCCAGGGCGCAGGCCACCAGGGCCGTGTCGTTGACGGCCACGGTCCAGCGGGCACCGGTCCCGTCCTGCCCGAAGATCAGGCCGTAGCCGTCGGTGATCGCTTCGAGGCCGAGTTCGGCGCACGCCGCCGGGTAGTCGTCCGCCAGGACGCTCGGGAACTGCGCGGGCGTCAGCATCGCCGCCGTGAGCACGAACAGCGCGTCGTCGTCCGTCGCGGACACGGGCATCCCCTTCCGAGTGGTTCTCCGTGGTGGGCGCACCCTAACCAGCCGGTGAGACCCGCGTCGAGAGCGGGGTCGCGCCTGTGGAAAACCCTTCACCGGCCGGGACGCGGGCCGCCGGCCCTCCACCACGGCCAACTTCCGCACCCTGTAGGGCGGCTGCCTGCGTGGATGCGGTACCGGCGCTTCCGGTTCGCGGGCGTGCGACGGCGTCCGGGATCCGGGCCTAGCCGGCGCCGAGCTCCGCGAGCGTGCCGCGCAGCCACGTCAGCTCCGCCTTCGTGGTGGCCCGCGCGATGGTCAGCACTCCGCGCCGGAAGGGGTCGTCGACCTCCTCCGCGCGCAGCGGCCGGTCGCCCTCGTAGAAGAAGCCGGAGGGCTCCTCGAGGAACGCCATGCGGCGCCGCAGCACCGCGGCCTGGGCGGCCGGGTCGTCCAGGTGCCGGAGGAAGGCGAGCACGGTGAACCAGCGGTTCTCGTCCGAGATGTCGAGGCCGGAGGGTTCGGCGAGCCGGCGGCGGAGCTCGGCGCGGCCCTCGTCGGTGAGCGTGAGTTCGTGACGGGGGGCGGCGACCGCGCCCGGTCGGGTCTCGCGTTGCAGCAGGCCGGCCTTCTCCATGCGCTTGATGGCCGGGTAGAGCGTGCTCTCCGCGACGGGTTTGACGTGCCCGGTGAGCGCGGCGATGCGCTTGCGCAGTTCGTAGCCGTGCAAGGCGTCGTCGAACAGGAATCCCAGGATCGCGAGCTCCAGCATCTGGCCATTCTCCACCATCCGCGGGGTACATCGTCTTGGTAATACATCGGATCCGATGTATGGTCTCCGCCATGCAGCAGACACGGTTCACCGAGGGCGGCGCGCACATACGTTGGACGGAGTCGGCGAGCGAGGGCCCCGCGCGGGTCTTTCTGCACGGCCTGGGCGCGACATCCGCCGTCTACTTCGCGCACATTGCCGGGCATCCGGCGTTGCCGCGGCGCCGCTCGCTCCTGATCGACCTGCCCGGCTTCGGCATCAGCGACCGCCCGGCGGACTTCGGCTACCGGTTGGAGGACCACGCGGACGCGGTCGCCGCCGCCCTCGACGCCGCCGGTGTGACCGGCGCGGAAGTGGTCGGCCACAGCATGGGCGGGGCCGTCGCCATTGTGCTGGCCGCACGCCGTCCGGACCTGGTCGCGGGCCTGGTGCTGGCGGAGGCGAATCTGGATCCCCGCCCGCCGGAGACGGCGGGCAGCAGCGGCATCGCCGCCTTCACGGAGGAGGAGTTCGTGCACGGCGGGGCCTTTGCGGGCGTCCTGGAACGCGTCGGACCGAAGTGGGGCGCCACGATGCGGCTCGCGGATCCCGTGGCGCTGCACCGAAGTGCCATCGGTCTGATGCGGGGAACCGCACCCACGATGCGCGCGCTGTTGCTCTCCCTGACCGTTCCGCGCACCTACCTGATCGGAGAGCGCAGCGGCGAACTGGCGGGACACCAGGAGCTGGTGGCGGCCGGGGTGTCGGTGGTCACCGTCCCCGGCGCCGGTCACAACATCATGTTCGACAACGCCTACGCCTTCGTCGAGGCCATCGCCAGGAACCGGTCGTCGGAGTCCGTGTAGCCGGTCAGGGTCCAGCCGGATCCGTCGAGCAGGGCCCGCAGGTTGGGCTCGGCACGCAGGTCGTCAGGTGTGAGCCGGCGGCCCTGCCGGGCGGCCAGGGCCGCCCGGCCGATGGGGTGGAAGAGGGCCAGCCGCCCTCCGGGCCGGGTGACCCGGGCCAGTTCACGCAGGCACGCACCGGGGTCCGGCAGGTGGCCGATGAGCCCGGCCGCGAAGACGGCGTCCACGGCCCCGTCGCGCAGCGGCAGGCGCGCGCAGTCGGCCAGAACCAGGGCGCCGTCCGCCCCGCGCCCCGCCAGGACCGCGGCGGTCAGCATCTCGGGGGTCAGGTCCGCGCCCACGACCGTCCCCGAGGGACCCACCGCACGGCGCAGGAACGGCAGCGCGCGTCCCGTGCCGCATCCGGCGTCGAGCACGGTCTGCCCGGGGCGCGGGCCGAGTTGCGCCACCGCCGCCTCGTACGCGGGACCGTCGTCAGGGAAGCGCGTGTCCCAGCCGGCGGCCCGGGCGGCGAAGAATTCACGCACATGGGCGGGGTCGGAATGCATGTCGGACACCTCTGGTGGGAGCCGCGGACGGGGCAGCGCAGGCGCGGGGCATCATGGTCGCATGCTCACGCTGCGTTCCGTCGCCCTCTTCATACTCGCCGCGCTCCTCGAGATCGGCGGCGCCTGGCTGGTGTGGCAGGGCCTGCGCGAACACCGCGGCTGGGCCTGGATCGGCACCGGGGTGATCGCGCTCGGCCTGTACGGATGTGTCGCCACCTTGCAGCCGGACGCCGAATTCGGCCGCATTCTGGCCGCCTACGGCGGCGTGTTCATCGTGGGCTCGCTCGCCTGGGCGATGGTCGCGGACGGTTACCGGCCCGACCGCTTCGATGTCATCGGGGCACTGGTGTGCCTCGTGGGCGTGGGGGTCATCATGTATGCACCCCGCGGCTCCTGAAACACCTCCGCCCTGTGCAGGTTCGGCCGCTGGGCGATCGTTCGGCACCGCGTGGGGAAAGCACCCTGTCAATTAACGCAGGGTTCCGTCATGGCCGAAGCTCGACGCCGCCCCCGCACTAGCGTCCGGTGGCCATGGGACACATGGACCACGCCGCCTTCGGCTGGCTGACGCCGCTGCTCTCGTACGCCATGGCGTGCGTCGGCGCGGCCCTCGGACTGCGCTGCACCGGCCGCGCCCTGGCGGCGACCGGCCGCTCCCGCCGCAACTGGCTTCTCACGGCCACCAGCGCGCTGGCCACCGGCATCTGGACGATGCACTTCGTCGCGATGCTCGGGTTCCGCGTCAGCGGCACGGAGATCCGCTACAACGTGCCGCTCACCGTGCTGAGCCTGGTGGTCGCCCTCCTTGTCGTCGGCCTCGGCGTGTTCGCCGTCGGCTACGGCAAGGGGCGTCCCCTGGCGCTGGCCGCCGGCGGGCTCACCACCGGCCTGGGCGTCGCGAGCATGCACTACCTGGGGATGGCGGCGATGCGCCTGCACGGCGGTATCTCCTACGACCCGTGGAGGGTGGCCCTGTCCGTGTCCGTCGCGGTGGCCGCCGCGACCGTCGCGCTGTGGGCGGTGCTCACCGTGCACCGGCCCGTCATCGTCGCGGGTGCGTCGCTCCTGATGGGTGCCGCGGTGAGCAGCATGCACTACACGGGGATGCTCGCCGTGCGGGTGGACGTGCGGCCGTCGGCCGCCGAGCTGGGCGGGGCCGGGGCAACCGCCTTCCTCTTCCCGCTCATCGTGGGTCTCGGCTCGTTCCTCTTCCTCACCTCGGCCTTCGTCGCGCTCTCCCCGACCGCGAGGGAACGCGGGGCCTCGGCGGCCGCCACGCGGTTCGGGGAGGGCGCCGCATGACCCCTCAGCGCGGTCGCCGCGCGCACGCCGGTCTCCCCGCCGACGAGCGGCCGCAGCGGACCTCCCTGCCGGGCCTTCGGCCCAGGACCGTCCGCGCGAAGATCGTCTGCCTCCTGATGGTGCCCGTCGTCTCCCTGATGGCGCTGTGGGCCTTCGCGGCCGTCACCACGGCGCAGGACATATCCCGTCAGTTCCGTGCACAGCGCGTTGCAGAAACGATCCGCGAACCGGTCGTCACCACCATCACGGCCTTGGAGGCCGAACGCCGTGCCGCGGGGCACTACATGGCCGACCCGCGGGACGTCACCGCGGCCGAGCTGAAGCGCCGCTCCTCGGCGACCGGCCACGCCGTCGGCAAGCTCCGCCTCGGCAAGGACCACACCGTGGCCGACGGGACCGGTCTGCCCGACGAGGTCGCCGACCGCGTACGCGCCTTTGTGGGGGCCGTGGACGGGCTCGACGCGCTGCGCCCCGGCGGCACCGCGCCACGCGCCGAGTGGGGCAGGGTCTACCAGGCCTACACGGACGCGATCGCGGACGCTTTCGCCATCGCCGCCGTCATCGCGGACTCGCCGCAGTCCCGCGTCGCCCTGGACATCGGACGCGCGGCGGAACAACTGGCCTGCGAGGACGCCCTGCTGTCCACCGCCGCCCTCGACCACGACCTGCCCACCGCGCGCTACGGGGACGTCAGCGGGGCCGTCCGTGCCCGCCGGTTCCTCCTCGCCACCGCCGTTCCCGGGCTGACCGGCGACACCCGCCGTGCCTGGGACCGGCTCAGCGGTTCGGAGGAGTACGCGGACCTGGCGGTGGTCGAGGACGCCGTCCTGGCGGCCGGCCCCGGCAAGGCAGCGGCCGACGCGGCGCCGGCCGCCGCCTGGGACCGGACCGCCGGCCGGGTGGCCACCGGCCTGGCGGCGATCGCGGTGGGCACGGCTCCCTCGCAGGAGCCCGTCCTGCACAGCCTCCTCAGCCGCTCCGGCGTGGCCGTGCTGCTCGGACTGATCGCCGTCGTCGCCTCGCTGCTCATCTCCGTGCGCATCGGCCGCGGCCTGGTCGTCGAACTCGTCGAGTTGCGCAACACCGCCTTCGACCTGGCCAGGCGCAAACTTCCGCGAGCCATGCGGCGGCTGCGCGCGGGGGAGCCGATCGACCTGGAGGCCGAGGCCCCGCTCGGGCGCCATGGCAGCGACGAGATCGGGCAGGTCGCCGAAGCCCTGGCCACCGTGCAGCGCTCGGCCCTGCGGGCCGCCGCCGAGCGCGCGGAACTTCTGAGCGGCGTCTCCGGGGTCTTCGTCAACCTCGCCCGCCGCAGCCAGGTGCTGGTGCACCGCCAACTCGCCCTGCTGGACACCATGGAGCGGCGCACCGAGGACCCGGAGGAACTGGAGGACCTGTTCCGGCTCGACCACCTCAGCACCCGGATGCGGCGCCACGCGGAGGGACTGATCATCCTCTCCGGGGCGGCACCCGGCCGCGCCTGGCGCAAGCCGGTACCGCTCGCCAATGTGGTGCGCGCCGCGGTCGCGGAGGTCGAGGACTACGCACGCGTCGAGGTCCGGCGGCTGCCCCGGACGGCCGTGGTCGGTGCGGCGGTCGCCGACCTCACCCACCTGGTGGCCGAACTGGTCGAGAACGCCACCCAGTTCTCGCCACCGCACACCAAGGTGCGCGTGTACGGCGAGCAGGTGGGCAACGGCTTCGTCCTGGAGGTGGAGGACCGCGGGCTCGGCATGGGCGCGGAGGCCATGGCCGAGGCGAACCGCCGCATCGGGCAGTCCCAGGCGCTCGACCTCTTCGACAGCGACCGGCTCGGCCTGTTCGTCGTGAGCCGGCTCGCCGCCCGGCACGACGTCAAGGTCGCGCTGCGCCCCTCGCCGTACGGGGGCACCACCGCTGTCGTCCTGCTGCCCAGCGCCCTGCTGGAGACCGGCGCACAGGAAGCCGACGCCATCAAGGCGCTGGGAACGAGGATCGCGGCGCCGACGGTCCAGGGGAACGGCACCTTGGCCGAGGAGCCCGTGCCGGCGGTGGCGGCGTCATCGCGCGACAGCGACGACCGACCGCCGCGTGGCGCCGTGCCCCGCCCGGTGCCGGAACGCGAGCGGGCCCCCGCGCCGACCGGCCCGACGGCCCCTGCGCCCGCGCCTGTCCCCGTCGCCGCCGCTCCCTCCCCCTCTTCGGCGCAGGCCCCCGCCCCGGCCGAGTCGACGCCCGCCGGGGACGGGCCGCTCCCGCGCCGGGTGCGGCGGGCCAGCCTCGCGCCGCAACTCCTCGAACGGCCCGCTGCGGAGGACGCCTCGGCCACCGGGCCGGTGCGGGAGGCGCCCGAGCGCTCCCCCGAGCAGGCGCGCGCGACTCTGGCTGCCTACCGCAGCGGCTGGATCCGCGGTGGGGGCACCCAGCCGCGCGAGGCCGACGGCGACACGGAGAGGGCCGCGCGGCGGCCCCTGCGGGCCGCTCCGCCGCCCGAGCGCGACCCCGACGACGCCCGCGGCCACGGCGGGCCGCGTACGGCCCCGGAGAACGGCGACACCGACACCGGCCGTACCGCCGGCAGGGCACCCCGCGAAGGAGAACACGGATGATCGACGCATCGAACCGGTCCGGTGAGCTGGACTGGCTCCTGGACGACCTCACCGACCGGGTCACCCAGGTCCGCCACGCCGTGGTGCTGTCCGGCGACGGACTGGCGGTGGGCGCCTCGAGCGGGCTCAGCCGCGAGGACGCCGAGCACCTGGCCGCCGTCGCCTCGGGCTTCCACAGCCTCGCCAAGGGCGCCGGCCGGCACTTCGACGCCGGGCAGGTCCGCCAGACCATGGTCGAACTCGACCACGGCTTCCTGTTCGTGGCCGCCGCGGGCGAGGGCTCCTGCCTCGCGGTGTTCACCACGGCCGGTGCCGACGTCGGCATGATCGCCTATGAGATGGCCAGGCTCGTCAAGCGGGTCGGCGAGCACCTGCACACACCGCCGCGTCTCGGTGCCGCCGGCCCGGTCGCGGGCTGACCGGGCCGACGGGTGATGAACGGCGGGTACTCGCGTCGTCCCGGCGACCACTGGTACGACGACGAAGCCGGGCCCATGGTGCGGCCGTACGCCCTGACCGGCGGCCGGACCCGGCCCGGCACGGCCGGCGCGGGACTGGACCTGATCGCCCAGGTGATCGCCGAACCCGGTGCGGCCGACGACCCGTCGCTCACCCCCGAGCACACCGCCATGCTCGCGCTGTGCCGTCGCACCGCCCAGTCGGTCGCGGAGCTCGCGGCCGAGTCCGACCTGCCGGTGGGCGTCGTGCGCGTCCTGCTCGGCGACCTGCTGGCGCTCGGCTGCGTTCGCATCCGCGGCCCGGTGCCACCGGCACAACTTCCTGACGTGAGCATTCTGCGAGAGGTGATCAATGGACTCCGGGCACTCTGACACAGCGCCCATGGCGCTGAAGATCCTCATCGCCGGCGGCTTCGGGGTCGGCAAGACCACACTGGTGGGGGCCGTCAGCGAGATCCGGCCGCTGCGCACCGAGGAACAACTCACCGAGGCCGGCCGGGATGTCGACGACACCGGTGGGGTCGAGCGCAAGACCACCACCACCGTGGCGATGGACTTCGGCCGCATCACCATCCGGGCGGGCCTGTCGTTGTACCTGTTCGGCACGCCCGGGCAGGACCGCTTCTGGTTCCTCTGGGACGAGCTCGCCCAGGGTGCGCTCGGCGCGGTCGTGCTGGCGGACACCCGCCGCCTGGAGGACTGCTTCCCCGCCGTGGACTTCTTCGAGCACCGGCGCATCCCCTTCGCGGTGGCCGTCAACCGCTTCCCCGGCGCGCGCGACCACGGCCCCAAGGACATCGCCCGGGCCCTCGACCTGGAGGACGGCACCCCTGTGCTGACCTGCGACGCGCGGGAGCGGGCATCGAGCAGGGACGTGCTCGTCGCGCTCGTGGAGCACGCGGGGCGGATGCATGCCGCCCGTCTGCTGGACTCCGTGAGCTGACGGCCCGTCGGCGGGCGGGCACCTTAGCAGAACGGTGCGGTGAAAAATGGATAACACCGTGCATTGAGAGGCTTCTGAGCGGGGTGCGTACGGGTGGGCAGGCGGGGCGCACGGCCCCCGAGCCTCTATCGCGCTAGGAGTTCAGATGCACAAGCGGATCGGTGCCGCAGTCGCCGGAACGGCCGCTGGCCTTCTCCTCGTCACCGCCTGCGGCAGCGGGTCGTCGTCCGGTTACGGCCAGGCGAGCAATGTGGCCCCCGCGGCCCAGCAGCAGAACGTGGCCCAGTCGGCCCAGCCCGGTGCCTCCACCACGGGCGGGTACGGCTACGACGACCCGTCGGCGGCGAGTCCTTCCGCGAGCTCCGACGACGGTTACGGCTACGGCGACGACAGCAACGGCTCCGGGGACAACGCGGAGGAGGCCTCGGACAAGAAGTGGCCGGTCCTGTCGGTCGTCAACGACGCGAAGCTGAGCGACATCCTGGTCGACTTCAAGGGACGTACGCTCTACCGCTTCGACAAGGACACCGACTGGCCGATGGTGTCGAACTGCACGGGCGACTGCCTGAAGAAGTGGCCGCCGGCCAAGGCCGTCTCCAAGGCGGAGGCCGAGGCCGCGGGCCTCAACCCCAAGCTCGTCAGCACCTACACGCGGCCCGACGGCACCAAGCAGCTCTCGTACAACTGCTGGCCGGTCTACTGGTACACGGGCGACACCAAGGCCGGCGACACCAACGGTCACGGCGTCGGCGGCACTTGGTGGGCGGTCGCCGCGAACGGCAAGAAGGCCAACGGCGGCAAGCCGGTCAGCTGAACCGGCGTGGCCGGCCCGCCCCTGGCGTCAGCCGGCCACGTCGGCCTCGGCGAGCACCTTGTCGATCCGCACCCGCACGAGCAGCTCGCCGGGCACACCGTTGCGCTTCCCGTACTCCACCGCCCGCTCCTCCCCCATGTAGCGGGCCGCGATCCGGGTGGCCCACTCCAGCAGCGGGCCGGGATCCTCGCTCACCTCGGCGCGACCCTCAAGGACCACGTACGAGAACGGCGGCCGGTCGTCGTCCACGCAGAGGGCGATCCGGCCGTCACGTGTGATGTTCCGTCCCTTGGCGGTTCCCGCACCGGTGTTGAAGACCAGATCGTCCCCGTCCAGCAGGAACCAGATCGGGGCGATGTGCGGCCGCCCGTCCGCGCGGACCGTCGCCAGCTTGCCGGTCCGCGTCCCGGCGGACACGAAGGCCCGCCACTCTTCCTCGGTCATCCTGTGTCCCATGGCCCCCATCCTGCCCCGGCAGGGCGCCGAAGGGGCGTTCAGGAGCCGCTGGACGGGTGCGGCGGGGGCGTTTCCGCCGCAATGCCGGATCGTTAGCGTGGCGTGAACACGCATCCGGCCGATTCGACGGGATTCGACGGCCGGCGGCCGCCCCGGTCTGTGACATGTCACAGTCGCCGCCTGCCAGGGGGCCGCCTTCGGCCAGACTGTGCCCTTCCGTATCGAACCCATGGTCGACCGAGGACCTGACGCATGCGCCTGCGCCCCCGCACCATCCGCACGCAACTCGTGGCACTGATCATGGTGCCGCTCCTGTCGCTGGCGGGTCTGTGGACGTACAGCACCTACACCTCGGTACGCGGAGCCTTCGCCCTCATCGGGATCGCCGAGACCTACCGCTACTACGGCACCCCGGCCGACGATCTGGCCCGCGCGCTGCAGGTGGAACGACGCCTGGCCGTCACCTACGTCGCCTCCGACGGCGCACAGGGCGGCACGGAGCTCGCCCGGAGCGAGCGGGACACCGACCGGCTGCTCGCCGTCGTCCGCGACCACGCGCGCGAGCAGGCCCGCGGCGCGCCGCTGGACCGGGTGCAGAGGCAACGGCTGACCGAACTCGTCACCGCCGCGGAGGATTTGCGGCCGCTGCGCGCAGAGGTGCGGCAGCGCAGCTTCGGCTGGTCCATGGCGCTGCACCGGTACTCGTCTGTGATCGACCCCACCTTCCGGCTGCGCGGCGCGCTGGCGGCCCTGCAGAGCGGCGAGGTGGCGCATCAGGGCGGCCTGGTCATCGAGCTCGTGCGCGCGAGGGAGCTGCTGTCACGCGAGGACGCCATGATCAGCGCCGTACTGGCGGGGCAGCCCATGTCCGTCAGTCAGTACCGCGAGTTCATCAGCACCGTGGACGGCCGGAAGCTGCTGCATTCGATCGTCGACCCGGAACTGACCAAGGCGGCCAAGGAACGGCTCGACCAGTTCGGCGGCGGCAGCGTCGCCTGGTCGCTGGACTCCATGGAGACCGCCGTGCGCTCCGCGGGTGCCGCGGACGTCGGCAACCTCGTCGCCCTCGACCGCTGGCGCGTCAACGCCGACCGGGCCCTTGCCGAGCTCAGCACCATCAATCTGGAGGCCGCCCGGGAGATCGGCGACCAGGCGCGCGGCGACGGCATGAACGTGCTCCTCAGGACCGGCGCGGTCAGCCTCGCCGGCCTGCTCGCGGTCGTCCTGTCCCTGGTCGTCTCCCTCCTGATCGGCCGTGGCGTCGCCCGCCGGCTCACCCTGCTGCGCAACGAGGCGCTGGAGTTGTCGGGGACCCGGCTCCCCGAGGTACTGCACCGGCTGCGCTCCGGTGAGGAGCTCGACGAGGCGGCCGTGGCCCGCGCCGCCCCCGAACTGCGCCTGGGCGCCGACGAGATCGGCCAGGTGGGAAGGGCCTTCAACACCGCGCAGCGCGCCGCGGTGCAGGCGGCCGTCGACCAGGAGCGGATGCGCCGCGGGGTGGCGGCGGTGTTCACCAACCTGGCCCGTCGCAGCCAGGTGCTGCTGCACCGTCAGCTCACCCTTCTCGACAGCATGGAACGCCGCTCGCAGGACCCGGCCGAGCTCGACGACCTCTTCCGCGTCGACCACATCGCCGTCCGCATGCGGCGGCACGCCGAGGGCCTGCTGATCCTCTCCGGCAACGCCCCGGGACGCGCCTGGCGGCGCCCGGTGCGGCTCGCGGAGGTGGTCAGGGCGGCGGTCGGCGAGGTGGAGGACTACCAGCGCGTGGTCGTACGGCGCATGCCCAGGGTGGCGCTCGTCGGCTCCGCCGTTGCCGACGTGCTCCACCTGCTCGCCGAACTCATCGACAACGCCACCGCGTTCTCCCCGCCCGAGAGCAGGGTCGAGGTGCGGGGCGAGGTGGTCGGCGGCGGCTACGTCCTGGAGATCGAGGACCGCGGCCTCGGCATGAGCGCCGAACGCCTCGCGGAGGCCAACAGCGAGATGGGCGAGGCCGCCGCCGGCACGGACCTGCCGGAGACGGACCGCCTCGGGCTGTTCACGGTCGGACGGCTCGCGGCCCGCCAAGGGGTGCGGGTCGCGTTGCGTCGCGGCCGGTACGACGGCACCGTGGCCGTGGTGATGATCCCGCAGGCCGTCCTGGTCGACGGTTCGTCGGACGATGCCGAGACCGGGGAGCACGTACTGCGCCCGCGGTCGGCGGCGGAGCCGCCCGGTGGCGACCGCGCCGACAAGGCCCCGCGCACACCGCGGGCGCGCCGCGGGCCCTCGCGGCCCAAGGAGGACGGGCGCACCGGGGCGGGCTTGCCGAAGCGGGTGCGGCAGGCCAGTCTCGTAGCCCAGCTCAGGGAGGACTCCGTGCACGACAGCCCGGCAGAGCCGCCGGCCGGCGGACCGGAAAGGGAACGATCTCCGGAAGAGGCTCGTTCCACCATGACGGCGTTCACGCGCGGCCTCGCCCGCGGTCGGGACGCCGCGACACCGCACGGGACTGCGGAGAACGGGGGCAACGGGGGATGACCGTGAGCAGTGGACTCACCTGGCTGATGGACGATCTGACCGAACGGGTGCCGCACGTCCGGCACGCGCTCGTGCTGTCCGGCGACGGTCTGGTGACCGGGGCGAGCACCAGCCTGGACCGCGCGACGGCCGAGCACCTGGCCGCCGTCTCGTCGGGGTTCCACAGCCTCGCCAAGGGCGCCGGCCGGCACTTCGAGGCGGGCGGCGTGCGGCAGACGATGGTCGAGTTCGACGACGGCTTCCTCTTCGTCACGGCCGCCGGCGAGGGCAGTTGCCTGTCGGTGCTGAGCGGGGTCCAGGCGGACGTCGGCCAGATCGCCTACGAGATGACCCTCATGGTTCACCGGGTCGGTGAGCACCTCGGTGTCGCACCGCGCCGGCACGACGCGGCGGCCCCTGGGGAGTGATGACGCATGACGCCGAGCCCGCCGGATGACGAGGGCGCGCTCTGGTATGACGACGAGGCCGGTCCGATGGTGCGCGCCTACACCATCACCGGTGGCCGCACCCGGCCGGACTCGGACGGTGACGTCGACCTGATCGCCGTCATGATCGCTGCCGGCACCTCGCGTCCCGGCCATACCGCCCATGCCACTCATGCCGCCGCTGCCGCCGTCTCCGAGGACGGCCTCGACGACGAGCACCTCACGCTGCTCGACCTGTGCCGCGACGGCCCGCTGTCGGTCGCCGACCTCGCGTCGGAGGCCGACCTGGCCCTCGGCGTGGTCCGGGTGCTCCTCGGCGACCTGCTGCGCGAGGGTCACCTGCGGGCGATCCGCCCCGTGCCCCCGGCCGAACTGCCGGACGTCGGGGTGCTGCAGGACGTCATCAACGGGCTGCGAGCCCTGTGAGGCGGCGGACCACGGCCGGATGTCGGTGCCCGGACGTACCGTGACGTCATGTCCGAGATCACGTATGTCCGGGGCGACGCCACCGCTCCGGTGGGCGAGGGCGTGAAGCTGATCGGCCACGTCTGCAACGACGTCGGTGGATGGGGGAAGGGCTTCGTGCTCGCGGTGTCGGCCCGTTGGCCGGAGCCCGAGGCGGCCTACCGCCGCTGGTACCGCGAACGCGCCGCGAACGACTTCGCGCTGGGCGCCGTCCAGTTCGTCGACGTCGGGCCGTTGCTCTGGGTCGCCAACATGATCGGCCAGCACGGGATCCGGCGGGGCGGCACGGGCGTGCCGGTCCGGTACGAGGCGATCGACGCGGGACTGGCGGCGGTGGCGGACCGGGCCGCCGGGCTCGGGGCATCCGTGCACATGCCGCGGATCGGCTGCGGTCTGGCGGGCGGGAGTTGGGCCCGCGTGGAGCCGATGATCGTGGAGCGGCTGGTCCGCCGCGGGACAGCCGTGACCGTCTACGACCACGGAGGGTGAGGAAGTTATCCACAGGCCGGAGCGGGGTCTCGGTCCTCTGTTCTACATTGGTGACTGTCAGTGACGGACGGTCATGCAAGGACGGGGGATCGACATGGGTGTGCAGGAGCTTGTCGTCGCGGAAGCACTCGGTGTACGGCGCGCGCGGGAGGAACTGGGGCTGGATCAAGCGGAGTTCGAGGTCGCGCTGCAGGTGGGGGAGATCCGCACGACACCCGCGGCCCGAGGGCGGCGGCGTGTGGTGCGCAAGGACGTGGAACGGCTGCGGTCCGAGGAGGGTTTCCCTGAGACCCTCCGCGAGCGGCTCCGGCTGGTCGGGAGCGTCGAGGGCGGTGAACTCATCGGCATCACGCGCGACCGGTTCACCAGACTCGCCAAGGGCGGCCTCATCCGCCCCGTGCGGTGGTACGTGAACCGGTACCGGGCCGTCGTCTGGCTCTATCTGGCCGAAGAGGTCAAGCAATTGGCGGTCGCCCAGCCGGCCCTGCTCGCGGGCCGTCTGCCGGCCGCCCTGCGGGACGCCCTGGACGAGGGCGAGGACCACCGCCCCCGCAGCTGGCGGGCACGGCGGGTGGAGGAGATGGTGCGGGATGCCACCGACGCCTGGGATGAGGCAGCCGCCTGGGCCGCCCTGCTGGGCCCGGAGGCGGCGGCGCGGGCCGTGCCCGATCCGCACGAGCGGACGTATCTGCGCCGCCTGCGGCCGGGCATTCCGCCGGGGAACACCGGTTCCCATGCCATGCGGGAGATGATCGACGCCCACATCGTGGCGGACCATCCCGACGAGGTCGCCTTTGCGCAGGTCTCGCTGGCCGACGCCTTGCTGCGGGCGCGCGCCAACCGGCCCGCGCCCCGGCCGGGGAACGAACAGGAACCGGGTCCGGCGGTCCTGGTGGCGCCGCCGGATCCGGCGGCGCCACCCCGATCCGCCCGGCCGCCTCAGCCGCCCCCGCGGGCCGCCAGGAGCCGCTGGCGGCGGCTGCTGGGGCTGGGGGCGGCGTGAGCGGCTCGTCGCCGGTGGTGGGACAACCCGGTCGTCACACCTGACGGTTCTCGGCGCTGATCATCCAGGCGTGCTCTTCGAGGGTGTCGATGATCGAGTGGAGGAGGTCCGCGGTGGACGGATCCTCCGCGTCGACGCCGTCGTGCAGGCGCCGCATGGTCGCCGTCGCCGCGTGCAGGCGTGTCGTGATGAAGTCCACCACGGCCGACACGCTCAGCTCCCCCTCGGGGAACTTGGGCAGGGTGGTGGTGGCCGCGACGGTGTCGGAACGCCCGTCGGGGACGGCGTGGAGGGCCCTCATCCGCTCGGCTATCGTGTCGCTGGCCTCGCGGGCGTCGTCCACGATGTCGTCCAGCTGTTTGTGCAGGTCCCGGAAATTGTGGCCGACCAGATTCCAGTGGGCCTGCTTGCCCTGCAGGTGCAGTTCGACCAGCTCGACGAGGATCGCTTGAAGGGCCTCCGACATCTGCCGGGACGCGGTGAACCCCACGGCCGCTTCGTGCTCGGAGAGACGCGCAGTCGGTGGGACAGTGTGCGACGTCATGTCTCTGCTCCTTGGGTAGAAATGCCTTCCCGGACATCGAGCACAGAGCAAACACGCGGGTGCCGTGATCGATGGGGCGGCGAGCGGGTGGCCGGCTGCTCAGCGCCGGTGCCCACGCGCGCCGAAGTGACGGACGACTTTCCTCACCCCCTGGACAGGCGCCCCGCACTCTTACGGCAGACGCCCCTGGGAGGAGGCAGAACTCGACATCGCCCTCACGCCACCATCATGTGCACGGCACCCGGGGATACGCCATTCGGAGGAGGAACGGCCCTGAGGTCAGTCCGTGTGCCTCCGGAACAGCCCTTCCTGGACCACCGAGACCAGCAGCCTGCCCTGGCGGTCGTAGATGCGTCCACGGGCCAGTCCGCGGGCGCCGGTGGCGACCGGGGACTCCTGGTCGTACAGGAACCACTCGTCGGTCCTGAACGGCCGGTGGAACCACATCGCGTGGTCCAGCGAGGCCATGTCGAAGCCGCGCGGCCCCCACAACGGCTCGATCGGCACCCGGACGGCGTCCAGCAGCATCATGTCGCTGGCGTACGCGAGGGCGCAGGTGTGCACGAGCGGGTCGTCGCCGAGCGGGCCCACGGCGCGCATCCAGACCGCGCTGCGCGGCTCCGCGCCCTCGATCTCCTCGGGGGTCCAGCGCAGCCGCTCCACGTAGCGGATGTCGAACGGCTGCCGGCGCGCCATGCGCTCCAACTGCTCCGGCAGGCCGCCCAGATGCTCCCGGATCTCGTCGCCGAGCGTCGGCAGGGTCTCCGGGTCCGGGACCTCACGCATCGGGAGCTGGTGCTCGAAGCCGGGTTCCGGCACATGGAAGGAGGCGGTCAGGGTGAAGATCGTCCTGCCCTGCTGCACCGCGACCACCCGGCGGGTGGTGAACGACTTCCCGTCGCGCACCCGCTCCACCTCGTACACGATCGGCACGCCCGGGCGGCCCGGCCGCAGGAAGTACGCGTGCAGGGAGTGCACCGGCCGGGTGCCGTCCGTCGTGCGGCCGGCGGCGACCAGCGCCTGGCCCGCGACCTGCCCGCCGAAGACCCGCTGGATCCGCTCGTCGGGGCTCTGCCCGCGGAAGATGTTCTCCTCGATCTTCTCGAGGTTCAGCAGGTCCACGAGTCGCTCGGCGGGGTTGGTCATCGGGCGTGCTCCTTCTGTTCCTTCGTGTTCCAGGCGCGGGTCCGCGCGGTCGTGCGTATCACCGGTGCCGCGGGTGCCGCGGGTACCGGGGTCACAGCGTGCCCACCGCCGTCACCTTGACCACCGCGCGTCCCTCCTCGTCGGAGGCCGTCAGATCGACGTCGGCCGAGATGCCCCAGTCGTGGTCGCCGGCGGGGTCCGCGAAGGTCTGCCGCACCTTCCACAGGGCCTCCTCGGGACGCTCCTCGATCTGCAGGAGTTTCGGGCCGCGCGCGTCCGGCCCGGTCCCCAGATCCTCGTACTCGTCCCAGTAGGCGTCCATGGCGTCCGCCCACGTGTCCGCGTCCCAGCCGGACTCTGCGTCCAGCTCGGCCAGTTCGGTGTAGTGCTCCAGGGCGGCCAGCTCCACGCGGCGGAACATCGCGTTGCGCACCAGCACCCGGAAGGCGCGGGCGTTGGCCGTGACCGGCTTGACCTGGTCGGCGCGCTCCTGCGCCTCCTCGGCGGTCATCTCCGCGGGGTTGGCGAGCTGTTCCCACTCGTCGAGCAGGCTGGAGTCGACCTGGCGGACCAGCTCACCCAGCCAGGCGATGAGGTCCTGCAGGTCCTCGGACTTCAGGTCGTCCGGGACGGTGTGCTCCAGCGCCTTGTAGGCGCTCGCCAGGTAGCGCAGCACGATGCCCTCGGTCCGGGCCAGCTCGTAGTGCGAGACGAACTCGGTGAAGGTCATGGCGCGTTCGTACATGTCGCGCACGACGGACTTCGGCGAGAGCGGGTGGTCGCCGACCCACGGGTGGCTCTTGCGGTAGACGCCGTAGGCGTGGGAGAGCACTTCCTCCAGCGGCTTGGCGTAGGAGATCTCCTGAAGGCGCTCCATCCGCTCCTCGTACTCGATCCCGTCGGCCTTCATCGCGGCCACCGCCGCGCCGCGCGCCTTGTTCTCCTGGGCGGCCAGGATCTGGCGGGGGTCGTCGAGCGTCGACTCGACGACCGACACCATGTCGAGGGCGTAGGAGGGCGATTCGGGCTCCAGCAGTTCGAAGGCGGCGAGCGCGAAGGTGGACAGCGGCTGGTTGAGCGCGAAGTGCTGCTGCAGGTCCACCGTCAGCCGGACGATGCGGCCCTCCTCGTCCGGCGTCTCCAGGCGCTCCACCACTCCGCCGGCCAGCAGCGAGCGGTAGATCGCGATGGCCCGCCGGATGTGGCGCAACTGGGACCTGCGGTCCTCGTGGTTGTCCTCCAGGAGACGGCGCATGGCCTCGAAGGCGTTGCCGGGGCGCGCGATCACCGACAGCAGCATCGCGTGGGTCACCCGGAAGCGGGAGGTCAGCGGCTCCGGATCGGAGGCGATCAGCTTCTCGAAGGTGGTGTCGGACCAGCCGACGAAGCCCTCGGGCGCCTTCTTGCGGACCACCTTGCGACGCTTCTTCGGGTCGTCCCCGGCCTTGGCCAGCGACTTCTCGTTCTCGATGACGTGCTCGGGGGCCTGGGCCACGACCAGCCCCGCGGTGTCGAAGCCGGCCCGGCCGGCCCGCCCGGCGATCTGGTGGAACTCGCGGGAGCGCAGCACCCGCACCCGGTTGCCGTCGTACTTGGTGAGCGCGGTGAACAGCACCGTGCGGATCGGCACGTTGACCCCGACACCGAGGGTGTCGGTGCCGCAGATGACCTTCAGCAGGCCCGCCTGGGCGAGCTTCTCCACCAGGCGCCGGTACTTGGGCAGCATGCCCGCGTGGTGGACGCCGATCCCGTGCCGGACGTAACGGGAGAGATTGCGGCCGAACTTGGTGGTGAAGCGGAAGTTCCCGATGAGCTCGGCGATGGCGTCCTTCTCGGCCCGTGTGCACATGTTGATGCTCATGAGCGCCTGCGCCCGCTCCACCGCGGCCGCCTGCGTGAAGTGCACGATGTACACGGGCGCCTGCCGGGTCTCCAGCAGCTCCGTGAGCGTCTCGGTGAGCGGGGTCAGCTTGTACTCGTAGGACAGGGGCACCGGACGGGTCGCCGAGCGCACGACCGTCGTGGGCCGGCCGGTGCGGCGGGTGAGGTCCTTCTCGAAGCGGCTGACGTCACCGAGCGTCGCCGACATCAGCAGGAACTGTGCCTGGGGCAGCTCCAGCAGCGGGATCTGCCACGCCCAGCCGCGGTCGGCCTCGGCGTAGAAGTGGAACTCGTCCATGACGACCTGGCCGATGTCCGCGTCCTTGCCGTCGCGGAGCGCTATCGACGCCAGCACCTCGGCCGTGCAGCAGATGACGGGTGCGTCCGGGTTGACGGAGGCGTCACCGGTGAGCATGCCGACGTTCTCGGTGCCGAAGAGCTTGCAGAGGTCGAAGAACTTCTCCGACACCAGCGCCTTGATCGGCGCGGTGTAGAAGGTGACCTCGTCACGCGCCAGTGCGGCGAAGTGCGCACCTGCCGCGACCAGGCTCTTTCCCGAACCGGTGGGCGTCGACAGGATGACGTTCGCCCCGGAGACCACCTCGATCAGCGCCTCCTCCTGGGCGGGATAGAGCGAGATGCCCCGGCCCTCCGCCCAGGTGGCGAAAGCTTCGAAAAGGGCGTCGGGGTCGGCCTCGGCAGGGAGCTGATCGATAAGGGTCACACCCCCATCTTGCCTGCCGCGGGGGCCGGGGGATGAACCGGCGGTACGAGCGAAGATCGCCCGACGGTATGGTGTGCCGTCGATTGGACGTCAACTCCGCTTCAGGGCGGGTCGAAAGGGGCGGGACACGCCATGATGGGACCGGCACATTCTGTCTCCGGAGCGGCAGCTTGGCTGGCAGTGGGTGCGGTCGCCGCGGGGCTCAATCATCCGATGCCCTGGCCGACCCTCGTGGTCGGTGCGCTGATCTGTGCCGGTGCGGCTCTCGCTCCTGATCTGGATCACAAGGCGGCCACGATTTCCCGGGCCTTCGGCCCGATTTCCCGGTGGCTGTGCGAAGTCATCGACAAGCTGTCCTACGCCGCCTACCGGAAGACCCGCAAGCCCGGTGACCCGATACGTCAGGGCGGGCACCGCACGCTGACCCACACATGGCTCTGGGCGGTGGGGATGGGCGCCGCGGCCTCCGGCCTGGCATGGGTCGGCGGCCGGTGGGCCGTGGTCTTCATCCTCTTCGTGCACGCCGTCCTGGCGGTCGAGGGGCTGCTGTGGCGGCAGGCCCGGATGTCCAGCGACATCCTGGTCTGGCTGCTCGGTGCCACCAGCGCCTGGGTGCTCGCCGACACCCTGGACAGCACCCAGAGCGGCAAGGGCTGGCTGCTGACCGAGCCCGGTCAGCAGTACCTGTGGATCGGCATCCCGATCGTGCTCGGCTCCATCGTGCACTGCCTCGGCGACGCCCTGACGGTCTCGGGCTGCCCGGTCCTGTGGCCCATCCCCATCGGGCGCCGGCGCTGGTACCCGCTGGGCACGCCCAAGCCCATGCGGTTCCGCGCGGGCAGCAAGGTCGAGATCAAGGTGCTGACCCCGATCTTCTTCGTGATCGGCGGCGTGGGCGCGGTGGGGGCACTGGTCTTCGGCGCCTGAGCACCCCCACCGCGGATCGGCGCGCGGCGCCGTGGCGGCCGGCTATCCGTGCCAGGACCGCCACAGCGCCGCGTAGGCGCCGTCCGCCTCCACCAGTTGGTGGTGGCTGCCCAGCTCGCTGATCCGGCCGCCCTCGACGACCGCGATCAGGTCCGCGTCGTGCGCCGTGTGCAACCGGTGCGCGATCGCCACCACCGTGCGGCCGTCCAGGACCCGGGCGAGTGACCGCTCCAGGTGCCGTGCCGCCCGCGGGTCGAGCAGCGAGGTGGCCTCGTCCAGCACCAGGGTGTGCGGGTCGGCCAGGACCAGCCGGGCGAGCGCCACCTGCTGCGCCTGGGCCGGGGTGAGCGCGGCCCCGCCGGAGCCCACCTCGGTGTCCAGTCCCGCTTCCAGCGCGCGTGCCCAGCCCTCGGCGTCCACCGCGGTCAGGGCCGCCCACAGCTCGGTGTCGTCCGCCCCCGCGCGGGCGAGCAGCAGGTTGTCGCGCAGCGTCCCGACGAAGACGTGGTGCTCCTGGTTGACCAGGGCCACGTGCTCGCGGACCCGCTCCGCGGGCATCCGGGCCAGCTGGGCGCCGCCGAGGGTGATCTCACCGGTACGAGGGGCGTAGATCCCGGCCAGCAGCCGGCCCAGCGTCGACTTCCCGGCGCCGGAGGGCCCGACCAGGGCCACCCGGGTGCCGGGGCGCACCCGGAGGGTGACGCCGTGCAGCACGTCGCTGCCGGCCCGGTAGCCGAAGCGCACCTCGTCGGCGTGGACGTCACGGCCGTCCGGCGTCACCTCGGTGTCGCCCGCGCCCGGCTCGATCTCGCGCACGCCCACCAGACGCGCCAGGGAGACCTGGGCCACCTGCAGTTCGTCGTACCAGCGCAGGATGAGATTGATGGGGTCGACCAGCATCTGCGCGTACAGGGCGCCCGTGGTCAGCTCGCCGACCGAGACCCAGCCGTGCAGGACCAGGGTCCCGCCGATGAGCAGCACGGCCGCCAGGATCAGCGTGTATGTCGCGTTGATCACCGGGAAGAGCACGGTGCGCAGCCACATCGTGTAGCGCTCCCAGGCCACCCACTGCCGGATGCGCAGCCGGGACAGCTCCTCGCGCCGCTCCTCCAGCCGGTGGGCCTCGATGGTGCGCCCGGCGTCGACCGACTCGGCGAGCACGGCCGAGACGGCCGCGTAGCCGGCCGCTTCGGACCGGTAGCCCTGCGGCGCGCGGCGGAAGTACCAGCGGCAGCCCAGCAGGAGCACGGGCAGTGCCACGAGCACGGCGAGCGCCAGCGGGGGTGAGGTGACCGTCAGGGCGCCGAGCAGCAGTCCGCCCCAGACCACGGCGATCGCCAGCTGGGGCACCGCCTCGCGCATCGCGTTGGCCAGCCGGTCGATGTCCGTGGTGATCCGGGACAGCAGGTCGCCGGTGCCGGCCCGCTCCAGCACGCCCGGCGGCAGCGCCACCGACCGTACGAGGAAGTCCTCGCGCAGGTCGGCGAGCATCCGCTCGCCCAGGATCGCGCCGCGCAGCCGCACCTCGCGCACGAAGACCGTCTGGACGGCGAGGGCGGCGCCGAAGAACGCCATCGTGCGGCCGAGGTGCAGGTCCTTGTCGCCGACCGACAGGCTCTCGACCAGGTGCCCCAGCAGGTAGGGGCCGACCATCGAGGCGACGACGGCCACCGCGTTCAGCGCGATGAGGGCGACGAAGGCGCGCCGGTGGCGGCCGACCAGTTCCCTGACATAGCCGCGCACGGTGGTGGGCGAGCCGACCGGCAGGGTGCTGGCCTGCTGCGGCGCGGCCGGATCGTAGTCCGGCGGTGGCACGCCGATCATGCGGGTTCCTCGGCTTTCCGTAGTGACTCGAAAGGGTGGAGTTCGGGTTCGGTCTCCCGGGTGACCACGGCTCGGTAGCCGGGGACGGAGACGAGCAGCTCGCGGTGCGTCCCGGAGCCGCGCACCGAGCCCTCCTCGACGAAGACGACCCGGTCGGCCAGGTCCAGCAGCAGCGGACTGGAGGTGAACACCACCGTGGTCCGCTCCGCGCGCAGCGCCCGCAGACCGTGCGCGATCCTGGCCTCGGTGTGCGTGTCGACGGCGCTCGTCGGTTCGTCGAGCACCAGTACCTCCGGGTCGGCCATCAGTGAGCGGGCCAGCGCGAGGCGCTGCCGCTGCCCGCCCGACAGCGACCGCCCGCGCTCGGTGATCCGGGTGCGCATCGGGTCGCCCGATTCGTCCACGGAGGCCTGCGCCAGCGCCTCCAGCACGTCGTCGCACTGGGCCGCGGCGAGGGCGTCACCGGCTGCGACGGCGCCCGAGCGGGGCACGTCCAGCAGCTCCGCGAGCGTCCCCGACAGCAGTACCGGGTCCTTGTCCTGCACGAGCACGACCGCCCGTGCGGCGGCCAACGGGATCTCGTCCAGTGCCGTCTCGCCCAGCAGCACCGAGGGGTCCTCCTCGGCGCGTTCCGGGCTGTGACCGCCGAGGCGGTCGGCCAGTGCGCCCGCCGCGTCCGGATCGCCGCACACGACGGCGGTCAGCTTCCCCGCGGGCGCCAGCAGGCCTGTGGCGGGGTCGTACAGATCCCTCCGCGTCCCCGACACCTGGGGGCGCGGAGCGTCGGCGGTACCGGCGTCCGGGCGCCCGAGGGTGTCCCGCCGCAGCGACAGCACCCGTGCCGTGCGCTTGGCCGAGGGTTTGGAGAAGGAGTACGCCATCGCGATCTCCTCGAAGCCCCGCAGCGGGAAGAGCAGGAAGACCACGGCGCCGTAGACGGTGACCAGTTCGCCGACCGAGATCCGGCCGTCCAGGGCCAGCCGCGCCCCGTACCAGGTCACCGCGAGCAGCAGCAGTCCCGGCAGTGCCACCTGGAGAGCGCTGATCAGCGACCACATCCGGGCGCTGCGCACGGCGGCCTGCCGGACCTCCTGGGAGGCGCGCCGGTAGCGGGCGAGGAACAGTTCCTCGCCGCCGATGCCGCGCAGTACGCGCAGTCCCGCCACCGTGTCGGAGGCGAGTTCGGTGGCCTTGCCGGCCTTGGTGCGCTGCTCGTCCGCCCGACGGGCCGCGTGCGGCAGCAGCGGTAGCACCGCGAGCGCCAGCACGGGGACGCAGGCCGCCACGATCAGGCCCAGCTCGGGCCGGTAGACGACGAGGGCGACCGTCACGCCGACGGTCGCCAGGAGGGAGGACGCGAAGCGGGCGAGCGCTTCCACGAACCAGCCGATCTTCTCGACGTCCCCGGTACTGACGGCCACGACCTCGCCGGCCGCCACCCGCCGGGTGAGCACCGAGCCCAGTTCGGCCGTTTTGCGGGCCAGCAGCTGCTGCACGCGGGCCGCGGCGGTGATCCAGTTGGTGACGGCGACGCGGTGCAGCATGGTGTCGCCCACCGCCGAGACCAGTCCCAGAGCGAGGATCAGCCCGCCCGCGAGTGCGAGCCTGCCTCCCGAGCGGTCGACGACCGCCTGGACGGCCAGGCCGACCGCCGCGGGCATGCCCGCGAACGCCGCCATGTTGAGGGTGCCCCAGAACGTGGCCGTCGCCTGGGCGCGGATCTGGCACTTCTCGAGCCAGAGCAGAAATCGGAAACCGGACCGGGTGTCGGGGACACCCGGATCGGCATGGGGGAGAGAACGAAGCGACATGGCGTCCCGGCATCGGAGATGGGGGTGAGTGGAGACGTGCCAGGGTCGCGTTGGGGACGGGGTGAATTCAACCGGTTTTTTCCCTCGGTACGGGGAACGCGTCATGGTCGTGACCCCATTGCCGAGGGAATGCGAGGACGGGAACCGCTGCGTACGACGTGGACGGTTCGGGCGGTGCGCACGGCGGGAGCCTTGGCGATGGCCGCGGCGCTCGCGCTGCCGACAGCACGCGCCGGTCAGGACCGCCCGGCGCGCGCCGGCGGGAGCGGGCCGTCGGCGTCGGCTCCCGCGCCCGCTCGGGGGATACCGGGCGTGGGCGGGGCACTGAACTCCCGTGTCCCGTCCGACTCCCGACAGGTGCCGGCCGTCTACGGGAAGAGCGCCCGGTCGGCCGACTCCATCGCTGTGCTGTACACGCGGCGCGCCGGGGGCTGGCAGCGGGAGCGGTCCTGGGCGGCGCACAACGGCAGGCACGGCTGGACGACCGCCCACCAGGAGGACGACGGCAGGAGCCCGGTGGGCGTCTTCACCCTGTCCGACGCGGGCGGCGTCCTGCCCGGTCAGGGGACCGGGCCACCGTACGACCGCACCGCCGCCTTCGCCGCGCCCCGCTCCTGGGCGCGCTCGTACTGGCGCGACTCCGACCTCGTCACAGCCATCGACTACAACCGGATCAGCGGCCGGTCGCCCCTCGGCCCGGACCGCCCGCGAGGCCGCTCCAAGGGCGGCGACATCTGGCTCCACGTGGTCCACGGGAGCGGCACGTCCGCGCGCGTCACGCAGTCCCTCACGGACACGGAGTCCCTGCTGCGCACGCTCGATCCGGCACGGCACCCGGTGGTGGTGATGGGGGGCCGGGACGCCCTGGCGGGCTGAACACGGCTTCGGGAACCAGCCCTTCGTTACGCCCAAACTCCTGACGTTATGTCAGCGGTCGCGCATGGCAGCGCCATTGCGTTGTCCGAACCGCAACGCAGGTTGTTTCCGCAAGATGTTGAAAGTTTTTCCACGCGACGTATTGACGGTGTCCGCCCATGGGGCCAGTCTCCTGTCCGGAGTCCCCACGGGCGGGAACTCCGCCCCCCACCCGATGGCCCGGCGCGTGGCTGTCTTCGGGGCACCTTTGTGCCCGAAAACGAAGGAGCCGCACCATGAGATCGCGTTTCGTGCGCGCGGGACTGGCGGCGCTGCTCGCCACGGCCGGCCTCGCCGTCGTGTCGCAGGAGCCGGCGCAGGCCGCACCGCCCGGGAGCAAGGACGTCACCGCGACGCTCTTCGAATGGAAATTCGCCTCCGTCGCCAAGGAGTGCACCAGCGCCCTCGGCCCCGCGGGCTACGGCTACGTGGAGGTCTCGCCGCCCCAGGAGCACATCCAGGGCGCGCAGTGGTGGACCTCGTACCAGCCCGTCAGCTACCGCATCGCGGGCCGGCTGGGGGACAGCACGGCCTTCAGGAACATGGTGGACACCTGCCACGCGGCGGGCGTCAAGGTGATCGCGGACGCGGTCGTCAACCACATGAGCGCGGGTTCGGGAACGGGCACCGGCGGGACGTCCTACTCGAAGTACAACTACCCGGGCTACTTCCAGGACCAGGACTTCCACTCCTGCCGGACCAGCATCAGCGACTACACCAACCGCGACAATGTGCAGAATTGCGAACTCGTCGGACTCGCGGACCTGAACACCGGCAGCGACTACGTCCGTTCCACCATCGCCGCCTACCTGAACAACCTGATCTCCCTCGGTGTCGACGGCTTCCGGATCGACGCGGCCAAGCACATCGCCTCGGGCGATCTGGCGGCCATCAAGGCCAAGCTCAGCAATCCCTCGGTCTTCTGGGCGCAGGAGGTCATCTACGGCGCCGGCGAGGCCGTGCAGCCGGGCGAGTACACCGGCACGGGCGACGTCGACGCCTTCCAGGGCGCCTACGACCTCAAGCGCATCTTCAGCAACGAGAAGCTGGCCTACCTGAGCAACTGGGGCGCCTCCTGGGGCGCGGGGTACCTGCCGAGCGGCCAGGCGCGCACCTTCGTCGACAACTGGGACACCGAGCGCAACGGCTCGACCCTCAACTACAAGGCCGGCGCGACCTACACGCTGGCCAACGTCTACATGCTCGCGTGGCCCTACGGCTCGCCCAATGTGTACTCGGGCTACGAGTTCTCCGACAACGACTCGGGCCCGCCCAACGGCGGCACCGTCAACGCCTGCTACAGCGACGGCTGGAAGTGCCAGCACGCCTGGCCGCAGATCGCGGGCATGGTCGGGTTCCACAACGCGGTCGCCGGGACGGCCGTGACCAACTGGTGGTCCAACGGCAGCAACGCCATCGCCTTCGGGCGCGGCAGCAAGGGCTTCGTGGCGATCAACCACGAGAGCGGGTCCCTCAGCCAGACCTTCACCACCTCGCTGCCCGCCGGCACCTACTGCGACGTCCAGCACAGCGGTGCCACCTACACCGTCGCCGCGAACGGCACCTTCACCGCCACCATCGGTGCCAATGACGCGGTCGCGCTCTACACGGGCGCTCCTTGCGGCGGTGGTGGCACGGCCCCGGCGAGCGGCGCCTCCTTCTCGGTGAACGCCACCACCGTGTGGGGCCAGAACGTCTACGTGGTGGGCAGCAATGCCGCGCTCGGCAACTGGAACACCGCGGGGGCGCCGCTGCTGTCCTCGGCCTCCTACCCCGTGTGGAAGCTGGACGTCTCCATGGGGGCGGGCACGTCCTTCGAGTACAAGTACATCAAGAAGGACGCGAACGGGACCGTCACCTGGGAGTCCGGTGCCAATCGCACGGCGACCGTCCCCGCCAGTGGCAAGGTGACGCTCGGCGACACCTGGCGCGCCTGACGGCCGGTCCGCGCAGCCCCGCGCCGTGCGGGCGCGCACGGCCCCGACGCGGCCGGCGTCTCAGCAGTGACCCGGCGCGGTGTCCAGGACGGTGAGCAACGCCGTCAGGGCATCGCGCTGGGCCGCGTCCAGTGGCGCGAGCATCTCCTCCGCGGCCTCCCGCCGGGCCTGCCGCAGCCGCCGCAGCGCGCCCTCGCCCTCCGCCGTCATCTCGATGCGCACCACACGGCGGTTCGCCGGGTCCGGCACGCGGCGCACGAAGCCCCGTTCCTCCAGGGCGTCGGTGAGCGTGGTCACCGCGCGCGGTACGACCTCCAGACGCTGCGCCAGATCGGCCATCCGCGGCGCCTCCTCGCTGTGCGCGACGCTCCGCAGCATGCGGGACTGGGCCGGGGTGATGCCGAGCGGCTCCAGGTGACGTCTCTGGACGCGGTGCAGCCGGCGGGTCAGCCGCAGCAGCTGCTCCGCGAGGCTGCTCGACCCGTCGGTGTCCGCGGCGGAGGTACGCGATTCCATGCCCCGAGGTTATCAGGATGCCATTCATTGTGAGTATAGGTAACAATGAACTACACTCTCATCGTTCTGCCGTACCCCGCCCTCGGAGGCCCTTTGCACCCCGATGACTCCCCACAGTGGACCCCACCGCCCAAGAAAACCGCCCAGCGCACTGAAGTACGACGCGTCATGGGCCTCTTCCGCCCCTACCGCGGCCGCCTCGCCCTCGTCGGGCTCCTCGTCGGCGCCGCCTCCCTCGTCTCGGTCGCCTCGCCCTTCCTGCTGCGCGCGATCCTCGACACCGCGATCCCGCAGGGCCGCACCGGACTGCTGAGCCTGCTGGCCCTCGGCATGATCGCCACCGCCGTCCTCAACAGCGTCTTCGGCGTCCTCCAGACGCTCATATCCACCACCGTCGGCCAGCGCGTCATGCACGATCTGCGCACCGCCGTCTACGAGCGGCTGCAGCGCATGTCGCTCGCCTTCTTCACCCGGACCCGCACCGGCGAGGTGCAGTCCCGGATCGCCAACGACATCGGCGGCATGCAGGCCACCGTCACCTCCACGGCGACGTCGCTGGTCTCCAACCTCACCAGCGTCGTCGCCACAGTCGTCGCCATGCTCGCCCTGGACTGGCGGCTCACCGTTGTGTCCCTCCTCCTGCTCCCCGCCTTCGTGTGGATCGGCCGCCGCGTCGGCACGGAACGCAAGAAGATCACCACCCAGCGGCAGCGGCAGATGGCCGCGATGTCCGCCATCGTCACCGAGTCCCTGTCGGTCAGTGGCATCCTGCTCGGCCGCACCATGGGGCGCGCCGAGTCGCTCACCCGCTCCTTCGCGGAGGAGTCCGACCGCCTGGTCGACCTCGAAGTGCGCTCCAACATGGCCGGACGGTGGCGCCTCTCCACCATCGGCATCGTCATGGCCGCCATGCCCGCCCTCATCTACTGGGCCGCCGGCATCGTCGTCCACGGCGCGGGCACCCTTGTGTCCATCGGCACCCTGGTCGCCTTCGTCTCGCTGCAGCAGGGCCTGTTCCGGCCCACGGTGAGCCTGCTGTCCACCGGCGTGCAGGTGCAGACCTCGCTCGCGCTCTTCCAGCGCATCTTCGAGTACCTCGACCTGCCGGTCGACATCACCGAGCGGCCCGACCCGGTCCGGCTCGAACGGGCCCGCGGCGACGTGCGGTTCGAGGGCGTGGGCTTCTCCTACGACCCTGCCGCGCCCGAGCGCACCCTGGAAGCCATCGACCTGGAGGTGCCGGCGGGCACGAGCCTCGCGGTCGTCGGCGCCACCGGCTCCGGCAAGAGCACGCTGAGCTATCTCGTGCCCCGCCTGTACGACGTCACCGAGGGCCGCGTGACCCTCGACGGCACCGATGTGCGCGACCTCGCCTTCGACACCCTCGCCGCGTCCGTGGGCGTGGTCTCGCAGGAGACCTACCTCTTCCACGCCTCCGTCGCGGAGAACCTGCGCTTCGCCAAGCCGGACGCCACCGACGAGGAGATCACCGGCGCCGCGCGCGCGGCCCAGATCCACGACCACATCGCCGGATTGCCCGACGGGTACGACACCGTCGTCGGCGAACGCGGCTACCGTTTCTCCGGCGGCGAGAAACAGCGCCTGGCCATAGCCCGCACCATTCTGCGCGATCCACCGGTCCTCATCCTCGACGAGGCCACCAGCGCACTGGACACCCGCACCGAGCACGCCGTCCAGGAGGCCATCGACGCCCTCTCAGCGGGCCGGACGACCATCACCATCGCGCACCGGCTGTCCACGGTCCGCGACGCCGACCAGATCGTCGTGCTCGACCAGGGGCGGATCACCGAACGCGGCACGCACGACCAACTGCTCGCCCTCGACGGCCGGTACGCGGCCCTGGTGCGCCGTGACGCGCAACTCGCCCCTACGGCATGATGCGTGCCCATGGGACCACTCGACGGCGCCGACCTGCCGGGATACCGGCAGGTCGCCGAGCACGCCTGGACCGATGACCACGGCGACGTGATCAGCCTGCACTTCTTCGACCTGCCGCCGGACATACCCGCGCCCCTGGAGGAGCCTGCCCCGCTGCGGAAGGCGCTCGCCCACGTCACGGCCGACGCCGGCGGCGGGCTCATCGAGGCCGACGTCGTCCGGGTCGCCGGCCTTCCGACGCTGCGCCAGGTGCTCAAGGTGCCGCTGCCGGACCGGCCGCGCGGCCAGGCCTTCCTGGGCAGCTACACCCTGCCGCGTGCGGCATGCAGCGCGGTGGCCAAGGTGCAGGCATTCGAGGACGGCCCCACCGGGATGCGCGAGGCCCAGGTGCTCGCCGAACTCGGGCCCGAGCACTACTTCCTGGAGCATCCCTACGCGCCAGGCCTGCGCGGTGGTCTGCCCTTCCACCGGGCCGATGCCCCGGAGTACGACGAGCGCTTCCCCGGTCACCCGCTCACCCGGGTGCGGACGGCACTCGCGCACCTCGCCCGGACCCTGAGCGCCGCCCCCGACTTCGCGCGGCTCCCGCCCTTCACCGGCCCGGCCGGCCGCCGGACTCGCCTTCTGGGACGGTGAGCAAGCGCACACGCGGGCACGGGTGATCCGCCGCGCGGCCCCGGGCGCCGCCGCTAACGTGAGCCGCGGCGCCGACATCCGCAGGAGGTCCCCGATGGCAGAGCCAGGCCGTACCGGTCGTGCTGGTCGTGCTGATTCTTCCGGTCGTTCCGACCGTTCCGCCAGGCTGCTGGCCCGGCTGCTCGCCACCTCGGGTACCGCGCACTTCGTGGTGCCCGGACCCTTCGACGCGATCGTCCCTAAGATCCTGCCCGGCAACGCCCGCACCTGGACGTACGCCAGCGGCGCCGTGGAGCTCGCGCTGGCCGCCGGCATCGCGTTGCCGCGCACCCGTCGTGCCGGGGCGCTGCTGGCGGCGGGCTTCTTCGCCGGGGTGTTCCCGGCGAACGTGAAGATGGCCCGCGACTGGCGCGACCGCGCCGCGCCGCTGCGCAAGGCCGCCTGCGCGCGGCTGCCGCTGCAGGTGCCGCTCGTGCTGTGGGCGCTGAAGGTGAGCCGCGACGCCGACGGCTGAGGGCCGCCCCGGGGCGTTGTCAGTGCCCCGTCCTACGCTCGGAGTGTGACCTCGCCGAGGAGCCTGTCCGTCGCTGTCGTCGCCGATCCACTGGGGACCGGCGGGCGGCTCCAGGCGCTGCGTGAGGACGGCACCCCGACCGGCCCGCAGGAGAAGGTCGCCGATCTCGCCGCGGCCGTCGCCGGCCGCGAGAGGCGCCAGGCGCCCCGCTGGGTCTGGGCCGCCACGGACGAGATCTACCCCCCACTGCTGGAACGGCTGCCGGTGCGTCCGGCACGGTGCCACGACCTCAAGCTCGTCGAGGCCCTGCTGCTCGGCTCGGAGGAACGCTTCGGCCTGCCCCGTTCCCTGGGCGCGGCCTGGGCCCGCCTGCGCGGGCTGCCCGTGCCCGCGGACGCTCCCGAGGGCGGGCCAGACGACCAGCCGGTGCTCTTCGCCGCCGACCGCCACCACCTCCCGCCGGGCACCGACCCACTGGAGGCCGTGGTCGCCGTCCACGCCGAACAGCAACGCCGCATCGCCCTCTCGGAACACCCCGACCGCATGCGCCTGCTGTGCGCCGCCGAGTCCGCCGGGGCACTCGCCGCGGCGGAGATGACCCACGACGGCGTCCCCTGGAGCGCCGCCGCCCACGACGAGGTGCTGATCGGGCTGCTGGGCCCGCGCCCGGCCGGGGGAGTCCGGCCGAAGGTGCTCAGTGAACTGGCCACCGCCCTCCAGGAGGCCCTGGGCCGTCCGGTCAACCCGGACTCGCCCGCCCAATTGCTGCCCGCCTTCGAGCGCGTCGGCGTGCACATCACCTCGACCCGCTCCCACGTCCTGCGTGAAGTGGAGCACCCCGCCGCCGCCCTTCTGCTGCGCTACAAGGAGCTCTCCCGCATCCACAGCGCCCACGGCTGGGCCTGGCGTGAACACTGGGCGCCCGCAGGGCGGTTCCGCCCTGAGTACGTCGTCGGCGGTGTCGTCTCCGGGCGCTGGGCCACCCGCGGCGGCGGCGCGCTGCAGATCCCCCGGCAGCTGCGGGCCGCCGTGGTCGCCGACCCCGGGCACCGCCTGGTCGTGGCCGACGCCGGGCAGCTGGAGCCGCGGGTACTGGCCGCCCTGTCCGGTGATCCCGGGCTGGCGGCCGCCGCGGCCGAGGGCGACCTCTACGCGGCCCTGGCCCGCACGGCCTTCGGCGGCGACCGCGCACGGGCCAAACTCGGCCTGCTGGGCGCCATGTACGGGCAGACCACCGGCGAGGTGGGACCCCTGCTGGAGGTCCTGCGGCGCCGCTTCCCGGACGCCATGCGGCTGGTGGAGTCCGCCGCACGCACCGGGGAGGCCGGCGGTGTCGTCCGCTCCCACCTCGGCCGTACGTCCCCGCTGCCCGCCGCCGACCGTCAGGACCTCAGCGACTCCCAGGCGCGCGCCTGGGGCCGCTTCACCCGCAACTTCGTCATCCAGGCCACCGCCGCGGAATGGGCGCTGGCCGTGCTGGCGTCGCTGCGCCGGCGCCTGGCCGCGCTCGACGGCCCCCGGCTGGTGTTCTTCCTGCACGACGAGGTCATCGTGCACACCCCCGAGGAACTCGCCGCGGAGGCCGGGAACGCCGTCGCGGAGGCGGCGGACGAGGCCCGCCGCCTGCTGTTCGGGCCGACGCCGGTGTCCTTCCCACTGGAGACCCATGTCGTGCGCTCCTACGCGGAGGCGAAGTGAGCAGCCGCGCGGGACCGCACGACGGTCACGGCGTGACGAGCACGACCTCCAGGGTGCGCGGGCCGTGCACGCCCTCCACCCGGTCCAGCTCGATGTCGCTCGTCGCCGAGGGCCCGGAGATCCAGGTCAGCGGACGGGCCGGATCCAGCCGCTCCAGGGCCTGCGGCACCGAGTCGACGACCTGCTCCGGCACGCGCACGACCACCACGTGGTGGTCCGGCACCAGCGTGATCCTGCGCCGCCCCTGGTCCGGTCCGGCGTCCAGAACGATGGTGCCCGTCTCGGCGATCGCCACGGCGCAGCCGGTGACGACGCTGTCGACGGCGTCGAGCTCGTAGGACGTCAATGCCGCGGTGTCCGCGACCCGTTCGACGTCCTTCGCCTCGGCGAGCCAGTCCTCGGGCAGCCCGGCCGGCACCACGACGCTGCGCGCCCCGCGGGCGGCCAGCAGGGCCGCGAGGCGCAGCGGGAGCTCCTCGCCGGTCGTGCGGTGCACGATGGCGCGGTAGTCGGCGAGGTTCTCGGCGAGCAGATCCGCGCTCTGCCCGGGGTCCCGTTCGCCGTGCACGCGCAAGTAGCCGTGTTCGGCCGGGCCGCCGCCCGGCGCCTCCTCGCGCGGGACGTCGGCCAGCGCGCGGCGGACGCGGCCCAGGATCTGTTCGCGGGTGCTCACTTGGTGCCCTCCGAGCCCTCGGTGCCCCGGGTGCGCCGCCACCAGTCGCGGAAGGGCTCCGCCGGGAGAGCCGGGATGTCACGTGTGTCCGTCCAGGCGCGGCCGGGACCGGGCAGCCTGCGCGGGTGCAGCCCGCGTGTGCGCGAGGCCAGCCGCTGACCTGCGCGCAGCGCCCCGGGGTGGTCCAGCGTCCAGCGCGCGGCGCGCATCGCGGCACGCTCGGCCGCGTGCCCCTTGGCGGGCTTCAGCACGACCCGGCTGCCGCCGCGCGTCACTTCGCCGCCCTGGACGACCCGTTCGCGCAGATGGACCAGCACCTCGGGGATGTCGATGGCGACCGGGCACACCTCGTAGCAGGCACCACAGAGGGACGAGGCGTAGGGGAGCGAGGCGTCCAGCGCGGTGTCCGTGCCGCGCAGCTGCGGGGTGAGGATGGCCCCGATCGGCCCGGGGTAGGCCGAGCCATAGGCGTGGCCGCCGGCCCGCTCGTACACCGGGCACACGTTGAGGCAGGCCGAGCAGCGGATGCAGCGCAGCGCCTGGCGGCCGACCTCGTCGGCCAGGGTGTCGGTGCGCCCGTTGTCCACCAGCACCAGGTGGAAGGTGCGGGGACCGTCCTCGTCCGTCGTGCCCGTCCAGGTGCTGGTGTACGGGTTCATGCGCTCGGCCGTGGAGGAGCGCGGCAGCAGCTGGAGGAAGACCTCCAGGTCCTGCCAGGCCGGCAGCACCTTCTCGATGCCGACCACCGAGATCAGCGTCTCGGGCAGCGTCAGGCACATTCGGCCATTGCCCTCGGACTCCACCACGACCAGCGTCCCGGTCTCGGCGATCATGAAGTTGGCGCCCGAGATGCCCACCTTGGCGCGCAGGAACTTCTCCCGGAGGTGCAGCCGCGCCGCCTCGGCCAGTTCGGCCGGGGTGTCGGTCAGGCCCTCGGGCGCGGGGCGGCCCCAGTTCGCCATCGCGCCGTTGAAGATGTCGCGGATCTCCGTGCGGTTGCGGTGGATCGCCGGCACCAGGATGTGGCTGGGCCGGTCGTCGCCGAGCTGCACGATGAGTTCGGCAAGGTCCGTCTCGTAGGCGGCGATCCCGGCCTCGGCGAGGGCCTCGTTGAGCCCGATCTCCTGCGTGGCCATGGACTTGACCTTCACGACCTCGGTCTCGCCGGTGGCCTTGACCAGCTCCGTCACGATCCGGTTGGCCTCGTCGGCGTCGGCCGCCCAGTGCACGACGCCCCCGGCGGCGGTGACCGTCTCCTCCAGGCGCTCCAGGTAGTGGTCGAGGTGGCGCAGGACGTCGTCCTTGATGCGCTTGCCCGCGGTGCGCAACTGCTGCCAGTCGGAGAGCTCGGCCACGGCCTTGGCGCGTTTGTCGCGGATCGTGTGCGTGGCGTGGCGCAGGTTGCCGCGCAGCGTCTCATTGCGCACGGCCTCCTCGGCGGCCACCGGGAAGGCGGGCATGCCCAGATAGGTACCGCTCATCGGATGCCTCCATAGGGGCGGTCCTCGGTGGAGGCGAGGATCTCGGCGAGGTGGACCGGACGCACCTCGGAGCCGAGTCGCGCCAATGTGCCGCCGATGTGCATCAGGCAGGAATTGTCGACGGTGCACACGGCCGAGGCGCCGGTGCCGGTGATGTGCCGGGCCTTGTCGGCGCCCATGGCGGCGGAGACGGCGGCGTTCTTCACCGCAAAGGTGCCGCCGAAGCCGCAGCACTCCTCCGCGCCGGGCAGTTCGGCCAGTTCCAGGCCCTTGACGTGCTGCAGCAGCTCCAGTGGGCGGCGGCCCAGGCCGAGCATGCGCAGGCCGTGACAGGTCGGATGATAGGTGACCTTGTGCGGGAAGTAGGCCCCTACATCGGTCACTTTGAGCACATCGGTGAGGAATTCGGTGAGTTCGTAGGTGCGTGGCACGACGGACTCGGCGATCGCGGCCAGATCGCCGCCGCGTCCCTCGGCGCGGGCCCGGTCGCCGATCCGCGGGTAGTTGTCCCGCACCATGGCCGCGCAGGAGCCGGAGGGGGTGACGATGTGGTCGTACCCCTCGAAGGCGCGTGCGTAGCGCCTCATCAGCGGCTCGGTCTCATGCCGGTAGCCGGTGTTGAACTGCGGCTGGCCGCAGCAGGTCTGGGCGGCGGGGAAGTCCACGGTCACCCCCAGCCGCTCCAGCAGCGTGACGACCGCCTTGCCCGTCTCCGGGTACAACGTGTCGTTCACGCAGGTCACGAAGAGCGCTACGCGCATCTGGCCTCCTCCCGGTACGTGCGGCCGCCCGCAGGCTCCTCATACTGCCGCAGCCTTCGATCGCTGTGAAGCAGAGATCGGATGTCTGCGCAGGACAGCACAGCGTATTGACGAGCCATCTCGGGGTGTCCTAACGTCCCTGACATCTCATTGAAACCTTTCATATCAGATTCGGGAAGGCCGGGACCGAGCGTGGAGCGCGTCTGTTTTCTCTTGAGGGTCCGGGCGGACCGGCTGGCGGAGTACAAGGAGCGGCACGCCTCCGTGTGGCCCGAGATGCGCGAGGCGCTGTCCGCCACCGGCTGGCACAACTACTCCCTCTTCCTCCGGGAGGACGGGCTGCTCGTGGGCTACCTGGAGACGGAGGACTTCGCGGCCGCGCAGGAGGCCATGGCGCGGACAGACGTCAACGCCCGCTGGCAGGCGGAGATGGGGGAGTTCTTCGAGGCGCTGGAGGGCGACCGCCCCGACGAGGCGATGCGGCCCCTGACGGAGATCTTCCACCTGGCGTGAGGCGGCGGCACGGCTCCGGTCGCACAGTGGGCCGCAAACCCCCCGTGAACAGCGTCCGAACGTGGCCGGGAAGGCGGCGCGTCACCCGCGCGACAGGTGTACGACCACGGTGGGCGCCGATGTCGTCACCTATGCGTAGCATGAACCCGCGACCCGCGGCGGGTCTCGGAAGGCGGTAGGGCGGAACCCGTGACACGCATGGTGGGGATCAAGGATGTCGCTCGGCAGGCGGGCGTCTCGGTCGGCACGGTGTCGAACGTCATCAACCGGCCCGACATGGTCTCCGAGGACACGCGGGCGCGGGTGCTGTCGGTCATCGAGCAACTCGGCTACGTCCGCAGTGAGTCCGCCCGCCAACTGCGGGCCGGGCACAGCCGCATCATCGCCCTGCTCGTGCTCGACATGGCCAACCCCTTCTTCGTGGACGTCGCCTCGGGCGCGGAGCGCGCCGCGCGGGAGACCGGGCTCGGGGTGATGCTCTGCAACAGCGCGGAGAGCCCGGCGGAGGAGGCCGAGTACCTGGGGCTGTTCGCGGAACAGCGGGTCCGCGGGGTGCTCGTGACGCCCGCGGACACCAGCGGCCGGAACATCGAGTCGTTCCGGCGGCACGGCATCCCCTTCGTCTTCGTGGACCGCGTGGTGCCGAGCGCGGAGGCGTGCTCGGTGTCCGTCGACGACATCGAGGGCGGCCGGCTGGCCGTCGACCACCTCATCGAGCGCGGCCACCAGCGCATCGTCTACGTGAGCGGCCCGATGCACCTGGCCCAGTGCCAGGACCGGCGCACGGGCGCCCTGGCGGCGCTCACAGCGGCGGGGCTGCCGGCGGACGCGCTCGCGCACATCGAGGCCGACCGGCTCGACGTCGCCTCCGGGCGGGACGCGGGCGCGCGGCTGCTGGGCATGGCGAAGCGGCCCACGGCGGTCTTCTGCGCCAACGACCTGCTGGCGCTCGGCGTCCTCCAGTCGCTGTACGCGGCGGGGATCGCCGTGCCCGAGGAGATCGCGCTCGTCGGGTACGACGACATCGAGTTCGCCGCGGCGGCCGCGGTGCCGCTGACCTCCGTGCGGCAGCCCGCGTACCGGATGGGCCGGGCCGCCGCCGATCTGCTGATAGAGGAGACCGGCGACCTCGCGGAGGAGCACGAGCACCGGCGCATCGTCTTCCAGCCGGAGCTGGTCGTACGGGGTTCCACGCTGGGCAAGGGGCGCGCCGGGCGCTGACCCGGCACGGGTCAGCCCGCGACGGCCACCTCGGCCGCTGCGCCGGCGCGCAGATACGCCCGGATCTCCCGGACGGCGCTGCGGCCCGCGCGGTTGGCGCCGATGGTGCTGGCGGAGGGGCCGTAGCCGATGAGGTGGACGCGGGGGTCGAGCGCCGCCTGGGTGAGCCCCTGGAGGCGGATGCCGCCGCCCGGCTCGCGCAGCCGCAGGGGCGCCAGGTGGTCGAGGGCGGCCCGGAAGCCCGTGGCCCACAAGATGGCGTCGGCCCGCACATGGTGTCCGTCGGCCCAGGTGACGCCGTCCGGGGTGACA
Source organism: Streptomyces sp. NPDC002574 (assembly GCF_042889545.1). Classification (NCBI taxonomy): domain Bacteria; kingdom Bacillati; phylum Actinomycetota; class Actinomycetes; order Kitasatosporales; family Streptomycetaceae; genus Streptomyces; species Streptomyces sp. NPDC002574. Next base: position 478,046 of record NZ_JBIARB010000006.1, read on the forward strand.
CGCTCGAACATGGGGTGGCGTACGAGGATGCCGCGCTCCTCGGCGCGTTGCATGGCCTCCGTCATGGGCAGCCCGGTGACGCTGACGACGCTCTGCGGCGGCAGGCCCTGCTTGACCCGTTCCTCGACGAGCGCGACGGCGGCGCGGCCGTGCTCCTCCCCGAAGGGGCCGGTGCGGTAGACCGGCGGCCGCCGGGTCACCCAGGTCGTGGCGGCCGCGCCGCCCGGCTCGTGGAGCTCCATCAGCAGTTGCACCGCGGAGGTGCCGCCGCCGACCACGACCACGTGCCGGCCGGCGAACTCCTCGCGTCCGCGGTAGCCGGCGGTGTGCAGCTGGCGCCCGCGGAAGGTCTCCTGGCCCGGGTAGTGGGGCACGAAGGGCCGGTCCCAGGTGCCGGTGGCGTTGATCAGGGCGCGGGTGGACCAGGTGCCGGCGTCGGTCTCGACCAGCAGCCGTCCGTCTCCCGCCTCGCGCACCGCCGAGACGTCGACCGGGCGGTGGACGCGCAGGTCGAAGGTGCGCTCGTAGCGGTCGAAGTACTCCGCGACGACCTCCGAGGAGGGCCGCTCGGGATCGGCGCCCTCCAGTTCCATCCCGGGCAGGGAGTGCACGCCGTGCGCCCTGCCGTAGGTGAGGGTCGGCCAGCGGAACTGCCAGGCGCCGCCCGGACCGGGGGAGTGGTCCAGGACCACGAAGTCCTCGTCCGGGCGCATGCCGGAGCGGTGCAGGAAGTACGCCCCCGAGAGCCCGGCCTGCCCCGCTCCGATGACGACTACCTCTGCGGCGGTGATGCCGGCGACGTCCATGTGGTTCACGTTTCCACCAACTACGACGGCGCCGGGAAGCTTCCCGGCGCCGTCTCGCGCCGCAGCCGCGCCACTCGCGCCGCCGCCTCCTCCAGCCGGGACAGCGGCAGGTCCCCGTCGGCCACGGCGCGTGCCGCGGCGGTGCGGATGGCGTCGTGGACGCCCGCGTCGCAGCCGGGGCCGAGCTGGAGCAGGTCGACCCCGGAGAGCCAGGCCAGTACGGCGGCGCCCGGTACGCCCCAGCCCTCGACGACCTCGGCGGTGTCCAGCGGCTCGCTGATGACGACGGCGCCGTGCCCGGTCTCGTCGCGGAGCAGTTCCGTCACGGCGGGCCCGCCGCTCAGCGCCGCGGGGACGCCGATGGTGACCGCGCCTGCCAGCTCCAGGCCGCGCCGGAGCCACTCCGGTGGGCGCCGGGTGCGTGGCACGGGCAGCAGGCAGGCGTCGACGAGGGCGGCGACGCGGTGCGGTGCGTACACGTGGGTTCCCTTCGGCGCACGGACGGGCAACGGGACACTATCCCGGTTCGGGGAAGTGGTCCAGACCAATAGGGTGCGGCCGCCCGCGTGGAGGGCCGTACCCGGCCACCGCCGCGGTCACCGTTCCCGCGCTCGCCGCGGGTACTCCCGTCAGGGAATTCGCGGCCCGGCTTCTCCAGCGGCCCGCATGTGGCGAGTTCGGCGGAGTACCCGACGGCTCGCATCCGGCGGCCGGCACCCGGCGCCCGGCTACGGATTCGGCCTGATCCCGAGCCTGTCGTGCGCAAAGGCGCTGTGTGAAACGGCACGCACAATGGACGCGGAAAACGCGGGAAACGCGGTGAACCGGGAAAACAGGCGTCGAGGCGTCAGCGGTCGCACGGACAGACCGCGGAGGCCACCCGCAGCAGGTCGATGTGACCGCGCGTGGTGAGCAGAACCGGACGCATCATGGCGACGACCGTAGCGACGGCGCCCGGAGAGCGTCAACGGTGCCCCGATCCCCGGGACGCGCGTTCGTGCCGCCCCTGCGCCACCATGGACGCATGGCCGACGCTTTCACCACCCGCCTTGTGGACGTGACCACCGGCGGCACCGAGACCGTCCACGATCTGACCGCCGCCTGCGCCCACTTCCTCCGGGACGTGGCGCGCGGCCGTGACGGCCTGCTCAACGTCTTCGTCCCGCATGCGACCGCCGGTGTCGCCGTCATCGAGACCGGCTCCGGCAGCGACGACGACCTGCTCGCGGTGCTCCACGACCTCCTCCCGGCCGACGACCGCTGGCGGCACCGCCACGGCAGTCCCGGCCACGGCCGTGACCATGTGCTGCCCGCCCTCGTCCCGCCGCACGCGACCCTTCCGGTGGTCGGCGGTTCGCTGGAGCTCGGCACCTGGCAGTCCGTGGTCCTGGTGGACACGAACAGGGACAACCCCCGCCGCCAGGTGCGGTTGAGCTTCCTGGGATGAGGCTCAACGCCAGCTGAAGTAACGCCCGTTGGGCCCCATCACCGTCGAAGGCGCGCGTCGGGTGGGCCGACCTCGCCGCGGGGTGGCCGCACCGGCTGATGACCGGAAGGGTGGCCAGGGACGGCTTCGACGGCTGCCGCGAACCGATCCCGCCGGACATCCGTAGCTCTCTGTGGGGTGGAGCCGACTCCCTTGCCACCGACCCGGGGGCAGAAGCGTGCCGGCACAGCCGCCCCCGTGGTGGACACCCACTCGGACGGCAGGGCGGCCGGCCGGCCGGCAGGAGTACGTCCTGCCCAGGGCACGCGGTCACGGAAGGAGCAGTTCATGTCCCGCTGGGGGACTCTCTTCACGCGCTTGTCATCGGGCCGGGGCGAGCAGCCCGGCAGCACATCGGAGGATCCCGACAGACCCGTCCTCGTCGACGAGTACGACGGGCTGACGCTGCTGCGCCCCACGGAGCACGCCGTTCCCGGCCCCGGCGATGTGGCCGAACTCGCCCGGTCGCTCGGCGCGGAGGCGGGCCGGACCGTCGCCACCGTCGTCGTCGGAGTGGACGGCCCGGTGCCGCCCGCGCTGTGGACACGGCTGGGGGATGTATTCGACACGCTCCGGGAGAACGGGACGACGACCGTCCGCCTGGTGGTGTCGGGGGCGGGCAGCGGTGCTCCGGACAGGCCCGCGCTGGCCCAGCGGATCGCCGACGCCTGGGGGTTCGGCGTGATCGCCCCCGAGGGCGGCGCACTGCTCGTCCCCGGTGGATCACTCTTCGTCCCCGGCCCCCCTGAGCCGTCCGGCGGCTGGCAGTTGTTCCAGCCCGGTACGGAGCCGACGCCGCTGGGGGCGCGTCATCCTGCGCCGGGATGGCAGAGCGCCCTCGCGGCGCTGCCCGCACGTACCGCGGGGGGATTCGCCGTCCGGCCCATACCGGCCGGCGTGCTGCTCCAGCCTCCCGGCACGCCCCCTCCCGTCCCCGGCGCACTGTGCTACGCGGTGCCCGTCGACGCCGGTCGTCCGATGGTGCTGGTCGGCGTCCCGGGCCCCGGCGGCGGTGCCCGGATCCCCGCCGACGACCTGGCCGCGTTGCTCGCCGCGCTGCCGCCGGCGGCGCGTTCGCAGGTCCGCGTGGCGCCCGGCGCCGAGGGTGACCTGCTGCCCGCCGTCCAGCAGTCCGCCGACGCGCTGGACATCGAGGTGGAACTGCTGACCGGCCCGCCCCTGGCGGCAGCCCCGGTCGCGGCGCCGTCCGGCGAGGCCGCCGCCCCGGAGCCGGTACTCGTCGACGGCACGGGCCGCCCGACCTGGCGGCCCTACGCCGAAGCCGTGGTCTGCCGTCCCGCCGCGTCCGGCGACGAGGAGGCGGAGGAGGCGACTGCCGGTCCCCGGCTGCTGCGTTGGCGCTCCCCGGTGCCCGACGCCGGCGACCAGGACGCGGGCGTGGTCCGCCTCTCGGAGCGGTGGCAGGTCGCCGTGACACGGGCGGGGCTCGCTCTGGGACTCGCCGGACAGCACACGCCGCTCGCCGAGCGTCCGGTGCGGGCGGATCAACTCGCCATCGAGATCGGCCCGTCGGACCAGCCGCTCGACGAGTCCTGCTATGCCGCCCTCTCCCACGTGCTCGACTACCTCGACCCCGAGGCGCGCGAGTGCGCCGTACTGCACGCACCGGGGCGCTCGGCCGGGGAGAGCCATATGCTGCGGAGGCTGGCCGTGCAGCACGAGATCCGGATGCTGTGGCCGCCGACCGCCGGTGCCGACCCGGAGGCGCTGCCCGAGGTGGTGTCGGAGCTGCCGGCCGCCGTGCCCGGCGGGGAAGCCCCCGCGCGGGACGAGTTCTCCGCCTACCGTGAGCGGATCAGCCGCATCGTGGGGGCAGCCGGTGCGGGCCAGTACGACGACGCCACGGTCCTCGCCACGTCCCTTGAACGCCAGGCGTTCGTCGACCACGGCCCCGAGCACCCCGCGACGCTGCAGATCCGTCAGATCAGGGCGCACGTGATGCGTCTGGCCGGGCGCAGCGCCCTCGCGGCCGATCTCTACCGGCGCGTGGCGTTCAGCCTGTTGGTGACCGGGGGCATGGACAACCTCGACGCCGAGCAGGCGGCCGCCAACGCGGACGTCTGCTGGCGGGACGTCGGCGACATCGCGCTCGCGCTGCGCATCGCGCCGTCGATCATCGCACTGCGGGAGAAGGTGCCGGGCCCGAACGGGAGTTGGCTGCGGGCCGCCGAACGCTACCGGGACCAGCTCGACGCCGCGCACGCGATTCCGGCCGTGTCGGACACGCAGTCCGTGGTGCCGATCCCGGTGGCGTCCCCGGTGACGAACCCGGCTGCCCCCGGGCCCCGGATCCTCGCGGCCGCCACCGCCCCGGCGCGGGAGCCGCGGCCTGCCGCGCCGCGGGAGCTCGTCCCCGCGGCGCGGCCCAGGCCGTCGAAGATCACCGGCGTCCTCACCCCGGAACCGTCGGTCGTCGGCCCGGCCGTCGCGGCCGCGGCCCCCACATCGCGCTCGGCTGTGGCGGGGCGTCACTGATGAGGGACGCCGTGGAGCGCCGGTTCGGGGACATGGCCCGGCCATCGGCCGGTGGGCTTGAATGAACGTGTCCTCGACCGGTGCGGGCGCACACGAGTCCCGCCGGGCCCCCGGTACGCCGGCCGGGTCCTGGAACGGCGCCACGTCGCGGCCGCTGCGCCGTGACGGGCGCATCTGCCGTCTCCTCCGCCCCGAGGGCCGCCGGCGTCCGCGCCGCATGCGCCGCATGCGCCGCGTCGCCTCGGGTGCCGGCGGGCGGAGCGACGCCGGGGCTCCTGCCGCACCTTGACATCGACCCGAAAGCGAGCGGGGATGGCACAGCCGAGTACCAGCAGGGCCGACGCGGATGACGGGGCGCTGCGGATCGAGGAGTACGACTGCCTGGTGCTGCTCCGCTCCGCCGCGGATCACACGCTGGCGGGGGACATCGGCGACCTCGTCTCCGTTCTGCGGTCGGCGCGCGACCGGACGGTCACGCTGGTCTCCAATCCACGGGCGGGGGCCGAGCCGGACTTCTGGCCGCGCCTGAGCGGACTGCTCGATTCCCTCCGCGCGTCCGGCCGCACCGCGGTGCGGCTGGTCATGGACGGCGCGGGCGAGGACCGTCCGGACCGGCCGGCACTGGCCCGGCACATAGCCGACGCCTGGGGCGTCACGGTGGAGGCCCCCGTTGCGGCCGTCCTGGTGGTGGCCGGAGGCTCGCTGTACGCCCCCGTCGGCCCCGACCGGCGCGGTGGATGGCGGGGCTTCGCCCCGGGCGCGCCGCCGGTGGCGCTCGGCGCGCGTTTCCCCAGGCCCGTATGGGCGACCGCGCTCGACGCGGTACCCGGGCGCACGCCCGGCGGGTACGTGGTCGAGCACATCCCCGCGGGCCTGTTCCTGCGGCCCGCGGGGGCGGCCGGGACCGCGCCGGGGGATCTGTACCACGCCGTTCCGGTGGACCCCCAACGGCTCACCGTCGTGGTGGGCGGCGTACCGGGCAGCGAGGCGCTGGCGGCCGACGTCGCCGGCCTGCTGTCCGCGCTCCCGGGTCAGGTGCGCGACAGCGTGCGGCTGGTGCCCGGCGGTCCCCAGGATCTGCTGCCGCTCGGCCGGCAGGTGGCCGGCCGGCTCGGCGGCGCGGTGGAGGTGGCCACGGGACTGCCGTTGCTCACCGGCGGCCCGTCCGGGGGCGCCCGGGACACCCGTTCCGTGGTGATCGGGGCGCACGGCGCCCCGGGCTGGCTGCCGTTCGTGGACGCCGCCCTGTGTCACCCGGTCCTGACCACCTCCCGCGGCACCGAGGAACCCGCCCCCACGCTCCTGGGCTGCGCGTCGCCGCTGCCCGGCTCGGCCCCCACCTGGGACGGCGCGGTCCGGCTCTCCGACCGCTGGCAGGTGACGGTGACGCGGGCGGGTCTGTGGGTCGGCGTGTACGGTGCGGTCCGCCCCGGGCCGGGGCTCGCGGTGGCCCCGGAAGGACCGGTCATCGAGGCCGGAGTCCCGGGGGAGCCGGTCGACGAGTCGGTGTGGCCCGTGCTGGACCGCCTCCTCGGCTCGCTGCCGCGCCAGTTGTGCGCGAACGCGGCCCTCCTGGTCCACGGGCCCTCCCCGGACGGCGTTCGCGTGCTCCACGACCTGGAGGCCCGCCACGGCTTGCGCGTGTTCCCCCCGACCACCTCCGGACGCGGTGCGCTGCCCGAGGGCCCTCCGGCCGGTGCTCCTGCTCCGCGGGATGTGCCCGCCGGGCTCGCCGGGCCCGTCGCGCCCCTGCCGAAGGCTCCGCCACTGGCGCCGGTTCGGGGTACGGCTGTCCCCGGGACCGCGCCGGCCGGGCCCGTACTGCGTGGTGAGACTGTGCCGTCGGTCGTGCCCGCTGTGGCGGCGTCGCAGGTGGCTCCGCCCGGGCGGGAGGTCGTCCCGTACGCGCATTCCGCGGGCACTGTGCCCGCGCCCGGCGTGTCGCCCGGGCCGCGCACCACGGCAGACCCCGCCGCCGCGCCCGATCTTGCCGCCGTGTGGGAGCACCTCGTGCAGGGGCGGGAGGAGATCGCGGCGCCCCGGGAGCCGCTGGTCCCCGACCCGCCGGCCGGGCCGGATCTCGACGTGGCCTGGGAGCACTTGAGCAGCCGGCGCCCCGCGCCTGCGGCCGGTCCCCAGGAGGGGCAGACGCCCTCCCCCGCCGCGACCCGCCCGGACGGTCCGGAGCCTGCGAGGCAGGCGTCCGTCCGCTCCCCGCTCCGCTCCGGCCACCGCAGCAGCGCGGCGGAGCGCGCCGCGCTGCGGCTGCTCGCGGGCCCGGAGTGGGAGCGTCACGCGCCTGCCGTCGCCCGTGCGCTCACCCGCCTGCCCGCGTCCGCCGACGAGGAACGGGAGGCCGCCGAGGCGGACCTGACCGCGCTCAGGCTCCATCTCGACGGCGCCGGCGGCCTTCTCGACCACCGTGCGCTGGCCGGGGCCTGCTACGGCCGCGATGACCGGCTCCTCCCGTTCGCCGCCTGCCTGGTGTCGGCGCTGCGCCGGCTGCCGACGCACCGGGGGGCGGTCCTGCGCGGCGCGGGCTCGGCGCTGCCGCGCGAGGAGGACCCGGAGACCGACCCGCTGCGGCCCGGCACGGTACTCAGGGACGGCGCCCCGCTGAGCGGCGTTCCCGTCGTCGGCGGATCGGCGGGGTGGCCGCGCGGTCCCCGCTACGCCATCTGGTCGGTGACCGGGCGCCTGGCCCGGCGGCTCTTCGACGACCCCGGCCAATTGGGTGAGGACGAAGTGCTGTTCGCCCCCGGCACGCCCTTCATGATCCTCGACGTCCGGCGAAGCGGCCCGTCCCCGGTCGTCCTGCTGCGCGAGCTGCCCGCCTCGGGCGGCACACCGGCGTCCACCGCTGGCAAGGACGCGCAGGCCGAATGGGGCGACGCCGACCGGGCCGCGCTCGCCGAGCTGGACGAGGTGCTCAGGGGCCGCACCGCCCCGCCCGGCACCGGCGGTTGGCCGGAGCGCTGCGCCGGCCCTGTGGGGGACGGCCCCTGACCTCGTGACGGTCACCCGGGTGTCCCCGTTTCGTGGGACCCCGGTCCGGCCGCAGCGTGAGGCGCCTTTCATGCCTGACGGTGCGTCATGTCGATGAGCCCTGACCTGTCCCAGTCCTGGCGCTTCACAGCGCGAGCCCCGCGATCGGGGCCCCTTTGTCGCGCCGTGGGCTACGGGCACAGCCGCGAAGAAGGACACCGGAAGAGGGATCTGTGCGCCCCCGCCGGCCGCTGCGACGCTTGCTGAGCCGGTATCACGCCGCCCGGAAAGGAGCAGTACGGTGACCGATTTCAAGGTGACACCGGAGCAGGTGTCGCAGGCCGCGACGTCGTGCGACAGCACGGCTGCCGAGATCCAGGGCCAGTTGGCCGATCTCAAGACCTACGTGGTCAACATGGAGGGCTGGTGGCAGGGCATCGCCCAGAACACCTTCCAGGCCCTGATGCAGGAGTACGACATCTACTCGCGCATGCTCAACGACGCGCTGACCGACATCGCCAGCGGCCTGCGCGGCAACTACGTCAACTACACCGACACCGAGCAGCAGAACATCACCTCGATCAACAACATCGAGAGCACGCTGTCGGGCGCGAAGCTCGACTGACCCCCCGGTGACACCACCGGTCCCCGGCACGGCCACCAGCAGATCAAGGAGCGATCATGGCAGGAAATGTCGACGGCGCGAACCTCATGGTCAAGGAGGAACTCGCCGGCGCGGGCACGCACATCAACAACGTCTCCCAGACCATCGCGGACGAGTTGCACGCCCTTATCACCAAGCTCCAGCCGGTCCTGGCGGGAGGGGACTGGAACGGCGCCGCACAGCAGTACTTCGAGGGACTGGAAGCGGAGTGGAACTACGCCGCGAACGGTCTCTTCGGCCCGGGCGGCGTGCTCGGCGAGATCGCCAACGCCATGCACGTCAACTGGAACAACTACTCCGAGGCGGAGTGGGCCAACGCCCGCACCTGGCAGCACTCCTGACCACCGTCGCCTCCCGAGGCGGAACACCCTGAGGAATCGTCACCGTGGATGAGCACTGCCGTATCACCGTCATCGGAGAACGCCGGAAGGTGGATCTCGCGGTCCCCGCCGGCGCTCCGATCGTGAGCTATGCCGACACCCTGGCGCGTCTGTGCGACCAGGACGAGTCCGACATCATGCCGGCGGCCTGGACCCTGGGCGCGGCGACCGGGAGTGCCTTCGCCCCGGAATGGTCCCTCTCGGAGCTGGGTATCACCGACGGGCAGGTCCTCTACCTGCGCGATGTCGTCGCCGACGAGCTGGAAGACCCGGTGGTGCACGATGTCGCCGAGCGGGTCGCCGAGGTCTCCAAAGGCGTCTTCGACCGCAGATGGGACGGCCGCTCCCGGACGTACACCCTGACGGCGCTCGCCCTGGGCTGGCTCGTCACCACCCTGCTCGTACTCGCCGCACGGCACCAGGGCGGCACGGGCGCCCTCGTCGACCTCTCGCTGGCCGCCGGGTTCGCCCTGCCCGTTCTCGCGTGGGTCGCGACGGAGCGCCACTGGTCCGTCCCGCCCGCGCTGCGGATGACGATGGCCCTGTGCGCGGTGCCCTCGCTGGCCCTGTGCGCCTGGTCCGTCGTCCCCGGCTTCGGCGCCGAAAGGCTCGGCCTGGAAGGCGTCATGACCGAGACCGGGCTCGCGGTGGCCGCCCTCGCCGCGGGCGCGCTGCTCGGCGCCTTCCTGGCCGCCGTGGCCGCGCCGGCGGTGACCACCTCGGCGACACTGTTCACGGCCGCGACCGCTGCGGTGCTCTGCGTGGGTCTCGCGTCGCTGCGGGCAAGCGCCACTCAGACGGCCTCCGTCGTCGCGGTGGTCGCGTTCGGACTGCTGACCATCGTGCCGATGACCGTCAGCGGCACCGTGTCCTACACCTGGCGACGGGTCAGCATGCGCGTGCAGGAGGAGCCGCGCGACGACGAGGTGGCACACGCAGTGCGGGCCGCCACCGTCCTGCTGGCGACATGGAGCGGAATCCTGTCCCTGGCGCTCGCCGGGGGGCTGGTGACGATGGCCGCGTCCACGTCCCTGTACGCCAACGTCGCGGCCGGGCTGCTGGGCCTCGCGGTCCTGCTGCGCGCCGGGGCGGCCCGGCTGGTCGTCGAGGTGGTGCCTCTGGTGCTGGCCGGCGTGGCGGGTCTCTTCACGCTGCTGATCACCGGTCCAGGGCACTTCGGCTGGGGGAGCTGGGTGGCACCCACATGCAGCTCCCTGATCGCGGCCACGCTCCTGGTCTACGGATTCCGGCGCATGATGCGCCGCCCGGGGCTGCCGGAGATGGCGCGGCCCCGGTGGCTGACCGGATTCGGCTCGGTGCTCGCCGGAAGCAGTGTCGCCCTGGCGGTCGCCACCTTCGGCGCGTTCGGCGCGATCGTCGGCCTGGGCCGCCATATCTGACGGCGCGGGGCAGCCCGCCAGCCGGCGGTGTCCCGGGACGGGACGTGAAGGGGCGGGAAGGGGGCAGCGCGATGTCAGGCGGCGGGCGAATAGCCGGAGGCGAGCGCGGCGTTGCCCCGGAACTCCTCGTCCTGGAGCAGCCCGAGCTCGATGGCCTTCCGGGTGAGGTCGGCCTTGTTGCGGACGTTGAGCTTGTTCCTGATCCGCTTGACATACGTGCTGACCGTGGCCTCCGTCAGGCCCATCCGCCGGGCGATCTGACCATGCGTCAACCCCGTGGCCAACAGGCGCAGCGCCTCCCGCTCCCGGTGCGCGAGCGCCGGCGCGGGGGTGGACGCGGGCTGCCGCAGCTCGCTGTGCAGCCGGGTCGCGAGACCGGGCGCGATGTGGAGGCCGCCCAGCGCGACCGTCTCGACTGCACGCAGCAACTCCTCCTCGTCCGCCTGCTTGCTGACGCAGCCGAAGGCTCCCGCGCGCAGCGCCTCGGTCACCGGCTGCCAGCCCGCGAAGTCCGCGACCACCAGCACCCGGCCGCTCAGGGCCAGCGCGTCCACGGTCTTGGCGAAGGACGGGCCGGTCACCGGCGGAGCGCCGTAGACGATGACATCGAGGCGCTGTGCGGCCGGGCTCGGCAGTTCCGAGGGATCCGCGGCCAGCGCGACCACGGTCAGCAGGGTGCTGCCGGAGAGCAGGGTCTCCAGACCCAGGCGCACCAGGCTGTGCTGCTCGACGACGGCGATCCGGGAGGTCTGGGTGGACATGATGCTCCTACCATTCTCAGGTCCGGTGAGTTCCTGTACGAGAAAAGTAGTCGCCGTTTCACGTCCTTTCGCCGCCCCGGCCCGGGTGAAAGAAATCACGTGAACCGGCCCGTGACGCCTTACGTAACTCAAGTCAGGGGCGCTACGGCCCGAGTTGCCCGCAGGCGCATCGCAAAGCGGGTTCGCGTCCTGTCCCTATTCCCGGGATTTCCAGGACACACAACGATAATGAGGGGTGCTTTCTCGCATGATTGACGAGGACTGGCGCGGGTTCTCCTCCGCGTTCGCCGAATCCGTACGGCCGGAGGACCCACGAGGCCGGACCGGCAAGCGCATGCTCGTGGTGAGCGTCTCCGCGGTCCTGGCCGTCGCCCTCGGGGCGCTGGTGTACGGGGCACTGGGCGGACCCGCCTTCGCGCTGCCGAGTGAGGTCGGGCCGATCGCCCCGAGTCCGGACGCGACGCCGTACCAGGCCGGCGGGCAGAGCGCCGGACAGGTCTGGAAGGCCATCGCGGGTCCCGACTGCGCCGCGAGCAGCGACGGTTCGACCAGCTTCGCCGTGTACGGCTACTCCACCGGCGCCGACGCGGACGGCACCGCCGGCTGGTCCGAGGCGGACAGCGGCGGTTACACGGGCGAGGCGTGCACCGGCGGATACATCTCCATGCCGGTCTCCGGCAAGGCCGACGCCTATGACGCCACCCGCTACGCGCTGTGGAAGTACGACTTCAGCTCCAAATTCACAGTCGCGTCCTGCCGGGTCTCCAGCTACGTGCCCGCCGACTCCTCACGCGCGCACGTGGGCGGCTCGCCCGCCTACTTCTACTACTACGACGACGACTACGCGTTCGGTACCGCCCCGGAGAAGCAGCAGAAGGCGCTGGGCGGCTTCCTGGTCGACCAGGTCGGCAGGTCCAAGCAGGGCCACTGGTTCAACTCCCCTTCGTTCACCGTGCGGACCGGCCGGGTCTCGGTCAAGCTCGTCGACGCCGGGACCGAGAGCGCAGACACGGCCGAGGGCGTCCACGTCGCCGCCGCGCAGCTGCGCCTCACCTGCACCTCGACATGACGGCCGGCCTGCGCGTCGCCCCGCGCGGCTGGGGCACGTTCAAGACCATCGTCGCGGCCGTCCGCGAGGCCCAGGCGGGGGCCGTGATCTCGGTCCAGCCCGGCACCTACACCGAGAGCGTCGTCCTGGACCGCGACATCACCCTCGCCGCCGAGAAGGGCCGCGGCACGGTGCGGATCGTCGCCGGCGCCCACGGCCCGGCACTCACCGTGCAGAGCCCCGGCGGAAGGGTGCGCGGGCTGGTGATCGAAGGACGGGGCAAGGAACCGGCCGTGCTGGTCACCGCGGGTGCGGTGGAGGTCTCCGGCTGCGAGATCACCGGCGGCTCCGCCCAGGTCACCGGCACCGCCGCACCCGTCTTCCGGGACTGCGAGCTCCACCACACCGGTGATGTCGGCCTCTACCTCGGCGGGGACAGCCGGGCCGTGGTCGAGAACACCGGGATCAGCGACGTGGACGCCGTGGGCGTCCTGGTGGACCACGGGGCCGCCCCCACGCTGACCCGGGTCTCGGTGACCCGTACCGGCGGTCACGGCATCCGCATCACCGGCTCCGCGCGTGCCGCCCTCGAACTGTGCGCCGTGACCCACACCGGCGCGGCGGCCGTCGCCGTGGACGACAGCGCCCGTCCCGTACTGCGCACCTGCCGGATCGGGGACAGCGAGGCGGGCGGCGTCGTGATCACCGGGGACGCCGGGGCCGACGCCGCCCCCGACGACGACGCCTCGGGTGAAGCGCCTTCCTCCGGAGGCGAGTTCGGGGTCGCCCTGCGCGACTGCGAGATCGCCCGCACCGGCCGGGACGGGGTGCACGTGACCGGCCGGGCCGTCGCCTCGCTGATCGACTGCCGGGTCAGCGACGTACGCGCCGCCGGTGTCGTCGCCACCGGCTCCGGCCGGTTGCGCCTGCACGACACCACCACCACCGACACGGCCGGCTCCGGGCTCGCGGCCGGCGGCGAGGCACAAGTGGACGTGCGCGGTGGAGCCTTCACCCGCTCCGGCGCCAACGGCGTCTACGCCTCCGGCACCGCGCACCTCACCCTCGTCGACTGCGCCGTCACCGCCTCCGCCTACACCGGTGTCCACGCCGGAGACGGCAGCCGGGTGACGGTCCGCGACAGCCGGGTCCAGGGCACCCCGGAGCACGGGCTGCGCAGTGTGGACCAGGCCATGCTGACCCTCGCCGACACCAAGATCGACGACACCGAGCTGTGCGGCATCGAGGTGGACGGCGGCGATCTGTCCGCCCGCGGCTGCCGGATCACCAAGGCCGCCACCGGCATCGGCCTGCGCACCGAGCACCGCCCACTCGTCGACGACTGCTCCATCAGCTCCTGCTCCGGCGTCGGCATCGACATCGGCGCCGGCACCGCCGCGCTCATCGTCGACACCCGCGTCACCGGCACCGGCGCGGCCGGGGTCTTCGTCCGGGAGGGCGCAGGCGCCTGGCTCACCGACTGCTCCATCACCGACACCAAGGGCACCGGCCTCGTTGTCCAGGCGAAAGCCGCACCCCGGGTACGCGGCACCACCGTCACCGGTACCGCGAAGAACGGCCTCTACATCGCGGACAACGCCGCGGGCCGCTTCCAGGACTGCGACATCAGCGCCACCGGATTCCCCGCCGTCTACGTCGGCAGCGCGGCGACCCCCCTGCTGCGCGGCTGCCGTATCCACGACACCGACGAGGACCTCAAACTCGCCGACGGAGCCTCACCGACCATCGAGGGCTGCCGCGTCGACGACGTCAAGATCAGCAGCATCCCGGAGGAGGGACTCGGCGCCGAGCCCCTTCCGGAGGCGGCCGGCGGCAGCGCGCTCGCGGTGGCGCCGGGCCCGCGGAGCGCCACCGCGGCGCCGGCCGCGAAGAGCACGGGAACCCGGCAGACCCGTGCCGAGAGCCTGTCCGAGGTGCTCGCCGAACTCGACGGCCTGATCGGCCTGGAGAGCGTCAAACAGGACGTCAGCACCATGGTCAAGGTCATGCAGCTGGTCCGGCAGCGCACGGAGGCCGGGCTGGCCGCCCCGCCGCTCAGCCGCCACCTGGTCTTCGCCGGGAACCCCGGCACAGGAAAGACCACGGTGGCGCGCCTGTACGGACGCATCCTGGCCGCCCTGGGCCTGCTCTCCCGGGGACACCTGGTCGAGGCCGATCGCGGCTCCCTGGTCGGCGAGTACGTCGGGCACACCGCGCCCAAGACCACCGCCGTCTTCAAACGCGCGCTCGGCGGCGTCCTTTTCATCGACGAGGCGTACGCCCTCACACCTGCCGGCCAGGGCAACGACTACGGCCGCGAGGCCATCGCCACCCTGGTCAAACTCATGGAGGACCACCGCGACAACGTCGTCGTCATCGTGGCGGGCTATCCCGACGAGATGGAGCGCTTCGTCGACATCAACCCGGGCCTGGCCTCGCGCTTCACCCGCACCCTGATGTTCGCCGACTACGGCGGCGAGGAGCTGGGCCGCATCGTCGAGTTCCACGCCGCCAAGCACGAGTACGAGTTGCCGCAGGACACCCGCGAGGCCCTGCTGCGCTACTTCGGCGCGCTCGTACGCGACGACCGCTTCGGCAACGGGCGCACGGCCCGGCAGATCTTCCAGCGGATGACGGAGCGGCACGCGCAGCGGGTCGTCGAGCTGGTGGATCCGACCACGGACGACCTGGTGACGCTGCTGCCGGGCGATCTGCCGCCGCTGATCACGGGGTGAGCGGCTGCCGGGGTGCTGGGCATGCGGGACGGCGCCCGTCCGGAAACCGGACGGGCGCCGTCGTTGTCTTCGCGCGCTACACCGCCGAGGGTGATTGCGGGTCCGGCTCCATGACCATCGCCTGGGCCCTGGGGCCCACGTCCGGCATGGACGACTTCGAATCGGCCTGGGCGTAGGTCTGGCCGGCGTTGTTCAGCAACGCTGTGAAGGTGCCCATCAACTCGATGCCGCCCGCGCCGTCCTGCATGACCTTCGTCAGCTGCGGGTTGATCGCCTCAGCGAACTGGACGCCGCTCTCGGCGAGTTCGTCCTCGACCCAGTGCAGGCCGGCCCGGCCCCAGTTCTCCCAGTGACCGTTGTCCTGCCCGAACAGGGTGGGATCGTCGATGGCGCCCTGCACCTTGGCCCGCAGCGTCTCGTACGCGCTCGTCACATTCGCCACGACGCCGAGAAACGTCTGCTCCGTCGTCCTCAGCGCGCCGAGGTCGATCGAGAAGGCGTTGCTGTCCGGAAGGGTGGGCATGGCGGTGCTGCCCGAACCGCCTCCGGGCTCGGTGGGCACCAGGTCGGGGGCAGTGGTGTAGGCCATGCTCAGCGTCGGCATGGTCACCATCTCGTCCGGCGGTTCCTCGTCGTCCGAGTCGTCGGTCGGGTCGGAGGTCGGCGTGACGCCGTAGATCTCCGAGTAGGTTTCGGCCGCGTCTTCCTGGTCCTCGTGATCGCTCGCGTCCGGGTCGACGTTCGGTACCCAGGGGTCACTCTGGTATTCCGATGCGTGCGGGCTCACATCGCTGTCGCCCATGGGACACCCCGCTTTCTTCGGTCATCGGCCTTCTGATTGACCTATCCATGGTGCCGGGACGACGAGCGCGGCTCGACGTCCCCATTCCAGGACGTCCCCCTCGTCAGGAACAAGGATCTACGAAATCCCTCGCCACCCAACGACCCTTAACGTGCGGAGAAATAAGAAGTCGCCGGCGGGAAGAGGAGACGGGGCGGGATGACGAACGCGCACACCGACGGCGAGGCGCTGATTCCCCTCGACCGGGAGCTGTTCGACCCCGCGACGGCGTCGGCCGGCCACGACGACGGGCCGACGCCGGTTGCTCTGGCGGAACCAGTGGTCGACGGCCAGGGCGTCTCTCCCATCACTCCCGATACGGCCGGTCGATCGCCCGACGGCGGACCGATGATTCAGCTGGACAGGCCGTTCTTCACCCGGGCGACCAGTGAGACCGAGGTGGTCGGCCACGAAGGCCCCAGCGGCCACGAAGGCCACACTCCGGCGGATCACGTGGACGTCGACCAGACGGTGTGGGCTCACGGCAACACGCGCACCGAATACGGGACTTCGCAGTCGGAGCCGGCGTCCGCCACGCATGAGGGCGGGCTCCAGTCGGCCACGTCCGACTCGGCGTCACCGGCAGCGGGCGCGACGACGACCCCGACGGATGCCGGCAACGCGGATTTTGTGCAGACCGCGCCGGACGGGCTTCTCACCGAACGCACCGTTGACGGCCAGGATTTGCTGGGCTCCGACACTCAGGACGGCGGCTGGATCTCTCAGGACGGGACGGTTTATGTTTCCGGTGACGGAACGGTTGAGCACGGTCTGACGGCGCCTGATGGTGCGTTTCTGGCAGACGGTGAGGTTCTGCAGGTCGATGGTCAGTCGGTTTATGGGACGCGTTTGGGTGATGGGTCGTTTCTGTCTGCGGACGGATCGACGCTGGTCAGTGCTGATGGTGTGGTCGAGCATGGTCAGACGACGTCCGATGGGCAGTTCCTGACCGAGCGCACTGTTGATGGTCGGACGTTGTGGGGTTCGGACACTCAGGACGGTGGGTGGCTTTCGCAGGACGGGACGGTCTACGTCTCCAGCGATGGCGGGGTTGAGCACGGTCTGACGGCGCCTGCTGGTGCGTTTCTGGTGAACGGTGAAGTTCAGCAGGTCGACGGTCAGACCGTTTATGGGACACAGTTGGATGACGGTTCGTTTCTGTCCGAGGACGGGACGACGCTGGTCAGTGCCGATGGTGTGGTCGAGCACGGGCAGACGACGTCCGATGGGCAGTTCCTGACCGAGCGCACCGTCGACGGTCGGAATCTGCTGGGCTCGGACACCCAGGACGGCGGGTGGATCTCCGAGGACGGGACCGTATACGTCTCGGCGGACGGTGAGGTCGAGTACGGGCAGACCTCGTCGGACGGATCGTTCGTGGCGGACGGCGACGCCTCGAGCGTGGACGGCTCGACGACGGTCGCGGACGACGGCACGACCACGACCACGACCACGGTCACGGACGACGGCACAGCCACGGTCACGGACGACGGCACAGCCACGGTCGCGGACGACGGCACGACCACGGTCGCCGAATCCGAGGACCCGGCGTCTGACGACAGCGCCGCACTCACCTCGCGGACCGTCGGCGGGCAGACGTTGCTGGGAAGCACCACCCAGGACGGCGGCTGGATCTCCCAGGACGGGACCGTGTACGTCTCCCCGGCGGGTGAGGTCGAGTACGGCCTGACCGCGCCGGACGGTTCGTTCCTGCCGAACGGCCAGGTGCGGACCGTCAACGGTCAGCAGGTGTACGGAAGCGTGCTGAGCGACGGAACCTGGGTGTCGGCGGACGGCACCGTCGAGATCCGGCCCGACGGCACCGTCCTGAACGGGCAGACCACGGCCGACGGGCAGTTCCTCACCTCGGAGACCGTCGGCGGGCAGACGTTGCTGGGAAGCGCCACCCAGGACGGCGGCTGGATCTCCCAGGACGGGACGGTGTACGTCTCGGCGGGCGGTGAGGTCGAGCACGGCATCAGCACTCCGGACGGCAGTTTCCTCAAGGACGGAGTGACCAGGACCCTGCCCGACGGCACGGTTCTCTACGGCTACATGTCGGGCGGCGATTTCTACTCCTCCGACGGGACGACCGTCGTCCTGGCGGACGGCACCGTGCTCACCGGCACGCTCGACACCCAGACCGGCATGTTCACCGCGTCCGACGGCTCGTACCACCTCGTCACCGACAACGGAATCGAAGGCGCCACCCAGCAGAGCGACGGCTCCTTTCTGCTCGACAACGGCCAGACGGTGATGACCCCCGCGGCCTGGGCCGTCGACATCGGCCAACTCGGGGACGCCATCACCCTGGTCCGGAACCGGGCCCGGGTGATCGAGGACAACGTCAACACCATCCAGAGTCAGTACCAGGTCATCGAAGACGCCTGGAAGGGCCCCGCCGGCACTTCTTTCAGTGACGTTGCCACGGAGGTCAACAAGACCATGAGAGATCTCCATGATCTCCTCATCGACATGATCGGGCGCATGATGACCAGCAAGGAGAACTACATCTCCGCCGAGAACGCCAACATCTCCAATTCACAGGGCTCCTGAGGAGGCGGCAGACCATGTCCGACATTCCCCGCGACTACAATGCCGTCACGATCTCGGTGGATCCGAACGCCCTCAATTCCGCCTGTGAGCAGGTGAGCACGGCAGCCGAGAACATCAGCTACGCGCTCGGCGACATCATGAACTCGCTGAGCGGGCTGCGGCTTTCCTGGACCGGCGACGCCGCGGAAGTCGCCGACGACTTCAACGCGCGCTGGACGGCGGTGACGCTACAGCTCTACGGCTCGGAGGCCGATCCGGCCCTGGGCGTCATCAACGTCCTGACCGGAGGCGTCGCCAAAGCCGCGGAGAACTACGCCAACTGCGAGGGTGCCGTCAAGGCGATGTTCCAGCAGTTCCACACGCAGCTGCTGCAGGCCAACAGTCCGGAATGGCAAGCCGCGAATCCCCCCGGTCCGCAGACCGACACAGTGGACCAGGCGAGCGGTACGCCGTACGAGAACTACCACACCACCGCGGTCAACGAAACCGGATTCTGAGGTAGCCCCCGATCATGTCCGACGACACGCTCAGCTTCACCGACAAGAACTGGGACCCCAGTCCCGTTTACGAAATCGGTAACGCCCTCATCGACTTCGGTGACTTCCTCGACGAGCAGGCCGCCGCCCTGACCGACGCGGAGTTCAACCTGAACTTGGGAGCGTGGCGGGGCGATGCCGAGAGGTACATGACTCAGGCTTTCGCCGACCAGCGCGAAACGGTGATGAACATCATCGAGGAGTTCTGGGACACCGGCGAAATGATCAACTATTACGCCATGCTCCGCACCGAGCAGGAAGAAACGCTCGCGAAGCAGGCACTGTCGGAGCTGATCGCCGGTCTTGTCGGCGTGTTCCTGGGTGCGCTGCTGTTCGTGGCACCGGAACTTCTGGGGCTGCTTGGGGCTGTGGTCGGCCTGCTCGGCCGGGTCTCCGAAATGGTCGCCGAGGCCGTGACCGCGATCAGCAGCATGGCGGCTAACGCCGCCAGATTCGTCGACACCGCCGTCACCGCGATCGTCGAGACCCTGCCCGACTGGGCGGTGACGATGGCAGGCATCACGGGGAACGTCGCCCGTTTCGGCATCGAGCTCGTCGGCATCAACGCGGCCTCGGTGGCGGCGGGCAACGCCGCCGCCGGCCTGACCACGACCGCCCAGCAGATCATCCCCGTCCCCACGTCCGCCGAGCAGATCCCCGGCTTCATCGCGGACATGGTGCTGTGGGGCGGGGTGGGCATCGCCGTGGCCTCCGCCGCCAAGGGCCTGGTCAACGTGGCCAAGGACAAGCTGACCGTCGGCAAGGCCGATGTGAACGTCGGAGACGTGACCGTCGGCACCTCCGCCCCGGGGACCTCGGTGGGCAACACGGCGACGGGCACCGGGAGCGGTTCGGGGCTGACGCTGTCGTCGTCCGTCACCTCCGTCAGCGGGACCATCGCCGACTCGTCCAAGGGGCTCACCAAATCCGGCCTCACGCTGTCCTCGGACGTCATCGAGGTCAACTCCGCCGTGCCCCGGTCGCTCGCGGGTTCCACGGTGCGTACGTCGACGGCCACGGCACCGGCGCCGACACCGGTCAAGGTGACGACGACCGGCGCGGCCGACGGCCCGAGCGCCGGCGGCGGGACGGTCGTGCCGGACAAGGTGACCCCGGTGGACGCCGGCACCTCGCCCGGCGGCTCCTCGGCGGTCAGGACCGTCTCCGACGGCGTCACCCAGCCCGCGCAGCCCGCGCAGAGGACCGGGACGGCCGGGGCGACCACGGGCGGGAGTACGAGCGCGAATTCGAGCGGGGTCACGAGCGGCGTGGCGGACGGCTCCACGGGCCAGAGCGTCCTGCACGACGTCGGCTCCGGCCTCAGCGGCGTGGCCAGGACCGCCCAGGCGGCCCAGAACACCGTGGACGCCTCGACGGTCGGGCAGTCGACGGGCAGCCAGGAGTCGGTGGGCGCCTCCGGCGCCGAGCGCGTGGTGCGGACGAACCTGGACGCCCAGCCGGCCACCGGGACCGCGCACGACGCCGCCCCGCAGACGCCGAGCCCGGCTTCGGGCACCGCCACCGGCGGCAGGGCGCAGGACACGGGCGGCAGCGCCGTGCCCGGCGTGGGGAAGGCGGCCGACACCGGGGTGCAGCAGGCGCAGGACGCGCAGCGGACCGTCGGCGACGGCCGCGCCGCCACGCCGGGCACAGCGGCCCGCAACGCGGCGGCCGGGGAGACGGTGTCCCCGGTGCGGTCCGTTCCGTCGGCGAAGCCCGAGGTCGTCCATCCGGCCAGTCCGGTGCGCGAGGCGTCGGTCGGGCGGATCGAGGGCGGCGGCCGTACGGGAGTGCCGGAGACGGCGGGAAGCGCGGCTCCCAAGTCCGCCGCCGGGGAGCAGGGCGCCCGCGGCACGGTGGACGCCGGCGCCTCGGCGAAGGACATCGGCACCCGGGCCAACCTGGCCGACACGGCCGTACGTTCGGGGGCGGACCAGACGCAACCCGCTGCCGGCGCCACCGATGGGACCCGCACGGTCCCGAACGCGGGACGTGAGCCGCTCAAGTCGGCAGCCGGGCTGGGGGGCCGGCAGGTGCGACCCGTGGGCAGGGCGGAGGCGGGCCCGGCCATGTCGGGCGAAGCCGGCGAAGCGGCCGCGCTCACCGGGCCGGCGAAGGACAGGAGCACACCCGTCGAGCCCACCGAGGGGACTTCGCCGGCGGGCGGAACGCCGCACGCGGCATCGGCCAGGGCGGTGTCCGAGTCCGACGGGTCCGGGCAGACCCGGACGGGTGCGCCCGGCGAGACCTCCCGTGCCCAGCGGGGCGCGGACGAAGCGCGGTCGGCCGCCAGGTCCGAGCAAGCCGGAACCGGGCGGACCACGCCGGACCGGCAGTCCGCCGACACGAACATCACCCAGGCGGAACGGCAGCGGGTCGCGGACCTCAAGGAGGCGGTGAAGCGCCGCGAGACCGAGAACAGCCGCGAGGCCGCGGTCCGCAGGGAAGTGAACGACAGGATCGGGGACGCACAGCGCGCCGAGGCGAATGCCAGGGCCGAGGCGGCCAGGGCCGAGATCGCCGAAGGGGCTCGTGCCGAGGCGACTGCCAAGTCCGCGGACGCGACGTCCAGGTCCGCCGAGGCGAAGTCCGCCGACGCGACCGACCTCGCCTCCAAGGCCGCCGACACGACCCGCGGTAAGGCCGGTGAGGCTGCCGGGAATTCCGCCACGTCCGGCAAGGGGCTGTCCGGAGCGGATGAAGCCGCGAAGAACGTTGCCGCGAAGCAGACCGCACTGCATGAGGCCGAGCGCCGGGAAACGCAGGCGGAGGGCGCCGCACGGGTCGCGCAGATTCGGGCCGAGGTGACGCGGGACCGGGTCGACCGCCTCCTGGGAGAGGAGCCGTCGCCGACCTCCGAGAACGCCTCCGGCACCCCGTGGAAGAGCGTGTTCGGAAAGGGCACGGACGGGGCCGGCCTGGAGGCGGCGCATCTGACCGCGGAAGCGGTGTCGCACCGCATGGAGTCGTATGCGGTGCGCAAGCTGCCGCTGGACCAGCCGAGCCGTTGGGGCGAGGCCTCGGAGTGGGGCGAGTGGGCCGCGCAGGAGTACCGCGACTACGGCTCCGCCGGCGTGCAGCGGGTGATGGACGCGCTGGAATCGCGCCTCACCACCCTGCGGGAGCAGACCTCGGGGCGGTCTTCCGCGGCGAAGGCCGGAAACCGGCCCGAGGCCGTGGAACCGGCGGAGGCGGTGGCGCGGGCGGAGCAGGCCCGGCTGGAGGCCGACGCGGCGCAGACGCGGGCGGAGCACGTGAAGTCGGAGTTCGCCCCGCAGGTGGAGGCGGCGCAGAGTCGCCATGACGCCGATACCGCCGCGGTCGGCAGGGCGGAGACCCGGCTGTCCGAGGCCAGGAGCACCGACGCGAAGACGCAGCGGACGCTGCGGTCGGTGGGCACGAAGCTCACGAAGCTGGAGGCGGCGCAGAAGCGTGGGGGCGGCGTCGACCCCGCCGCGCTCGAGGAGGCCCGCGCGAAGCTGACCGGGGCACAGACCGCCCGGAGCGACGCGCTGGCCGAACTCGCCGCGGCGCGCGCGGATCTGGAAGTGCTGGAACTGCGGGGGCAGGACAGCGCTGCCGCGCTCGGGTCGGTCAAGGGGACCGTCGCCGAGGCCATGGACGCCGCGCGGACCGCCACGGCGAAGGCCGACGCGGCGCGGAGCCTGGCGGACCGGGTGACCGGCAGGCAGGCCGAGGCCGAACGTGCCCAGGCCCGGTCGGATGTGGGGACCGCGCAGACGCGCCTGTCGTACGCCGGGTCCGCGGTACTGACGGCGAAGCAGGAGGTGCGGGAGGCCCGTGCGGACCTGGCGGAGTCGGGGCAGCGCGCCGACGCCGAGCCGGCGGCCGTGGAGGCCGCACAGGCACGGGTGTCCGCGGCGGAACGCACTCTGCACGACGCCGTGGCGAAGGAGGCGGCGGCCCGGGCGGATCTGGCCGCGGCGCGTCTGACGGCGGCACGGGCGGACAAGGAAGCGGTGCTCCAGGAGGTCCGGGACGCCGACGGTGCCGATCTGCGCGAGTCGGCGCTTCAGCGGGTGTACGACGCGGAGGACGCGCTGCACCAGGAGCGGCTGCTCGCCGAGGCCGAGCAGATCATGGCGGCGGCGCGCGGCGCCGACGGGCGGCAGACGCCCACGGCGGAGCACGTCGAAGGAGCCTCGCCGGGCTCCGCACGGGGCGAGACGGGCGAGCGATCCGGTACGGAGGCCCCGGCAGGTCGGGCGGAGGCGGAGCTGACGGCGGCCCAGCAGCGGCAGTCGGACGCCGATGGGAAGGCGGCCGCGCAGAGGCGAGCTTCCGAGGCGCGCGACGCCCTGGACGCCGCGCGGCGGGAGTCGGACGCGGCGCAGGCCGAGCTGACGTCGGTGCGGCACCGGGAGAACGCCGAGCCGGAAGCGGTCGAGGCCGCCCAGGCGCGGGCGACGGCGACCGGCCGTGCCGTTTACGAGGCCGAGGCCAAGGACGCGGCGGCGCGGGCGGAGTTGGAGGCGATCGCGCACCGCGAGGCGGATGCCGCGGACCTGAAGGCCGCGCAGACGCGGGCCGCCCAGGCCGAGGGTGCTCTGGCGACGGCACGGGAGAAGCTGGTGGAGGCGAGGGCCGAATTCCGCTCGGTACTGCGGCGCGAGGTCGGCCCCACCGCCGATGTGTCGCTGCGCGAGGCTGCGCTCGGCCAGGTGCACAGGGCCGAGGACGCCGTACAGGCGGCCGAGCGGGAACTGCGTTTCGCGCAGGGCGACATGGCCGCTCGCCCGCTGCCCCGGGACACGCCCGCGGCGCGGGAGGCGGGGATCGCCCGGATCCTCGCCGACGCGGCGGACAAGCGGGCGGATCAGCCACGTACTCAGGGGCATGACGCGGCGCAGGCCCAGCGCCTGACGGACGACCGGTCCGCCGCGGCGGATCCGGTGCGTCTGACGGAGCAGGCGGCTCAGGCGCGGCGGGAGACCGAGACCGCTCGGCAGGAGGCCGAGACGGCCGCCGTCCATCGGGACCAGGTGGTCGCGGAGGCACGGCCGAGGCTCGACGAGCTGCTGGACCGGACGGTGGAGGCGGCTCAGGCGCGGCTCACCGCGGCCGAGACGGCTGTGCGTGAGGCGCCGGAAACCACCGCGACCGCGCGGCAGAAGCTGCAGTCAGCGTTGCGGACTCAGAACGAGAACCGTCCGGCGGACACGGTGCCGACGCAAGGGGAGGCGCGGGCGTCCGACGCACTCGCCGCCGACCGCGTCGCGCGGCAGGGGCTGGACGAGGCCTGGGCCGATCTGTCGGCGGCACGGGAGCGCGCGGGAGTCGATCCGGCGGCGGTCGACGCCGCGCAGCCCCGTGTGCTGCAGGCCGATCAGGCCGCACGGTCCACTCTCCGTGAGGAGCAGATGGCCCGTGCGGATCTGGAGGCGGCGGAGCAGCGCGCGGACGTGGACCCCGCCAACGCGCGGTCCGCGCGTGAGTGGCTGTCGGAGGCCCAGGACGCGGCGGCGTCCGCGCGCCAGCAGCTGCAGGCAGCGCGGGCGGACCTGAAGGCCGCGCAGAAGGCCGACGATCCGGAGGTCCAGGCCGCACAGACCCGGGTGGCGGAGGCCAAGGCGGCGGCGGAGGACGCGGAGCGTGGTCTGGCCGACGTCCCGCGATCGGACGTGGAGACGGTGACGAACCGTCAGAGAAGCGTGGAACGGCGGCAGGCGGCCGACGCCGCGGTGACCGAGGCGCAGGGTCGCCTCGCCGGAGCCAGGCGGGCCGAGAGCGACGAGGCACCGGCGAGGGCGGCGCGGCTGGAGTCGGCGAAGGCGGAGCTGAAGGCGGTCCAGGAGGGCGGAGACGTCCACGCCGCGGAGATCGGGAACCTGCGGACCCGGCTGGCCGAAGCGGAGCAGGGTGCCCGCGACGCGGTGGGCCGGGCCGAGGTGGCGCAGATCCGGGCCGACCACCTTGCCGAGCGCGCGGATGCGGCCACGGGCAGGCAGCCGGAGCCGGCACGGGCCGGAGGGGCGAAGACGTCGAAGGAGGAGCCCTGGCAGAAGCTGCTGACGGGCAGTAAGGGCGCAATACAGGACTCCCACCTGCCGGCGGAGCGCATCGGCACCCTGATGGCCGGCTACGCGCTGCGCGGCCTGCCGGCCAGGGACGGACTCGGGTCCCAGGCCAAGGCGTGGGGCGAGTGGGCCGTGCGCGAGTACCAGGAGAGCGGCTCGGGCGGAGTGCAGAGGGTGATGGACGCGCTGCGGGCGCACATCTCCGACGTGCGGCAGGCGGAGGGGGAGGCGAACTTCCGCAAGGCGGCGGAGAGCCGGCAGGAAGCCCTGTTCCGGGAGGCGTACAAGGCGGGGATGACCGGGGACGCCGCGCGGGCGTGGGCGAGCGAACTTCGCCAGGCGTGGGAGTCGGGCAACGAGCGGACGCTGAGGGAGACGCTGGCCGACTACGAGGCCGCGATGGCGGGCTTCCCGCAGGGCCAGGGCAAGGGCTTGCGAGCCGCGGGCGTCGAGGACCCGCTCACGGGAGCGGTGACGCCGATGGCCGGCGGGCGCGCCTCCCGCCCGGCGAAGGACGCGAACGGGCCCGGGTCCGGGAAGTCCGGGACGTCGGAGCCGGGCGAGAGCGCCGACGCGTCCTCCGCCGGGCGGCAGGAGAACGCCACGGACCCCGCCGCGCAGTCCGGCCGGAATCCGTCGGTACAGGCCGCGGTGCTGGACCGGCCCGAGGTGCGGTTGCCGCAGTCGCCGTACGCCGCGGCCGTTGCCGACATGCTGAAGACACTGGACGAGAAGTCCTCCCTCCCGGCCGACAACGCGGAGCAGGCACCCGCCGGCGAGACCACGCGGGCCGGGGCCGAGGCCGAGAGTGCGCGGACGGGTGAGACCGGACGCACCGACACCGGATCACAGCCGGGCGAAACCGGGCGCGTCGAGGACGGCGGATCCGGCCCCGCCACAGCCGATGCCGAGGCGGCTCACGGCACCGCGGGCGACCGTCCCGCCGCCGCGGAACCCACGTCGGCCTCGGCGGACAGCAGCAGGACGGCGTCCTCGGAAGCCGGGCCCTCCGCATCGGCCGTCGCGAAGGCCGAGGAGACCCGCCCCGGCGAGGCGGAGGCGGTCACCCGTTACAAGGCGGACCTCCAGGAATCGGCGCGCAAGGCGGACTCGGACGCGCAGGCCGCCGCAGAGGCGGTGACGCACACGGCGCGGCTCCGCCAGGAGGCGGCGGCCGACCGGACGGCGGCCCAATGGCGCCTGGAGACCGAAGTCCGGATGAACAGGGCGGCGGACGCGGCGGCCAAGGCCGCGGAGCCGGCCGGTGCCCGGCGGCCGGCCGAGCAGCGCGGGGCGGTCGCGAAGAACACCTCCGCCACCGCGTCCGGGGACCGGTCCGCTTCCGGGGAGGCGACGCGGACGCACGAGGCCGTGACCTCCTCCGGGACCGTGCGGAACGAACCGGCGATCCCTTCGGCCAAGCCCTCCGGGAAGTTCGGGAACTCCGGGCCCGTGGACCGGGCCGGCGAGACGCGGCAGACGCTGGACGACGTCTACCAGTCGGTCGCGGACTGGAACCGGCAACGCGTCGAGGAGACCGCCTCGGCCGCGCGGGTCTCGGCCCAGGCGCTGCGCGAGGCCCGGGCCGGGGCGGAGGACGGCGCGGCCCCGCGAGAAGCGGAGCACAGGGCCGCCGCCGACGAGGCCGCGGCCCAGGCCGCCCGCGCCGAGGCCGGCCGCTGGGACGAGCGGTGGCAGAACGCGGCCCAGGAGGCGGCGTTCGGTCGCCCGGATTCCGAGACCCCCAGGAATGCCGCCATCCCCGAGGACGGCACCGCCGCACCGTCGGCCGACGCCTCGGGCGCGGGCGGCGGAACCGGCGCCGGGATGCCGGAGGTCGGTCTGAACGGCGGCTTCACCGGGGCGAGGTTCGTCGGCCGGGACGAGTTGCCCACCCGAGACCAGGCTTCCCCGCTGCTGCCCACGAGCGAGGCCGCGGTCATCGTCGGCGGCCGGTACCGGGCCGGTGACAACCGCATGTACGTGGCCGGGCAATGGCGGACGGCGGCGCAGGTCGCGCAGTACGTCGAGCGCCGCACCGCATGGGAACCGGACGCCCGGCTGCCCGTCGTCATCGTGGCGGGTCAGGCCGGCCGCGAGCCCGCCCCCGGCGTGCCGTCGTTCGGCGCTGCGGTCGCGCACGCGCTGCAGGCCGTGGTGATCACGCCGGTCGGGCAGCCGGTGCAGACCGGCCCCACCCGGATCGTCGCCGGAACGCCCGTCCCGCACGACGCGGGCGGTGTGGACCTTCGGGTCGACACCGGTCAGGGCTTCACCCTGAACGTCCCAGGACAGCGGCGCGCCGTCCCACTCGGGCACGATCTGGGGACGGCCCTGACCCTTCTCGGAGCGACCCTGGAGCCGGGCGCGGCACCCCCGTCCGAGCCGGTGATCTGGAGCTTCGCCCCGGAGGCCCCGGCCGGTATCGCCCGCACCACCCCGACGTCCGCCGTGGCGGTGCAACCGGACGCGAGCGGGCTGTCGGCCTCGGATCTCTCCGTGCTCCGGGCCGATGTGAACAGGGAGCTGGCACGGCTGGGTTCGCCTCACGGCCCCGTGGACACGGCGAGGGTGGCAGACGAGTACGCCGCGCTGGCACCGCACTGGAAGAGGGACCTGACGTCGGCCGCCGACGTGGTCGCACGGGCCATAACGGATACCAGGCTGGGCCCCGTCACCGGCGGAGCTCCCGCCGCCGACGCCGACGCCGGTCACACCTCGTCGGGTGTCGGCGCCCCGGTGGTCCTCGAAGGGCCGCGTCGCGTCCCGAACCTCACCGAGGTGCCCGTACCGGCCGTGCCCGTACCCATGGGCACGGGCAAGGGCAAGGGCAGGGAGCGGTGGTTCACGTATCGGCGCTCGAGTCCGCACAGTTCGCCGCCGGTCGAGTACGAGGTCAGCGACATGGGCGGCGTCAGGACGCCCTCGCTCGAAGTGCCGTCCGCGGACGGCTGGGTGCGGTTCGGCGGCGACTTCGTCCATCCGGCGTCGGGAGCCCTGCTGCTCGGGGACACCGGCTGGCTCGGCCTGGTGCACAACCTGGAGGAGCTGCTGGGGCACCCCGGCTTCCCGGCGCCCGGCACCGCGCAGCACACCCTCGTGGCGGACTCGTCGTACATGTACCTGGTGCCGTCCGGAACGTCCGGGACCCGGGGGGCCGCCGCGGTCCGGATTCCCCTGGACCCGGACCGGCCGGCCGGCGCGGCCGCCTTCGGCGCGAACCCCGGCGCGAACGATGGCCCGTCGGCCGCGGCGTCGAACGGCACTTCAGCCGGAACGCCGTCCCGGCCCCCCGTTCCCGAGATCGTCGTCACCGCGCCCGACGACGAGCAGGAGCCCTGGTATCTGTCGTTCGACGCCATGGGCCAGGCCGTCGTGCCGGACTCGGTCGAGCGGATCGAGTTCACCCGGAAGCAGGCCCGGCTCTGGGCGGGCCGGGTCAGCCAGTCGCTCGTCCTGCCCGGTCCAGGGCCCCAGGACGCGCTGCGGGCGGGGATCCGGGAAGAGGTCGGCAAACTGCTGCTGACCGAGAAGCCCAAGCACTGGGACGACGTGCTCGCTGTGGGCCGCACGGTGGTGGTCGACGGCCGTCTGGTGTGGCTCCGTCCGATGATGCGGGCTCTGACCCCGGTGCCTCCGCGCACGGGCGACGTCAGCGAGTACCCGGTCGGTTTCGCGGTGACCCAGACCGGCGGTGAGACGAGTCGCGAGACGGTCCAGGGCGCCGACTCCATCCTGTTCACCGCGCTCAACCTGGGGACGAGCGTCGCCGCGTCGATCGCCGCCCTCGCCGCCCCGCAGATCGTGGTCGGCTCCTCGAAGGAGAGGAGCAACGCCTGGGGGCAGACGATCCTGTCCGGCCGCAAGCCGTTCATCAACAGGTTCAACCGGTTCACGGCGGGGCTGGAGATGCATGTCTTCGTCGCCGGCGAGGAGGTCACGCCGGCGGACCGCCTGGTCACCGTGCCCGACCGCATCCAGGTCGACCTCCCCGCCCCCTATTCCGGCGCGGGGCAGTACCGGCCGGACCTCCACGCCCCCGAGCCGCCACGCCCCGCCAAACCCCGCAAGAACGGGCCGTCCCAGGCCAGGGAACTGCTCAACGCGGTCAATCTCACGCCCGTCATCGCGGGACTGCACCGCAATCTGCTGGCCGCGGGCCTCCCCGCCCCCCACGTGAAGAAGATCATGTCCGGGCTGGGGATGGACAAGTCCCAGGGCTTCCTCAGTGAGCCGACCGCGCGCAACCGCTACGCCTGGTGGGCCGGCGGGGACGTCTCCAACAGCGTCGAGGTGTCCGGGCCGCTGGGCAGGAGGTTCCAGGGACATCTGCGCATCCAGGCCGAGGTCGACAGCCTCCAGTACCTGGGCGACACCAACGTCGGGACACGTGACGACATCGGTGCCGGGTTCAGCCGTACGGCGTCCAGCAAGGGCGCGTCGGTCGGCGGTCTCGGCGCCGGCTACAACACGGCCGGCATCGGCGGCGGCGGCTCCGACGTGTCGGCCGCGGGCACCGACCCCGAGACCGAACTCGGGCACGGGACCGCGGAGCGCGAATCGGTCGAGGTGAAGGGCGTCGCACCCGCCGTGGGCGCCTCCGTGAGCGGCGACCGAGGTGCCGGATACTCCCTGGACACCGCGCACATGAGCCACACGGTACTGAACGTCTTCGGCGATCAGAGCCGTTACCGGACCGGGCTGCGGCTGACGGCGACCATGGAGTCCAGCACCCACGACGTCGCCCCCGTCGTCGTCACGACCGAGTCCGAGCAGAGCGTGCCGCAGCGTGAGGCCGCACAGTTCGTCGAGGGTACGGTCGGGCCGGGCTGGACCGCCGATCTGCGCCCGGCGGACGGCGCCGTGAACGCGCGGCGGCACCGGGTCCACGCGCTGCCCGCTCCCCGGAAGGTCCGCAAACTGCCGACGGTCCGCTCGCCGTTCCGCTTCGGCATGGACGTCTCCGGTCCCGGCCTGCTGCCGCCGCATCCGCGCGAGCCGCTGCCGCTGGCCTCACGCCGGGGCCTCGGCTTCGGCATGCCGATCGCCCTGCCGGGCGCCGAGACCCTTCAGCAGGACCTCCGCGACGCCATTGGGCGGCACCACACCAAGGCGGTCGGTGCCAAGACGGCCTCGAAGAGCGACTGGGCGAACGCCGACCGGGACCTCGCGATGTTCTACGGCCGGTCCGCCCTGGAGGCCGATCCGCACCAGGCGCTGCTGGGCATCCACCGCACCATCGAGGTGGGCGGGCATCGCTACAAGGTGTCGGCGAAGATGCGGTGGGGCGACCGTGCCACCGGGGCCAACCCGCTGACCGGGCCGGTGAACGAGGACAACCCGCTGGGCCAGAGCTACACGATGAAGGTCAACGCCCGTGTCGTCAGTGGCGCGACGGTCGCGGGGGAGCGCGGCAAGGGCACCAAGGCCCGGTTCGCGTTCGGCGGCGGCGCCCGGCTGGCCATCCCGGAGCACGAGTTCAACCTCGGCTCCCTGCACATCAAGACCCCGCCGTTCCGGCTCGCCGTGGGCGCCTTCCGCGGGCTGCTGAGCCGGGCTTGGGGAAAGAGCGACAAGTTCGCCGGACTGGCCAAGGAGTACCGGCGTACGGAGACGGCCGGCAAGGTCGACGAGCACCGCTACGAGATGACCCTGCAGTGGACGGTCACACCGGAGGGCAAGAAGCCGTCGTACCTCAGCGGGAGCAACCCCGCCGTCGCCCGCCTGGTCGTCCCGCACGAGCACGTGCCGACCGAGCCCGTCTCGCTGAAGCGGGCGCAGGAGGCGGGCCGGACCGAGGTCACCGATCGACGTCCGCCCACCGAGCGGCCGTTGGACTTCAGCAGCGGCACCCACGGCCTCTACCCGGTCTTCCACCTGATGCCGGAGCTGGCCCAGCTCGCCGCCCGCATGTACGCGAAGCAGCACCAACTGCCCGACAGCTGGCTGCGCAACCCGGCGGACTGGCCGGAGGAGATCCGGGACCTCGCGCACCCCGGGATCCTGACCTCCCGGTTCGGCGCCATGTCCGGAGCACTGGGGCACCAGTCCGAGCTTCCGAAGGAGGGCAAGCACAAGCAGGCGTTCCGGGTGCGGTTGCACACCCATGCCCCGAGCGACCTGGGCCGCAGCCCGGATGTCGAGGTCGAGCACTACGCCCAGGCCGCGGCGACCCACGCGGCCGAGAGGGAGGCCGAGTGGTCCCTCGGCCTGGCCGGCTCCCTCGGGCCGCAGTTCCGGTTCGGCTCCGACGCCGAGGACGAGGGCCACCACAGCGGCCTCGGCGGGCGGGTGACCGTCCTGGGATACGGGGAGGCCGCCAAGAAGTGGGGCGGCGGTTCGGGCAGCACGGCCGGACGGATCGACATCACCCGGGCGACGTACAGCGGTGACGTCCACACGGTGCGTACGACACCGGTCTTCGAGGTGACGTACGTCCGCTGGCGCGGCAAGGAACTCACCGAGACGACGGAGTTCCTGACCGCCGACCAGGCCCTCGACCTGCTCACCCCCGAACGCCGGCTCTCCGACATCATGCCCGCGGGCGCCCCGGCGGCCGACGCGGCCCAGGCTGCGCCGGCCGGTACGGGCCCGGCTCCGGTGACCGTTCCGGAGATCGTCGTCACGCCGCCCGAGGGCGAGGAACCGGCCGTCGACCCGGCGCCGGCGCCGGCTGAGGCGGCCGACTCGACGGGGGCCGCGGCCCCCGCCGCCCTCCCGGAGATCGTCGTCACACCCCCCGAGGGAGAGCAGCCGGCGACCGACCCCGGTACGGCGGCGGCCGCCACCGCCGCCGTACCGGACCCCGGCCGGCTCTCGCCGACCGCCCGGCAGCAGTCCGTCGCGCCGCCGCCCAGGACCCGTACCTACCTGCACCAGGATCTGATCGCCGGCATCGGGCACCCGGAGGTGATGCGGGCCGACGGGGTTCTGGACGCGATCACCGGACGGCTGCGCGGGCATGGCGTCATGACCACGGAGCGCGGCCCGGATGTCGCGCCGCGTCCGAACCTGCTGACCCGCTCGCTGAGTTCGTCGTTCTCCTCCGACGCGCTGCGCAGCGAGTGGCACGCCCTGACCACCAACCAGGGCGTGAGCCGCTGGTTCCCGGTGCCGGGTCCCTTCGGCAGCACGCGCTACCTGTGGGTGAAGGTCACCGCGACCAGGCTCGGCCCGGCGGCCGGGCAGCGGCCCCGCGACGACATCAAGCTCACGCTGCGGGGCGAGTCGGTGCACGAGACGTCGGAGGCCGCCGCCTCCGGTTCGGAGCTCAGCGGCGGCCTGGATCTGCGCGGCCGGATCGGGGCCGGGTCCTTGCACGGCGGTCTGGAAGGCGGTGTCGAGTACTCCACCTCCCGTGGTGAGGCGGACGAGGAGGCCGTGAAGAGGGTCAAGATCTACCGGGCCAACCCCAAGGACGCCTCCGAGGAGTTCAACCACGACCTCACCTTCCGGGTGGAGATGGGCACCACCACCGAACTACCCGAGGCGCTGAGCCTGCCCGCCCGCGGCGTCGGCCGGATCACCCGGCTGTTCTCCGGTGAACCGAGCCGTGACAAGGGGGTGTTCACCTGGTACGACGCGGGAGACGGCACAACCGGTAACTCCCCGCTGGTGGAGGGCGGCAGCGTGCGGCTGCTCGTGCCCCGTCACCTCACGGCGGCGGTCCAGGAGTGGCCCCGGGCCATCGACCTCACCGGGACCCACGAGACCGAGGTCACCTGGACGCCGGCGCCGAAGCCCGGCACCCCCGAGAAGCGCGATCCGGCGCAGGGGGCTGCCCAGGGCTCGCAGTTGCCGGATGCGCTGCTGGAGAACCTGCACCCGTGGTCCGTGCCCGCCGCGTCCTCCATCGGGCGCTGGGCGGCTGTCACCGCCGTACGCCACCGCACACCGCCCGCTCTCGACGTCAGCGCGCCGCCGCATGTCTCCGGCCTGAACTTCACCACCCGGGCGGGGCTGCGCTACAACCACTACACCAGCGGCAACATGCTGCGGCCGCACATCAAGGAGCTGCTGAAGCAGACCTACGAGGTCCCGGTCGGTGACAAGAAGGCCGTCGTGGGCCTGGAGTTGGATCGAGCGGAGATCCTGGGCCCGCCCGAGGGCACCCTCGTCAAGCAGCGGACGTACACGCAGACGGACGAGGAACCCAAGCACGAGGTGGAGAAGGAGAGCGGCTGGCAGTTCGCGCTCGGGCCCGAGATGGGCGGCTCGCTCGGCGACCACAAGATGTTCGACCGGCTGCCGATCACCATCAAGAACTGGATGGACGGCCGTAAGCGGACCACGGCCGTCGGTGACACCGACGAGCGCAACAAGGAAGGGCAGCGGCACTACCGGCTCTACCGCTTCGACGTCACGGCGATCATCAAGGGCCCGCACGGAACGGTCCGCGTCAAGGTCCCGGACGGCCTGTTCGGGATGCTCCCGATCGACAAGGCGACCGGCAGGCTGGCGGACGGCCTGGAGGAGGAACTGAACGGCCTCCTGGCACCCCCGCGTCCCCCTCTGCCCGCGATGCCGACCCGGCCCGCCCCCGCACCGCCGGTGCCGCCGGTGCCGCCGCGTACCTCGTCGCTGTCCGCGAAATCGTCCCGCCCGGCGCCGGTTCCCCCGATGCCGACGCGTCCGGCCCCGGCGCCCCCGGTCCCGGCGCGTACCTCGTCGTTGTCCGCGAAATCGTCCCGCCCGGCGCCGGTTCCCCCGATGCCGACGCGTCCCGCGCCCGCACCCCCGGTGCCGTCGCCCACGCCGGCACCCGTGGCCGAGGAGCCGGTGCCCCCGACGGAGGAGAACCTCCTCCCCGCGCCGCTCCCGAAGGTCGACGGGCGGACGGTCGTCCAGGTGCCCGGTCAGGAGGGGCTGCTACTGCGGGCTCCTCGCGGCGAGGCTCCGAAGCTGCTGGGGAGCGGTGCCGACGCGGGCTTGTTCACCGTGGCGAACGTGAACAACCGGGTCGTCGTCCAGGAGTCGGAGGCGGCCGGTGGTCCGGCCGTGCACAGCTGGACGTTCGCTCGCCTGGGCGGTCTGCGCCTCGCCGAAGAGAGAGTCCTCCTCCGCGACGGCTCCTTCCACGGCTCCATGATCACGATCGCGGGCGTGAACGTCGCTGACGTACCCGCCGGCGG
Organism: Streptomyces sp. NPDC002574; assembly: GCF_042889545.1. NCBI lineage: Bacteria > Bacillati > Actinomycetota > Actinomycetes > Kitasatosporales > Streptomycetaceae > Streptomyces > Streptomyces sp. NPDC002574. Next base: position 511,909 of record NZ_JBIARB010000006.1, read on the forward strand.
TGCCGACTGGCCGGCCAAACTGGGCGATGGCGGCGAGATCATCATCGCCTCGACGACCGGCAACCAGATCTACCGCAGGACCACGGGTGAGTTCATCACGGTGTCCACACCGGATCTCACACCGCCGGTACGGCCGGCACACTTGTCCGGCGAGCAGGGTGAACGCTGGGACGCCGCCGTGAACCTGGCCCGGGCCCATCTGGGCGCGGCCGCGACCGACCACCAGCTGAAGCTGTACATGCTGGGTGTCACCATCGGCGCGTTCACCTCGAAGAAGGGCTACGGCGGTTTCGTCACCCCCCGCGCCCTCGCGGGCGACAGCGACCTGGTCGCCAAGGCCCGGACCTTCAACAAGATCACCAGGGATCTGCTGCACGCGGGTCCGAACCGGCGCGTCACCCTGTGGCGCGGTGTGTCCATGGACCCCGATGCCGCACAGGCCGACCGGTTCATCGAGCGGCTGCCCGCCTCCACCTCCCATTCCCGTGAGTTCCAGGCTGCGTGGGCCCGGCACGGCATCAACAGCAATCGCGTGATCTTCGAGATCGACGTCCCGGCCGACCACGGCAAGTTCGCCATGGCCTACCCGCCCGGCTACGCCGGGACAGCCGATGACGCGCCGGCGCTCAACCAGGACCAGTGGGAGGTGACCCTCTCCCCGACCAGGCTGATCCGCACCGGTCCGTCCCGGGTCGAGGACGGCATCACCGTCATCCCGGTTCGCGCGGAGCAGATTCCGGTCGGTGAGCTGGAGAGTGTGATCACCGAGCAGTGGGCGGGCCTTCCGTCGGCGACCGCGTTCGGCGACTTCGGCAGGGCATTCGAGCAGAGCTCCCTCCGCAGGTGGCACGGCCTGCAAGACGCGACGGTCCGTGAGGTGGGCACCGACCCGCTGGTCCGGTCGTTCGTGGTGAGCCGCCCCGGCCTCGCCGGCGAACTCACCATCACCGTCACCCACAGGCCGGCCGACGACGCGGTCTCGGTGGCGTTCTCCGGCGACGGCGTCCCGCCTTTCAGCCAAGAGTGGAGCGGAGCCGGCTTCAGCGAGATCGCCGCCGACCTGCGCGGCAACGTCCTGTACAACAACGATCTCTTCGTGACGCTCCCGACTCCCGCCTCCTGGAGGGACCTCGCCGGCGGTCCCGCCCAGCCCGAACGGCTGCTCTCCATGCCCTCCGTGTCCTCGGCGGGCCCGGCGACCGGAGCCGGTGAGAGTGCCGGCCCCGAGCCGTCGGACGCGGCCGATGCAGCCGCTTCTGCCACCGGTCCAGGTGGTCTCGATCCGGCCGCCGTCGACGAGACCGCGCCATCGGGTCCTTGGACCACGGGAGCGGTCACCTTCCAGGAGGGCTCCAAGGAGATCGGTCCGGATCAGCGCGGCTACATCGCCGCTCTGGCCCGCAAGGTGTCGGAGGTGGGTCTGCGCGACGTCCGCGCGGGCCTCCCGGCACCCTGGATCACCGTCACCGGGTACGGCAACGGCTCGTGGCTCACTCCGGGACGCGACGACTGGGGCGCCGAACGCACGGGCCAGGAGCGCGCGGACGCCGTCGCCGGCGTGTTCCGGACCGAGATATGGAACGCCCTGTACCTGCTCCAGCAGAACGATCCGCCCACCGCCAGGCGTGTCGACGACAGCGCCTTCCGGATCCTCAGCCTCAGCGAGGGACGGAAGATCGCCGCCGGCGGCCCGTCCGACGACGCCGGCCTGCGGGCCCTGCGCCGGCGGGCGGACATCGAGATCGAACTGGCGCCTCGCTCCCCGGCCGTCGAACTGCTGAACAAGCTGCGGCTGGCCAGTCCGGATGCCGCTCTGCGTGAGGCGCCCTTCGACCCGGATCCGTTCGCCCGCAGGATCCTGCACCTGGCCCCGAAGCAGCCGGTGCGGGACACCCATCGCCAGGAACTGTACGCACTGGTGGACAAGGCGATCGCGGCCGGCCGGGCCACGAGCCTCACGGCGCTGGGTGCGTACGACCTCTGGCGGCGGGGGGCACTGTCCGACGCGACCCGGATCACGGCTCCGGACGGCAGGACCCTGGGCCGCAACTGGACGGACAATCCGGTCCTCGACATGATCACGACGTCCTACCACCAGTTGAGCGGGGGCAGCGTCGTGGCGACCCCCACGGCGTTGTGGGAGCCGCAGGGGTCCGGTGACAACCGCCCCTACGTCGTCGCCGCCAAGGGTGATCACGACCATGTCGTGGTGCGGCTGGCGGACGGTTCCCGGCCGCGCGTGCCACTGGAGGAGTTCGCCGAGCTGTTGGCCGCGGACCCGGACCTGGCCGCGCTCGACGGCCGGCTGCCCGTCGTTCTCGCCGTCCCGCGCGCGGGTGCCAGGAATCCGCGCCTGCCGCGCGTCGCCGCCGCCCGGACCGGCAGGACCGTGTGGTCGCACAGCGGCCAGGTGAAGCTGTACGAAGACCCGTTGGCGCAGCGGACCCGGATCGCGGTGATCGACCAACGGTTCCCGCGGGAGCCGCTGGGAAGCTGGTTCGCCAGTGAGCCGGACTCTCCGCGGCTCACCGATCCCGCGTCCGGGGCGGGGGCGCGCTTCGTGCGCACGATCGACGGGACGCTGGTCCCCGACGACGAGATCATGAGCTACACCCTCGCCGCCGACGGGCGCCCGTACGGCCGCGCCGTCTTCGACAAACGCGACCAGTCCGACCGGGAGAAGTTCTTCGAATCTCTGCCGGCGATGAACGAGTACGTCCACATCGATCCCGTGCGCTTGAACCACCACGGTGACGCGGAGAACGTGCCCTGGGCCGGCCGCCCGGCGTATTACTTCGGTCTGCACGGGAGTCCGGGGGCCTTCGCTGTCGTGACGATGGACGGAACCCACGGCCAGGCGCGCGGCGACCAGGTCGGCGGGTACCTCCAGCGGCGCCCGAGCCTGCAGCGGCTTGCCGCCGACGGGGTCGTGGTGCTCATGTCGTGCTGGGTCGGCGCGGCCGCGGACGATCTCCCTCGCGTCCGCGAGGCCGGCCGCGCCCCCTTCGTCGCGGACCCGCTGGCGACCGTCTCCGAGGCTCAGCAGGTGGCCAACGAGGTCGAGCGCACCGTGTTCGCGGTCGATCGGGTCTACTACCTCACGCGCGACGCGGGGGTGAGGCGGCACGGGATCGCCACGACCGCTGAGGGGGAGCGGCGCAAGTGGCTGGAGTTGCGGCCGGAGCCGACGGGTGCCGCGCTGGACGACCTGGCCCGCACGGCGGGTCTGCACACGGGCGCGGGCCCGGCTCCGGACGAGACCAGGGTTGCGACGCTGCGACTGGTGCGGGCCCTGCGACAGGTGTTCGGTGCCGCGGCCGAGGACGACAAGGACGATGCCTACGGGGAGTACCAGCGGCTGCTGCGCGGTATCGGCGCGCTGGAGACGATGCGCCTTAATGATCCGATACTGCGGGACACCGGGCCGTTCACCATGGACCTGCTGGAGCGCGCTGCCCGGTCGCATCTCGGACGGTCCGCGGGCTCGGCCTTGGACTCGACGGACATCCTCGCGGTGCTGGAGGCGGCGGAGACCCGGCCCGCCGGGGTTGCGCTGCGCGAGTTCGTCCCGCTCGCGTCGGTGGACGAGGCTCTCTCGTGGCTGGCGAAGGGCGATCCTGACCAGCGGGCCGTCCAGGTCCTGGAGTTGGGGTCCGATCCGGTCACGGCGGTCCACCGGCAGCGGCTGCTGTGGGCGACGGTCAAGGCGGTCGAGGGCCTGAAGGCCACCACCGACGCGGATTCCCTGGCGGTCACGGTCCTGCATCTGGAGGCCTCCGCCCGTCCCGTGGACGATGCACGGCGTGCGGAACTTCTCTGGACGATGGCCGGGGCGGCCGCGGCCGGCCGTGACCCCGGCAACCCGACAGCGCTCGGCGCCTACCACCTGGAACGTCACGACGCCCTGTCCCAGGGCACCCTGCTCAAGTCGCCCAGCGGCGAAGTTCTGGGCCGCAACTGGACCGGTGCGCCGCTGACCGACCCGCTGGTCCCGGACAGGTACCTCGCCTCGTCCAACGGCACCGACGGGACCAACGCCCGGACACGTCATACGCCGTGGCGTGTGGACGGAGCCCTCCCGGGCGAGCGGCCCGCCGCCTATTTCGTGCTGGCCGAGGGCGGTCCCGACCACATCGACATGCCCTGGCCCGACGGCTCCCGGCGCCCGGTGCCTGTCGACGAGATCGCCGAACTACTCGCCAACGACCCGGTGCTGAGCGGCCGCCCGGTGCGCGAGGCGATCGTGCCGATCGTGCCGCACACCGGCCGCGGCCGGGCCATGGCCAAGGCCCTGTCGAGCAGGTCGGCCACCGCCAGGACCGTGTACACGCCCGCGGTGGACCTCGCTCTCTTCCACGACACCGCGGCCCACGAGCACGTCATCGTCGTGGCCCCGCAGCCCCAAGGGTCCGGTTCCAGGGCCGAATGGGTCCGTACCGACCCGCCGCGTCTGGTCGCCCCCGCCTCGGCCGCACCGGCGGCACCCGCCCCCGTCGTCGTGACAACGGCGGGCGGGCACAGCACCGAGGACGACGGGACGCGCCTGCCCGCGGCCGGTCGGGCCGCGGAGTCCGTCTCCGCCGTCGAGGAGATCGTCCAGGGCCCGATGCCGAACGCCGCGATTCCCACGGACGCGGCTGACATCATCCCGCCGCCGATCCCGTACCGGGGACGGCAGGTCTTCGTCGCGGACACCGGCCGTCCCGAAACGGTCCTCACCGAAGGGCTGGTGCCCGGCGGCACGGGACTGGACCTTGTCGCCTACGCCCAGTTGGGTGGCGGCGCCGGCCACGGATTCGTGAGCGCCGGCACTTCGCCCGAGTCGGCGGCCGAGCGGCTGAGCGAGGGCTACGTCTGGGAGGTCGACGCGCCGGGCGGTATCGACATCACCGCGACGCTCGGCGCCTATGGGATCTTCGAGGAGACCACCGGCGGGGACGAAGTCCTCTTCGCGGGCGGCGTCGCCTCCCGCTTCGTCAAGGGCGGCTGGGCGATCGTGCCCGGAGGCGAGGCGAACACCCTGGGCGAGTGGATCCCCAACCCGGACTACCGACCGTACGACGACAGTCCCGCCGTAACCGCCCCCGCCCCTGCCTCCACACCCGCCCCCGCACGCCGGCTGCCGATCGAGCCGGTGCTCGACAAGCGGGTGTTCCAGGTGGAGGACGTGGTGAGTGCGGAGGAGCTCCAGTCCCTGGCCGGCATGCTCGCCGGTGCGGACCCGGACACGGGCGAACGGTACGCGGCCGAGCTGGGGGCGCGGCTGACCGGGCACATCCGGGCGGAACTGTCGCGGCAGGGCGTGGCGGTCGGCCATCTCGATCTGCATCTGAGCATGCGGGACCAGGGCCACGCCCTGCCGGCCATGGCGCTGGCGAGTGTCGTCGCGAACGGCCTGGGCCGCCGGGCCATGCTCACCGTCGGGGCCCTGCGGCAGCCCTTCGACATCTGCCCGTCGAACTGACACGGGGACGCGAGGCGCGAGAAGCCGGAGAGACCCGATCGCGCCTCGCATCCGTATCTGTAGTTGGAACACCCACGGTGGGAAGACCCCCTCAGACGGAAGACTGCCGGATGCCCGAGAATGAGCACATCAATTTCTCCGCGCTCGCGAACCATGCCCGGCGGATGCAGGGCACGGTGGCCGAGGCACAGCTGGACCTGCGGAACATCGAGGCCACGGGCCACAGTACGGACGGCATGGTCACCGCGACCGTCTCGTCCGAGAGCCGGGTCGTGGACCTGCGCATCGACCCGTCGGTGATCGACCCCGACAACCCGGAACGGCTGGTCCGGCTCCTCATCGAGGCCATCGACGACGCGCACGACACCGTCACCGAGCAGCGCGTCGAGGTCATGTCGGGCATCACCGGCGGCCTGCAGGACATCCTGACCGGGCTGAACGGCGAGAAGAACCAGAAGCGGCCCGCCGTCGCACCGCGCTTCCCCGAGCGCCGTTCCCGCCGATGACCGCGCCCGTGAAGGAGACCCCGAGCGCCGAGGAGCTCTGATGTCCCGGATCATCTTCCACCGGCCCGCCAGGGTCGTGCCGCCCGCGTTGCCCACCGACCCGGTGGTGCTCTCCACGCCGCCGCAGCCGGTCGGCAAGGACAGCAACGCCAGCTGGCTGATGCTGCTGATGCCGTTGCTGTCCAGCATCAGCATGGCCGCCTATCTGATGTCCGGCGGCCGGCGGATGCTGGTCCTGCTGGGCATCGCCTTCGTCGTCCTGTCCATCGGCGTCACCGTCGCCGTGCGGATGCAGATGCGCGGGCAGGCCCGCAAGCAGAAGATGCGCGCCCGCGACCGCTACCTGGACCACCTGGTCGAGGTGCGGCGGACCGCCCGCCAGGTGGCGGAGAGCCAGCGCGCCGTCGCGGCCTGGCAGTTCCCGTCACCGCGCCGGCTGTCGGCGATCGCGGCGCAGCGGCGCCGGGTGTGGGAACGCCGCGTCACCGACGCCGACTTCCTCAAGGTGTCCGTCGGAGCGGGCAACGCGCCGTTGTCGACGCCCATCCGCATGGCCACCCGCAACGATCCGACGGTGGAGTACGACCCCCGTGCCAAGGCGGCGGCGGACCGGCTGGTCGAGTCGATGTCCGTGGTCGGCAACCAGCCCGCCGTGCTCGACCTGGCCAAGGCCGGTGTGGTCAGCGTGCTCGGGCCGTCGAAGGCGGCACGCGAGGTCGTCCGCGCCCTGCTCTGCCAGATCGCGGTGCTGCACGCGCCGGACGACGTGGGCATCGCCATCGCGACCGGGGGTGAGGACTGGAACTGGGCCAAGTGGCTGCCGCACACCCACGAACCGGACGCCACCGGGGAAGCGGGCGTCGTACCCCTGGTCGCCGAGGACTTCGAGGGCATCGCCGATCATCTCCAGCAGGTCCTGGAGGCCGCCGCCCAGCAGCCGTCCCGCCGGCTGAACCTGACCGACCGGGACGCCCCGGACACCCGGCGCCGCCTGGTCGTCGTGCTGGACCGCTACCTTCCGCGGGCGGCCTGGGCCCGTTCACCGCTCGCCGCCGAACTCCTCGCGGCGGCCGGCCCGCAGAGCGCGATCACCGTGATCTGCCTGGTGGAACAGGAGAACGACGAGCCGACCCGCGCCGACGTACGGGTGCGCCTGGACGCGCGGGGCATCGTCTCCCTGGAGGGCCGCCGCGCCGACACGCGCTCGCCGGTCGACACGGCCGTCGCGGCGCGCGCCGAACCTCCGCTGTGCGAGGCCATCGCACGGGCGCTGGCCCCGCTGCGGCTGTCCGCGGAGGGCGAGGAGATCCTCGCCCAGACCATGTCGCTGCCCAGCATGCTGGGCATCTCGGAACTGGAGAGCTTCAGCCCCGAGTCGCTGTGGGTCGGCGCGGAGGACGAGGAGGTGCTGCGCATGCCGATCGGCTTCGACAGCACCGGCCGGCAACTCGTCCTGGACCTGAAGGAGTCGGCGCAGGGCGGCATGGGCCCGCACGGGCTGGTCGTCGGCGCCACCGGCTCGGGCAAGAGCGAACTGCTGCGCACCCTGGTCACCGGACTGACCATGACGCACTCTCCGGAACTCCTCAGCCTGGTCCTGGTCGACTTCAAGGGCGGCGCCACCTTCGCCGGCGTCACCGAACTGCCGCACGTGGCCGGTCTGATCACCAACCTGGTGGACGAGGTCGCCCTGGTCGACCGGGTCAAGGACGCCCTGGTCGGCGAACAGCAGCGGCGGCAGAAGCTGCTCCGTGACGCCGGCAACATCGACAACGTCCGCGACTACCAGCTGCGCCGCGCCGCCGGGGGCACCGGGCCGGACGGCCGTCCGCTGGAGCCGCTGCCGTATCTGCTGGTCATCGTCGACGAGTTCGGTGAACTGCTGGCCACCCGACCCGACTTCATCGAGCTCTTCGTCCAGATCGGCCGGGTCGGCCGCTCCCTGGGCGTCCATCTGCTGCTCGCCACCCAGCGTCTGGAGGAGGGGCGGCTGCGCGGCCTGGAGGCCAACCTCTCCTACCGGATCTGCCTGCGCACCTTCTCGGCGGCGGAGTCCCGTGTCGTCATCGGCAGCCCGGACGCCTACCGGCTGCCGCCGATCCCCGGTTCCGCCTACCTCAAGGTCGCCGACACCGTCCTCGAACGCTTTCGCGTCGCCCACGTCTCCGGGCCCCATCTGTCGGACGAGCAGCGGGCACTCGCCGCCGGACCGCCGCCCACCGAACCGGTGCCCTTCGCCCTGCGGCTGCCGCCGGATCCCGACGCGGACCCGGAGGAGGAGCGCGAGCAGCGGGTGCGTCCCCTGCCCGCCGGGCCGAGCGAGATGCAGGTGATCGTGGAACGGCTGGGCACGGCAGGCCAGTCGGCCCACCAGGTGTGGCTGCCCCCGCTGCCCTCCGCGCTGGCCCTGGACGACCTCACCGGCCCGGTCGCGGTCCGGCCCGAGCGCGGCATGACCGCCGACTGGTGGCTGGACAAGGGCCGGCTGCGCACCCCGATCGGCGTCCTGGACGTACCGCTCCAGCAGCTCCAGCAGCCGCTGGTGCCCGACTTCGCCAAGGCGGGCCACCTCGCCGTGGTCGGTGCCCCGCAGGCCGGCAAGAGCACGTTCCTGCGCACCCTGATGCTGTCGACGATGCTCACCCACACCCCGGCCGAGGCGCAGTTCCTCTGCCTCGACTTCGGAGGCGGTTCCCTTCAGCCCTTCGAACGCGCCCCGCACGTCAGCGGGGTGGCCGGCCGGCACGACCTCAACCGCGCCCGGCGCACGCTGGCCGAGGTGCTCCAGCTGATCGCCGAGCGGGAGCGGGTCTTCCGCCACCTCGGCATCGACTCCGCCGCCGAGCTGCGCCGGATGCGCAACAGCGACCGGCTGCCGCAGGGCATGCGCGCCGCCGACGTCTTCCTGGTGATCGACAACTGGGGCGCGGTCCGCGGTGAGATGGAAGGCGTGGACGCCACCGTCCTGGACATCGCCAACCGCGGTCTCGGCGTCGCCGTCCACCTGGTGATCGCCGCCAACCGCTGGGCCGACCTCCGCACGGCGCTGCGCGACACCATCTCGGCACGGCTGGAGCTGCGGCTCAACGATCCGGGCGACTCGGAGATCAACCGCCGCGCGGCGCGGGCCTTCGGCCTCTCCGTCCCCGGGCGCGGCATGGCGCCGCCCGGCGTCCAGTTCCAGGTGGCACTGCCCCGCCTCGACGGCAGGGACAGCGCCGACGGCCTCGCGGAAGCCCAGGACGAGGCGATCGGCAAGATCGCGGCCTCCTGGTCCGGGCCCGTGGCGCCCCCGATCCGGATGCTCCCCGAGCGGCTCACCGCAGCTGCCCTGGCGAGCCGGATCGAGGAGGACGACACGGCCCCGGGTGTGCCGATCGGCATCGCCGAGAGCGATCTCGCCCCGGTGCGCCTGGACCTCACCGACGCCGATCCTCACTTCCTGGTCTTCGGCGACGCCGGTTCCGGCAAGTCCACCTTCCTGCGCGGCTGGATGAAGGGGCTCGCGGCGCGGCGCTCGGCGTTCGAGGCCCGGTTCGTCGTCGTGGACTACCGGCGCACCCTCATGGGGGTCGTGGACGACGAGTACATCGGTGCCTACGCCGGTGACGCCAACTCGGCCCAGGTCTACGTCGACCAGGTGGTCGCCAAGCTGACGGAGCGGCTGCCCCCGCCGAACGTGACCATGGACCAGCTGCGCAAGCGCGACTGGTGGACCGGCCCGGAGTTCTATGTGGTGGTCGACGACTACGACCTGGTCACCAACGGGCGTACGTCGCCGCTGAACCCGCTGCTGGACTTCCTGCCGCAGGCCCGCGAGATCGGCCTGCACATGGTGGTCGCCCGCCGGGTCGCCGGCAGCGCCCGGGGACAGATGTCCGAGCAACTGCTGAACAGGATCAAGGAATTGGGCACCGCGGGCATCGTCCTGTCCGGCGATCCGCGTGAGGGCGTGGTGATCGGCAGCGAGCGCGCCGCCCAGCGCCCGCCCGGCCGCGGAGTCCTCGTCGGCCGCCAGACGCCGCCCACCTTGATCCAGACCGCCATGGACACGTGACGTGCGCCGGGCAGCGAAGCGGAACCGGAGGGGAAACGTTCACTTAGCCGGAACCTCCGTCTCGCGGAGGGTCGCTACGCTGCCCGCATGACGGTGCGATCTGCCGCGGAGTTCGTCGGCCGGGACGCCGAACTCGCCCTGTTGGGCGAGCTGGTGGCCGATGTCGCCGCGGGGCACGGGCGCGCGCTGCTGATCGAGGGCGAGCCCGGGATCGGCAAGTCCGCGCTCGTGTCGGCCGGCCTCTCCACCGCGGACGCGAGCGGTTGCCGGGTGCTGCGCGCGAGGTGCGACGAACTGTCGGAGCGGTTCCCGCTTTCGGCACCGGCGCGGGCACTCGGTGTCGACGAGCGCACCGCCGGCCCACGGCGGGGGGCGGCGGCACAGGCGCAGGCGGCCCCGGCCGCCGGCGACCCGGTGAGCGCGGCGATCGAGCACCTGCTCGGTCTGGTGGACCGGATGTGCGCGTCCGGTCCTGTGGTCCTCGCGGTCGAGGACCTGCACTGGGCCGACGAGGCGAGCCTGCTGCTGTGGGAGCGCCTGTGCCGGGCGACGGGCCGGTTGCCCCTGCTGCTGGTGGCGACCTGCCGCCCGGTGCCGGTACGGCCCGAACTGGACCGGCTGCGCCGTGAACTGCGCGGGGCCGGAGGAGTGGTCGTCAGGCTCGACGGCCTGCCGGCGCCGGACGTGGCGAGGCTGGCGGCCGGGCGGCTGGGCGCCGCACCGGGGCCGCGGCTCGTGGGGCGGCTGGCGTCGGCGGCCGGCAACCCGCTGTACCTGGGGGAGTTGCTGGACGCGCTCGTCCGGTCCGAGGCGGTGCGGACGGAGACGGACGGGGCGGAACTGGCCGCCGACGCTCCGCGGGACGCCGTGCCGTCACCGGCGCGGGTGATCGAGGACCCGCTGGACTTCCTCTCGGCCCAGGCACGCGACCTGTTGCGCACCGCGGCCCTGCTGGGCCCGGACTTCTCGGTCACCGATCTCGCGACGGTGGTGGGACGCCCGCGCGCCGCCCTGGCCGGCGCTGTCGACGAGGCCACGGCCGCGGGGGTGGTGGAACCCGACGGCGTGCGGCTGCGCTTCCGCCATGAACTGGTGCGGAGCTCCCTCTACGAGACGATGCCCTCCGCCTTGCTGGCCGCCCTGCGCCAGCACGCCGCGAAGGCACTGGTCGCCGCCGGGGCGCCGGTGGAGAGCGTGGCCGCTCTGGTGCTGACGGTGCTCGCGGAGACCGAGGGCTGGGAAGCGGGCTGGATCGCGGCCAACGCCGCGGCCCTGGCGGTCCGTGCTCCCGAGAACGCGGCGCGGCTGCTGGAGCACGCCTTGAAGCGGCTCGACAGCACGGATCCGCGCCATGCCGATGTCGAGGACCAGTTCCTCGCCGTCACCCACCTGCTGGGCCGGGACGAGCAGGCGGAGCGCACGGCCCGTGGTGTCCTGGCCCGGGGCGCAGGCCCGGACAGGGCCGGCCGGGCCGTGTGGTTCCTCGGCTCCACCCTGCTGCGCACCGGCCGGGCCGAGGAGGCGTCCACGGTCCTGGCCGACGCCGACACACACACCGACACCCACACCGGGACCGCCGCGCCCCTGTGGCGGGTCCGCAACGCGGCACTGCGGTCGACCGCCCTGGCCGGCCACGGCGGCCGGGCCGGCCGGCAGGAGGCGTGGCGGGCCGCCGAGCGGGCGCAGGCGCAAGGGCAGCGGCTGGGCGATCCGCCGGCCATGGCCCAGGCCCTGTACACGCGCTCGCTGCTGCGCACACATTCCCGCGATTTCACCGGCGCCCTCGCCCTCGCGGACGAGACGCTGTCACTCATCGGCGGGAACGAGGAACTGGCCGACCTGCGGCTGACGGTACTGGGCCTCCGCTTTACCGCCCTCGCCGCACTCGACCGCTTCACCGAAGCGGAAGCGGCCGCACGGGAGGCGCTCACACCGGCCGAGCGGACCGCCGGCCCCCGGAGCGGTGCCCTGGGCACGCTGCGGGCCCACGTCGCCGAACTGGGCTACGTCCTGGGCCGGTGGGACGACGCACTGGCGGAACTCGGACCGGCCGCACGCACACCTGGAGCCGGGCACGCGGTGCGGGCCCTGATCGCCGGGCACCGCGACGACTGGCAGGACGCCTCCCGGTATCTGGCGGAGCTCCGTGACCGCCGTGCCCCGGACGAACGGATGGTCAACTCCGCGACATTCCTGCGGGCGTGGGCCCTGGAGGCCGAGCACGCCGCTCGCCCGGAGCGCGTCGTCGAGGTGCTTGCTGCGTGCCTGACCCCGGATGCCGGGGAGGGAGTGGTCGATCCGACCGCCTGCCTGCCGCTCCTGGTCCGGGCCGCGCAAGAGTGCGGCGACGCGGCCTCGTTGCGGGCCGTCAGCGGGATGCGCGCGGAGCCGGGGACGGCTGAGCGACGGCAACCGGCCCGGCAGGCGGACCTCGGCTGGTGCGCCGGACTACTGGACGGCGAACCGGCGCCGGTGCTGGCCGCCGCGTCGTACTACCGCGATTCCGGACGCCGGCCGGCGCTGGGCAACGCCTTGGAGGACGCGGCCGTCCTGCAGGCGGCCGGCGGTGACCTGGCGACGGCACGCGCCACTCTGGCCGAGGCACTGGAGGTCTACGCGGATCTGGGCGCCGTCTGGGACGCACGGCGGGCCACCGCCCGGCTGCGGCCCTACGGTGTCCGCCCGGGCGTACGGGGTGCGCGGCAGCGTCCGAAGAGCGGCCGGCAGGCGCTGACCGAGGCCGAGCGGCGCGTCGCGGAACTGGTCGGCCAGGGGTTGTCCAACCCTGACATCGCCGGGCGGTTGCTGCTGTCCCGCAGGACGGTGGAGACCCATGTCTCCCACATCCTCACCAAGCTCCAGGCCTCTTCCCGCCACGAGGTCGCCCGGCACGTCCGGCGCGAGGAGGCGTGAGCGCGGGTCCGGCACGGGTCAGTCCCGGGCCAGTGCGCATGCAGGGGCCGGGCGCCTGCCCGGATGCCGCCGGACCGGCCCGGGCAGGGCGGGTCCTCGGCGCGCGGAGGGGTTGCGGAGCCTCGCCCCGTTGCGGTCGCCCAGCGCCTCGCGCAGAGCGCGCAGCGCCTTGTGGGTGCGCGACTTGACGGTGCCCTCCGGAACGTTGAGCACCTCGGCCGCGTGCCGGACCGGCCGGTGCAGAAGGTAGACCTGGGTCAGTACGGCGCGATGGGTCGCGGACAGCCCGGCCAGCGCGGTGCGCAGCACCTGGCGGTCCAGGACCTGTTCCAGCGGTTCCGCCGTCACCGGTATCGACTCCAGCGGGTCGTCCTCCACCTCGGTGGGACGCGACGCGCGGGCGCGCAGCATGTCGATCGCCAGCCTGCGCGACACCGTGAGCAGCCACGGGCGCACCGCCCGCGGGTCGTCGGGCAGGATGTCCAGATGGCGCCAGGCCCGCAGCATGGTCTCCTGGACGAGGTCCTCCGCGGCCTGCCGGTCACCCTGGGTCCACCCGAGCAGACTGTGTATCAGGGAGTTCTTGTTGACCTCGTAGATCATCCGCATCTTCTGCTCCGCGGACCCGGGGGAGCGGGCCGGGAGCGGTGCGGGAGCGAGCGCGGGAGCGAGCGCCTCGTCCGTGGCCGCCTGATCCGTGAGTGCCTCGTGTGCGAATGCCGTGGTCATGAGCTGTTCCCATCCGTCGCCGACCGATGAGACGAGCCTGCGACCTCACGGATACGGAGACATCCGTGAGCCTCACTGAGATGCCGGGGGTCCCGGAGCCCCGTGTGCCGCGTCGGCCTCAGTGAGCCAGGGGGGCGGCTTCCGGGTGGAAGCCTCAGTTTCCCCAGGCGTTACGTGAAAGAGAGGGTGACCTCATACGGAGGCTCTAGGGTCATGGACATGCTCGGGCAACAACTGCATCCCCTGATCGGACGTGACGCGGAGCGAGCCGTCCTTGACCGCCTGGTGGCTGACGTCACCGCAGGTCGCGGTGGGAGCCTGCTGATCGAGGGAGAACCGGGCATCGGCAAGTCGGCGTTGCTGGCGCTCGCGCTGTCCGGCGCCCGGGCGGCCGGCTGCGAGGTGCTGACCGGGCAGTGCGACGAGCTCGGCCAGCGGTTGCCGCTCTCCGTGATGACACGGCTGCTGGAGGTCGAGACGGGCTCGGCCGATCCACGGCGCGCGGAGGCCGCGCTCGCCCTGGAGCAGCCCGAGCAGGCGCCCGGCTGGACGATGCGCCTGCTCGCCGGGGACCCCGTGGTCGCCGCGACGGAGCAACTGCTCGTCCTGGTGGACCGGCTGTGCGCCACGGGCCCCCTGGTGCTGGCGGTGGAGGACCTGCAGTGGGCCGACGAGGCGAGCCTGCTGATGTGGCGCCGGCTCTGCCGGGCCGCGGTCCAGCTGCCGCTCCTGGTCATCGGCACCTGCCGGCCGGTGCCGGGGCGGGCGGACCTGGAGCCGCTGCGGCGTGATCTGCGCTCCCAGGGCGGCCAGTCGATCTCGCTCGGCCAGTTGCCCGAGGCCCACGTCGCGGAGCTGGCGGGGCTGCTGGCGCGGGGAGTCCCCGGCCCGATGCTCACCGAACGGCTGCGCTCCGCGGCGGGCAATCCGCTCTACGTAAGGGAGTTGCTGGACGCCTTGGAGCGCGTCGGCGCGCTGCACTCCGTGGGCGGAAGGGTGGAGTTGACGGCGGCGGGCCAGGACGTGGGGGAGCTCAACGCGCTGGGCGACGTCATCGCGGACCGGCTCGCCGGCCTCACGGCCGACGCCCGCGACGTGCTGCGCACCGCGTCGCTGCTCGGCCCGGAGTTCTCGGTGACGGATCTGGCGGCGGCGGTGGGACGCGGCGCGGGCTCCCTCCTGGCGGTGGTGGAGGAGGCGCTCGGGGCGGGCGTGCTGGAGTCCGTGGGGTCCCGGCTGCGCTTCCGCCACGGTCTGTTGAAGGAGGTGCTGTACGAGGCCATGCCCGAACCCTTGCGTGCGGCGTTCCTCCGGCGCGCGGCGCAGGATCTGATGGCCGCCGGGGCACCGGTGGAGCGGGTGGCCGAACTGATCCTTCCGGTCCTGGGAACGGCTGAGGACTGGGAATGGGAGTGGCTTGCCGACAACGCCGTCCGACTGGGCGTCCGGGCCCCCATCGCCGCCGCCGAACTGCTCGAACACGCGCTGCGGCACGCGCGCCCGGACGATCCGAGGCTCCCCGTGCTCACCGCGCAACTGGCCGCGCTCTACTTCCGCATGGGCCCCTTGGACCGCGCGGAGGAGCTGGCCCGGAGCGTTCTGCGGCACACGTCCGACTACGAACTGATCGGCCGGGTCAGATGGCTGCTCAGCACCATCGGGATGCGGACCGGCCGCTACGAGTACGTGGTCGAGAACTGGCGCGCCGCCACCGCCGACCCACGCCTCGGGCCCGTCTGGCGCGCACGGCTGCTGGCCCTGGTGGCGCTGGCCCGCCACCTCCTGGGGCAGATCGGCCGGGCCCGCCTGGCGATGGCCGAAGCGCTGGCCGAGGGCAGGAGGCTCGGTGATCCGACCGCGGTCGGCTACGCCCTGCACGCCGCTTCCGTCATCCGCAGCTGGCACGGGGACCAGGCCGGAGCGCTGGCCCTGAACGGCGAGGCGCTGGCGGAGATCGGCAACGAACCCGAACTCGTCGACCTGCGCCTGATCCTGCTGGGCAAGCGCGTCACCGAACTGGACGGCGTCGACCGCCTCCAGGAAGCGGAGGAGGCACTGGCCCAGGCGCGTACGCTCGCCGAACGCGTCGGGGCGACGCGGCTGTCGATGACCCTGGTCCAGAGCGCCGAGAGGTACCACGAGCACGGACACTGGGACGACGCGCTGGCGGTGCTGGACGAGGTCACCGACCTCCCGCCGCTCTGGCGGCTGGCCCGCCACGGCCTGCTGGCACTGATCAGCGCCCGCCGCGGCCACTGGCAGGAGGCGGCCGGGCATCTCGACGCCCCCGCCGGCAGGAAGGCCCCGTCGGCGGGGCCCGTGGCCACCGCCTACCTGCTGCTGGCCCGCAGTCTCCTCGCCGAGCGCGCGGGCCGGCTCGGCGAGGCCGTGGAGGTGCTCGCGGAGCTGCTGACCGACACGTACGCGCACGACGTCGGGAACCACCCGGAATGGCTGCCCGCCCTCGTCCGGCTGGCGCTGGCCGCCGACGACCGGCAGACGGCGAGTGCCGCGGCGCTCGCCGCCCGGCAGGAGGTCGACCGCCAGCCGCGGCCGCGCACACGGGCCGCCGCCGACTGGTGCTCCGGGCTGCTCGACCAGGACCCGGCCCTGCTGCTCGCCGCCGTCGACTACCACCGTGCCGCCGACCGGCCGCCGGATCTGGGCAACGCCCTGGAGGACCTCGCGTCGGTCCAGGCGGCGTCCGGAGACCTCGACGCGGCCCGTGCCTCGTTCGGCGAGGCTCTCGCGGTCTGCGCGGATCTGGGCGCCGTCTGGGACGCACGCCGTGCCGCGGCCCGTCTGCACCCTTGGGGCCTGCGCCCGGGAAGCCGCGGACCGAACGTGCGCCCGTCCTCGGGCTGGGAAGCGCTGACCGTGACCGAACGGCGCGTCGCCGACCTGGTCGCCCAGGGTCTGTCGAACCCCGACATCGCCACCCGGCTGCTGCTCTCGCGACGCACCGTGGAGACCCACGTCTCGCACATCCTCACCAAGCTCCAAGTCCGCTCCCGCCGCGAGGTCGGTGCCGCCGCGGAAGCCGGATCCCCGATGCCGTAGCCCGGCGGGTCGCCGAACGCCTCACCGACGACTACGGATACGGGCGGAGAGCGGTTCTCCTCCCGGTGCCGGGACCCGTCGCCGCACCCCGCCGGTCCCCGTTCGGGGACCTGTGATTGTCCCCGTGGCGCGGCCGTACCCTCTCGACCGGCTCACAGTGCGGCCGTGCCGGGCTCCCGGCGCAGGTCCCGTCCTCAGAGGTGGTTGATGATCTCGCATCGGTACGCGCTCGACCGCGAAACGGCTGCGACGGTACGCGCCGGTGAACCCGTCGCGGACGACGCGGAGTCGTACGGTCCGGCCGGCCGGGCCCCGGACGTACCGTTCGGGCGGGAGCCGGCCGATGCCTGAGCGTTCCCGGGTCCTCTTCGTCCCCGGCGCGGCGGCGTGGGGGCCGTACAACGCGCTGCGGGCGATGGCGGAGGTGCTCCGCGACGGCGGCCGGCGGCCCGTGTTCGCGATGGACGGCAGCTTCCGCGGTGTCGCGGCCGGGCACGGCTTCGACGAGGAGGTCTACGACGCGTCGCCCCCGCCTGAGGGCCCGGCCGCCAACGGCCCAGCGGTGTGGGCGAGATGGGTGCGGGAGAACGCGGTGCACTTCCGCGGTTCCACCCTGGAGCAGTTGCGCACGGTGATCCGGCCGCGGTGGGCCGAACTGGCGCGGGCCGCCGAGTACGCCGATCCGCAGTTGCGGGCGATCATCGACAAGGTCCGCCCCGATCTGATCGTCGTGGACAACGTGGGGGCGGACCCCTCCGTCGCGGCGTCCGGCATCCCGTGGGTGCGGTCGGTCTCGGCGAACCCGCTGGAGCTGGCCGATCCGGACCTGCCGCCGGCGTACTCCGGCTACTCGCTGCACGACCGGTCCGGCTGGGACGCCTTCCGCGCCGAGTACGCGGCACTCCACCGCGACCTGCACGCCGAGTTCAACGCCTTCTGCACGAAGCGCGGCGCGCCGCCGCTGGAACCGCTGCGGTTCTCCCACGCATCGCCCTGGCTCAACCTCTACACCTACCCGAGCGCGCTGGACTATCCGCGCCCGGCGGAGTTCGCTCGCCGCTGGCACCGACTCGACACCGTGGTCCGCACCGGTGAGCGGAGGTTCCGGGTCGATGACCACCTGCCGGGCAGCGGACCCGTGATCTACCTGTCCCTCGGATCCCTCGGGTCCCTGGACACCCGGCTGCTGCAGCACCTCGTGGATGTCGTCGCCCGCACCGGCCACCGCACGATCGTCTCGATGGGCCCGTGCCACGACGAGGTGGTCCTCGGCCCGAACATGTACGGCGAACCGTTCCTGCCGCAGCCCGGCGTTCTCCGGGAGTGCGATCTGCTCATCACCCACGGCGGCACCAGCACGCTCAACGAAGGCGTCTCCGCGGGCCTTCCGATGATCGTCCTCCCGCTCTTCCGGGACCAGTACGACAACGCGCAACGCGTCGCCGACCTCGGTTTCGGCGTCCGGATGGACACCTACGGCTTCGACCCCGGCGTGCTGGCCGACACGATCGGGGAACTGCTCGCGGACGACGACCGCAGGCAGCGCCTCGCCGAGGTCCGCGACGGCATCCGGCGCGCGCCGGGCCGCGAGACCGGGGGAGCGCTGATCGCCGGCCTCGCGGAGACGCTTTCCTGCTCGTAAGGAGATTCGCGCATGGCGTGCACCACCGGCCACCGGTCATCGGCCGGAAACGACACGTGTTCAGGCGTGACGGGCAGTAATGCATTCAAGTCACATGTTTTCACCAGCCATCCATGGATTGTCCGCCGGGGGTCCCCCAAGAAGGGGCCGTCCATGTCCAGGATCGGGGACTGTCCAACCGTTCGTATCCCCAACTACCGTCAGATCGCGCAAGGTGGCTCACGCCGGTCGTCTTCGACCCGCCCCGGTGAGCTCTGCGGCCTGTCCTCATCGGCTTTTCCAAGGAGCCCACTGCTGTGAAGAGCAGCCTTCTCATCCCGCCTGCGGTCCGCGCCGACGGTGCGTTCTCCCGACCCCCTGAGGCGTCCCTCACCTGGACCGATCCCGTCACGGGACATCAGGGCTTCCTCGTCATCGACAGACTCGTCAGGGGCCTTTCCAGCGGCGGCCTGCGCATGCGCCAAGGCTGCACTTATGAGGAAGTCAGAGATCTGGCGGCGGGGATGAGTGTGAAGGAGGCGCTCCATTACGACCCCTCGAACCGCTATCTCCCCATGGGCGGCGCGAAGGGCGGCATCGACTGCGATCCGCACAGCGACGAGGCACGCGGCGTCCTTTCCCGCTTTCTGGCCTTCATCCGGCCCTACGTGGACCAGCATTGGGCGACGGGTGACGATCTCGGCACCACCACCGAGCTCATCGAAGAAGTGCTGGGCGAATTGGGAGTGGAGGGCTGTATCGCGCCGGTCGTCCGTACTCTCGACGATCCGGCAGCGGCAAGAAAACGCTTTGCCGAAGCTTTCGCGGTCGATGTCGACGGCATAGCACTGGCCGAACTGGTCGGCGGCTGCGGGGTCGCGGAGGCCGTGCTGACGGTCCTGGACCGGGACGGCGTTCCCCGCCCGTCCGCCACCGCCGCCGTCCAGGGCTTCGGAGCCATGGGCGGGGCCACGGCCCGGTTCCTCGCCGCGGCGGGGATCCGCGTGGTGGCCATCTCGGACGTGCACGGCACGGTGGCCAACCCGCGCGGCCTGGCGGTCGAGGACATGCTGCACCACCGCGGGGCGTTCGGGTCCATCGACCGCGGCCGGCTCGGCCCCGACGACATCCTCCTGGACAGGGACGACTGCCTGTCGTTCCCGACCGACGTACTGGTCCCGGCCGCGACCTCCTACACCATCCACGAGGCGAACCAGGCCCGCGTCGCCGCCCGGTACGTCGTCGAGGCGGCGAACGTTCCCGTGACGGCGGCCGCGGAGCAGGAACTGCGCCGGCGCGGCTGCGTCGTCATCCCCGATGTCGTCGCCAACTCCGGTACCAACGCCTGGTGGTGGTGGACGCTCTTCGGCGATGTCGCCCCCGGCGCGGCTGCCTCCCTGGCCAAGGTGCGCGGATCGCTGCGCGCACTGGTGACGGAGACGCTGGAGTTCGCCGGCGAAGCGGTGTGCACTCCCCGCGAGGCGGCGCGCCACATCGCCGACGCCAGGCGCGAGCTCCTGCTGCACCGGCTGGGCGAGCGATGATCACCGCCGTGCTGGCCACGGTGGCGGCACTGGGCTGGGGGGCGGCGGACTACTGCGGTGCCAGAGCGTCGCGGAACATTCCGGCCCACGTGGTCGTGTTCTTCTCCCAGGTGCTGTCCCTCCCGGTGATCGCCGTCTGGCTGGCGGCGACCGCCACGCACGGGCCGAGCCTTGCGGCCGTCACCTGGGGTCTGGGAGCGGGCGCCTTCGGGCTGTTGGGCCTGGTGCTGCTCTACCGGACACTGGCGTCCGAGGGGATCGTGCTCGTGGCGCCCGTCACGGCGGTGACGGTCGCCGTCGTACCGCTGGTGGTCGGGCTGTTCATCGAGACGGCTCCCGGACTGCTCGCGCTGTGCGGCGTCTGCTGCGCACTGGTCTCGGTCGCGCTGGTGAGCCAGGTCGGCCGGATCAGGCGGGACACCGTCGCGATGCGCACGCTGCTGCTGGCGCTGGCCACGGGCGGGGCGCTCGGCCTCCAACTGGTCTGTCTCTCGCATCCGGGACCGGGCGCCGGCCTGTGGCCGCTGCTCGGCGCCCGTGCCGTCTCGATCCTGTCCGTGGCGCCGCTGGTCCTGCGCGGCCGGCTGCGGGAGACCACCGCACGCATGCCGTGGCTGCTCGTCGTGCTGGCCGGGGCCCTGGACACGGCCGCTTTCGCCTTCTACCTGTTCGCGATGGACCACGGCCTGCTGAGCGTGGTCGGACCGGTCGTGTCGCTGTACCCGGCGGCCACCGTGGCGCTCGCACTGATCGTCGACGGCGAACGTGTGACGGCCCGTCAGGCGCTGGGGCTCTGCCTGGGCGCCGGAGCGCTGCTCCTCGTCGCCGTCTAGGGACACCGGAGCACCGGGCGGACTCCGCCCGACCGGCCACCATCACACCGTCCCTCCACCTCCCCCTGGAGCAACTGCGAAATGACCTCCGAAATGACCTCCGAAATGACCTCCGAAATGACCGACGACCAGAAGCGGGTACTCCGAGCCGCCGACGACCTCGTGGCCGCCTTCGCCGAAGGACGGCTGGACGACTACTTCCGGGCCTTCGCCCCGGACGCGACCTTCGTCTTCCACACCACTGCGCAGCGCATCGAGTCCGTCGCCGAGTACCGGCGCGTCTGGGCCCGTTGGGTGGCCGAGGACGGCTTCCGGGTGCTGAGCTGCCGCTCGTCCGACCGGATGGTCCAGCAGTGGGACGACACCGCGGTCTTCACCCACACCGTCGAGACGCGCATCTCGACTCGCTCCGGCGAGGAGACTCTTCACGAACGGGAGACCATCGTCTTCCGCCGTGGGGAGGAGGGACGCTGGCCCGCCGTGCACGAACACCTGTCACCTGCGCCGCAGGACTCCTGAGCTCCCCGGCCGGCGGCGCGGCCCTCGCCGCGCCGTCAGCCGGAGACGCCGAACGGGGTGACGGCGATCCTCCCCCGGCAGGGGGAGATGTCGAGCGGCGTGATGTCCAGGGCCGCGGAGTCGCCGGGGACCAGGACGTGGGCGCCGTACGGCGGGTTGTAGAAGTCCTCGCCGGTGCAGACCGTTTCGGTGGCCGACTTCCAGACGAGGCTGAATGTCGTGCTCTGCCCGGGCGCGAGATCGACGGCAGCGGGCCGGGAGGGCCCATAGCGCGTCACCGACAGCGGGCGCGGTGACACCGGGTCGATGAACCCGTCGTCGTTGCACCCGGCGTCGCAGTGCAGGATGGTGTTCTCGCCGTAGAACGTGATGCCCGGCCAGCCGCGCAGCAGACACGCGGCGCCGGACCGGTTGCTCAGCAAAATGTCCATCGCCTCGTCCCCGGGACTGCCGAGGACGGCCTTGCGCGAGAAGTTCCCGGTGAGGCCCAGGTCCCGCGCCGCGCAGTCCGGTTCGGCGTGGGCTCCGCCGTCACCGTTTTGGGTTCGCACGGGCGGGGCGAGCGAGCGCGGCGGTGCCGGGACGGGTGGCGCCGCGTGCCGCGCCGGACTTCCCGTCGTCGTGCCCGCGGAGGCGGCGTACGGCCGGGGCGCCGAGACGGGGTCGGTGTCGGGCGGCGTCACCGCGCAGCCCGCGGCGACCACCGCGAGCAGCAGGCCGGCGACGAGCGCCGCGGTGCCGTCCCTGGAGTCTCTCACCGAGCACACGATAGGGCCGCCGACCTGCGGGTTGCCCCATCGCGGGACGGGAGCGGACGATCTTCATCGCCCGTTCACCGTCCCGCTCAGGCCCGCACCCCGTCGCATTCGATCCGCAGGTGGCGGGGGCCCCGCAGCACCGGGCTGGGCCGGTACGGCGGCGGGTCCTCGGCCAGGCGCGGGTTGTCCAGCCGGCGGATCATCGCGCTGAGCGCGATCTGCGTCTCCAGACGGGCCAGCGGCGCGCCGAAGCAGCTGTGGATGCCGCTGCCGAAACCGAAGTGCTGGTTGTCGGCGCGGGCCGGGTCGAAGTGGTCGGGGTCGGCGAAACGGCCCGGGTCCCGGCTGCCCGCGGCGAGGACCAGGATCAACGGCGAGCCCTTGGGAACGGTGACGCCGGCGATCTCGATGTCGGTGAGCGGCGTGCGCTGCGGCAGCATGTGCACCGGCGGCTCGAAGCGAAGCAGCTCCTCGACGGCCGAGGGCATCAACTCCGGCTCCCGGCGGAGCCGTTCCATCGCCTCCGGGTAGCGCAGCAGGGTGAGCATCCCGTTGGTGATGAGGTTGACGGTGGTCTCGTGCCCGGCGATGAACAGCAGCACCATGCTGCCGATCAGCTCCATGGGCGCCATCTGCCCGTCCGGGCCGTTGTCGTGGACCAGACCGGACATCAGGTCCTCGGTGGGGCTGGCGCGGCGCTCCTCCAGCAGCCCCGCCATGTAGATGCCCATCTCGGTGATGGCTTCCTTGCGGGCCTGTTCGTCGTCCTCGCTGAAGGTGCTGCCGCGGGTGCGCACACCGGTGGAGGACACGATGCGGTCCGCCCAGGCGCGGAACCGGTGCTCGTCCTCGCGCGGCACCCCCAGCAGGCGGCAGATGACGCTCACCGGCAGCGGGTAGGCGAAGTCCTCGACGACGTCGATGCGGTTCTGCCCCTCCATCGAGTTGAGCAGTCCCTCGGTGACCCGTGCGATCTCGTCGTGCAGGCGCGCGATCCGG
Source organism: Streptomyces sp. NPDC002574 (assembly GCF_042889545.1). NCBI lineage: Bacteria > Bacillati > Actinomycetota > Actinomycetes > Kitasatosporales > Streptomycetaceae > Streptomyces > Streptomyces sp. NPDC002574. Next base: position 534,912 of record NZ_JBIARB010000006.1, read on the forward strand.
TCCGGGGTGTGCGGCGGCCCGAACGGCCGCATGGCCTGCCGGCGCACCCGGTCGTGGTCCGGCGGGTCCATCCGGATGAAGGACGGCGGCTGCCCCTCGGCCTGGGCGGCCTGCGGGTCGCCCGGCAGACGGTGGCTCAGGTCGGAGCTGATCCGCGGGTCGTGCAGCAGCCCCTTGATCTCGCGGTACGTGCTGACCAGGTACGCGCCGTCCTCCTGGCGTGCCACGGGGGTGCGCCGCAGTTCGGCGTAGAGCGGGTACGGATCGTGCCGGTTGGCGAAGTCGTTGATCTGCCGCAGCATCGTCTCGTTGGTCATGCGCGGGCCTCCAGGACGGTCGGGGGGACGCGGACCACGCGGCGCTCGTCGGGCAGGTGCCCGGTGACCGCGACCGTGGGGCCGTGCGAGAGCTGGGACGGGTCCGGCACGTCGGCGGCCTGCACCAGGACCTCCGCCGGCCGGTCGAACGTGCCGGGGTCGGGCGGGAAGGGGGCCGCGGCCTCGATCAGCGTGCGGTAGTAGTCCAGCCAGCGGCTCTGGTTGAAGGACACCGCGGCGGTGAGACGGCCCCGGTAGCCGTAGACGGCGACGAAGGAGCGCTGCTCCACCGATCCCTGGACGATCGCGACCTCGTCGGAGAACGACGGCACCCCGACGGACTTGATGTTCACCCCGAACTGGCTGGACCAGAAGGCGGGGACGGCCAGGTGCGGGCGCCGTCGCGGGCCGCAGTTGACCATGTTGTGCGCCGCCACCTCGGCCTGGGCCACCGCATTGCCCCAGTGCTCCAGGGCGAGCAACTGGTACTCGTACAGCGGGTGGGGAGTGCGCGCCACGTCGCCGGCCACGAACACGTCGTCGGTCACGACCCCGTTGAGGTCGAACGCCCGGCAGCCCGCGTCGCTCGCGAGCCCCTTCGGCCCGGCGCCGAGGCCGGAGTCGTGCAGCCACTCGGTGTTGCGGACCGCGCCCAGCGCCACGACCGCCACGTCGCAGTCGAGGGTGGAGCCGTCCGACAGGCGCGCCGACCGCAGCCGGCCGTCCTCGTCGCCCACCAGCTCGGTCACGGTGATCCCGCAGCGCAGGTCGACGCCGTGCTCCCGCTGGAGGTCCGCGGCGACGGAGGCGATCACCCCGCCGAGCGCGCCGACCAGTGGCGCGGGCCCGCGTTCGGCCACCGTCACCTGGAGGCCGCGCTCCCGGCACACCGAGGCGATCTCCGAGCCGGTGAAGCCCGCGCCGATCACCAGCACCCGGCGCGGCCCGGCGTCCAGGCGTCCCACGAGTTGCCGGGCGTCCTCCATGGTGCGCAGGGTGAAGACCCCCTCCAGGGCCGCCTGCTCGGCGTCCGGCCAGGGCCTGGCCCGGACGCCCGTCGCGATCAGCACGCGGTCGTACTCCACATGGCTGCCGTCGCGCAGCAGCACCCGCCGCCCGGCCAGGTCCAGGCCGGTGGCCGGCACGCCGAGGCGCCAGGTGGCGTCCACCTCGCGCCGGGCGGGCAGCGCGGCGTGCTCGGGGGGCATGTGGCCGAGGAGCACCGCCTTGGACATCGGCGGGCGGTCGTAGGGCCGTTCGGTCTCCTCGCCGATGATGGTCAGGGAGCCGGTGAAGCCCTCGTCGCGCAGGACCTCGGCGGCCCGCAGCCCGGCGAGCGAGGCGCCGACGATCACGATGCGCTCCGGCGGCGGGAGCCGGTCCGGCCGCCGGTCGGTCCGCTCCTCCGCCTTCCGGTCCGTCAGCCGGTCAGTCACGGGAACCCACCCCCGCGGCCACCCGGGCGGGCCCTTCGACGAGGATCGCCTGAACGGGGCACGCGGCCGCGGCGCGGGACACCCGGTCGTACTCCTCGTCCGAGGGGCCGGCGTCGTACAGCAGCGCCTCCTCGCCGTGGAGCTCGAACACGTCGGGCGCGAGGAACGCGCACTGCGCGTATCCCTGGCACCGGTTGAGGTCGACGACAATCTTCACCGTTCCGCCTCCTCCTGCTGCGGGCCGTGGCGGGCGGGAACGGCGGCGAGCGCGGTCCCCACACCACCAATAAGGCCGGCGGACCGCGCGCGCCATTCGAGCGGCGGCCGGGCGCCGTCCCCGGCTACGCGCTCACGAGGTCACCCAGGCGTGCACGACGCGCGCGTCGAAGGAGTGCTGCCCACCCCGCACCAGCAGCCCCGCCGTCGCGAAGGCGGGGTCGTCCGCCTGGGCCGGCAGGTACGGGACCGCCACGCACCGCATGCCCGCGCGGTGGGCCGCCTCCGCACCGGGCGGGGCGTCCTCGACGACGACGCAGTCCTCGGGGTCGACCCCGAGGCGCGCGGCCGCCTCCAGGAAGACGTCGGGCTCCGGCTTGCCGTGTGCCACCTCCTCCGCGGAGACGACGGTGGTCAGCACCGAGCCGAGCCCGGTGCCGGCCAGCACCGCCGCGATCGCCTCACGCGAGGACCCCGAGGCGACCGCCATCGGGTGCCCCTCGGCGTGCAGGAGGTCGACGAACGCGCGCATCCCGGGGAAGACATGGGTCGCCTCGCGGGCGAGGCGCAGGTAGAGCCGGTTCTTCGCGTCCAGCAACTCCTGGACGGAGGCGCTGAGCCCGTACTCGGCGCGCAGGGTCTCCAGCGTCTCGCGGGTGCCGATGCCGATGAAGCGCGCGTGCTGCTCCCAGGTGAAGTCGTCGACCCCGTGGGCGGCCAGCAGCCGGCGGCCGGCCTCGAAGTAGTTCGGCTCGCTGTCGACCAGCGTGCCGTCCAGGTCGAAGATCACCGCGGGGAGTGTCATGCCCTCCAGCATGCCAAGCCCGCGATCACGGCGTACGGACGGCCGCCGCTCTGCCGACCTCCTCCACCAGGGGCAGCATGCGCTGCGGCACCCGTTCCCGCAGGGCCACCTCGGTGCGGGTGCGGACGACGCCGGGCAGCTGGATCAGCCGCTGGATGACGTCCTCCAGGTGCGCGGCGTCGCGCGCCACGACGCGGGTCAGCAGGTCGCCGCCGCCGGTGATGGAGAAGGCCTCGATGATCTCCGGCACGGCGGCCAGCGCCTTGCCGGTGTCGTCCAGATGCCCCTGGGTGACCTCCAGGTGCACGAAGGCGAGCACCCGGTAGCCCAGCGCCTCGGGCGACACCCGGGGCCGGTAGTCCGTGATCACCCCGTCCCGCTCCATCCGGTCCAGGCGGGCCTGCAGGGTCCCGCGTGCCACCCCCAGGATGCGGGCGCACTCGCGCACACTGGTGCGCGGCCGCTCCAGCAGCAGCACCAGGATGCGGGCGTCCAGCTCGTCGGCGGGCACGGGCCGGCTCAGAGCAGGGCGTCGAGCGTGATCGGCAGATGGTAGAAGCGCTTTCCGGTGGCGTGGTAGACGGCGTTGGCGATCGCCGCCGCGATGCCGACCAGGCCGACCTCGCCCACACCCTTGGTGCCGGTCGGCGAGCCGCGGTCCGGCTCTCCGACGAAAAGTACGTCCAGCTCGGGGATGTCGGCGTTCACGGCGACCAGGTAGTCGGCGAACGTGCCGTTGGCGATCCGCCCGGTGCGCGGGTCGGTGACGGTGTCCTCGAACAGCGCCATGCCGATGCCGCCGACCGTTCCGCCGATGATCTGGCTCCTGGCCGTCTTCGCGTTGAGGATGCGGCCGCCGTCGATCGCGGACACCACCCGCGCGACCCGGACCAGGCCGAGGTCGGCGTCGACCCTGACCTCCACGAACTTCGCGCCGTAGGCGCCCGCGGAGGACATGCCGACGTCCTCGGCGACCGGCGGGGTACTGCTCCCGGTCGCCGTGAGCTGGGGCAGCCCGTGCCGGGCGAGGATGTCGGCGTACGACTCCCCGCGCTCCGGGCGGCCGGCGACGAACACCCGGCCGTCGCCGCACTCCACGTCGTCGGGGTTCACGCCCCGCAGCGGCGAGTCGTCGTCCTGGCGCGCGAGTTCGGCGAACGAGCGCAACAGCCGGCGGCACGCGTCGTGCACCGCGTTGCCGAGCGCCCCGGTCAGGCCGGAGCCGCCCGCCATCATCGAGTCGGGCATGTCGGAGTCGCCGAGGTCGAAGCGGACCTTCTCCAGGGGCAGTCCCAGTTCCTCGGCCGACAGCTGGGCCATCACGGTGTACGTGCCGGTGCCGATGTCGGTCGCCGCACTGCGCACAAAGGCGCTGCCGTCGCGGTTGACGGTCGCATCGGCCATGCAGGGCGTCGCGAAGTACGGGAACATCGCGCTGGCCATGCCGTAGCCGATGAGCCAGTTCCCGTCGCGCATGGAGCGCGGCTCCGGATTGCGTTCGGACCAGCCGAAGCGCCGCGCGCCGGCCTCGTAGCACTCCAGGATCGCCTTGCCCGACCAGGGCAGCCCGTTGCGGGGGTCGACGGCGGTGTGGTTGCGCACCCGCAGCTCGAGGGGGTCCATGCCCAGGGTGTACGACAGTTCGTCGAGGGCGGACTCCAGGGCGAAGTTGCCCTGCGCCTCGGCGGGGGCGCGCATGGACGTCGGCATGGAGACGTTGATCCGGGCCTGCCGGTCCCGGGTGATCACATTGGGGCACGCGTAGGCGAAGGCGGTTCCCGAGGTGAACGGCTCGAAGTCGCCGTCCTCCATGCCCAGGGAGCTGAGGCTGCGGTGGTCGATGGCGACCAGTTCGCCCTCGCGCGTGGCGCCGAGTTCGAGCCACTGCACACCGTGCGGGCGGTGCCCGACGGAGGTGAACATCTGCGGCCGGGTCAGCACCAGTTTGACCGGGCGCGCCAGCACCCGGGCGGCCATGGCGGTGAGGACCACGTGCGGCCATGCGCGCAGCCCCGCGCCGAACCCCCCGCCGACGTAGGGCACCAGGACCCGTACCGAGCTCTCGGGGATGCCGAAGACCATGGCGAGCGTGGTGCGCACCATCGAGGGCCACTGGCTGGTGTCGTGGACGGTGAGGGTGTTGCCCTCCCACACGGCCAGCGTGGCGAACAGCCCGAGCGGGTTGTTGGTGTTGTCCGGGGTGGTGTACGTGGCCCGCAGCGTCACCTCGGCCGACTCCAGCGCCGCGGTGGCGTCGCCGCGCGAGTGGTCCATCCCCCACGGGTCGGTCAGTTGCTCGGCCCGGGGGTCCTGGAGGTCCAGCAGCGGTTCGGCGGCCTCGTAGTCGGCCCGCACCAGGCGGGCGGCGGCGGTGGCCTGCTCCGGGGTGTCGGCCACCACGATCGCGATGTGCTGCCCCTGGTGGATGATCCGGTCGTTCCGCAGCGGTGGCGGCGGCGACGCCCCGAGCACCGTCACCGGTCCTGTCCCGACCTCGGGGGCGTTCTCGTGTGTCAGCACGCCGATCACACCGGGGGACCCCTCGGCCTCCTCGGTGTGCATGCGGACGATCCGGCCCGCGGCGATCGTGCTCTGCACCAGGGCGCCGTAGGCCTGGCCCGGGACGTTGAAGTCCATCGGGTAGGGGGCGGTGCCGGTGACCTTGCGCGGGCCGTCGACCCGGCTGATGCCCGCGCCGACCAGCGGCCTGCTCTCGACCGTGCTCATGCCGTCACTCCTGACACTGTCTGCAGCTCGCGGACGAGGGTGCGCCGGGCGAGGGGCACCTTGAACGCCGTTCCCGGGAGGGTCCAGGCGTCGCGCATCGTCGCCTCGGCCGCGTCCAGGAAGGTGGCCCGCGTGACGGGCGCCCCGGTCAGCACGTGCTCGGCCTCGTAGGCCCGCCAGGGCTTCGACCCCACTCCGCCGAGCCCGACCCGGGCCTGGCGGATCGCGCCGCCGTCCAGGACGAGCAGCACCGCGGCGGAGGTGAGGGCGAACTCGTAACTCATCCGGTCGCGCACCTTGAGGTAGCCCGACAGGGCGGTCGGTGGCGGCAGCGGGATCTCGATCTCGGTGATCAGCTCGGCGTGCTCCAGCACGTTCTCCCGCTCGGGGCTCTCGTCGGCGGTGAAGTAGAACTCCGTCAGCGGCACGCTGCGACGCTGACTCGGCCCCTGGATGTGCACGACCGCGTCGAGCGCCACCAGTGCGACGGCCAGGTCGGAGGCGTGCAGCGCGACGCACCGTTCGCTCGCCCCGAGCACCGCGTGCATGCGCGCCGCGCCCTGCACCGCGGAGCAACCCGAGCCGGGCGAGCGCTTGTTGCACTCGACGACCGCGGGGTCGCGGAAGTAGCGGCACCGTGTGCGCTGCAGCAGGTTGCCGCCGATGGTGGCCATGTTCCGCAACTGCACCGACGCGCCCCGCAGCAGGGCCTCGCGCACCATGGGCAGCCGTTCGGCCACCGTGGCGTCGGCGGCCAGCTCCTCCATGGTGGCCAGCGCCCCCACGTGGAGGGCCTCGCCGCGGCGCTCGATGCCGTGCAGCGGGAGCCGGGTGATGTCGATCAGCCGTGGCGGCTCCAGGACGCCGTCCTTCATCAGGTCGAGCTGCGTCGTTCCGCCCGCCAGGCAGGATGCCGCGGGGTCGTCCGCCAGCATCCGCACGGCCTCTTGGGTGGCCGTGGCCCGTACGTACTCAAAGCTGCGCATCGTGACCTCCCCCGGCGGCCGCCTCGCGTATCGCGGCCACGATGTTGGGATAGGCGCCGCAGCGGCACAGGTTGCCGCTCATGAATTCCCGGATCTCCTCGTCGGAGCCGGTGCGGCCCTCGGCCGTCAGCGCCACCGCGGACATGATCTGCCCGGGGGTGCAGAAGCCGCACTGGAAGCCGTCGTGCTCCATGAACGCCCGCTGCACCGGATGCGCGCCGTCGGCCCCGGCGATGCCCTCGATGGTGGTGACGGCCCGGCCCTCGGCCTGGGCGGCCAGGGTCAGGCAGGACAGCACTCTCCGGCCGTCCACGTGAACCGTGCACGCTCCGCAGGCGCCCTGGTCGCAGCCCTTCTTCGTGCCGACCAGGCCCAGCCGGTCCCGCAGGGCGTCCAGCAGCGTCACCCGGGTGTCCAGGCGCAGGGTGTACGGCCGGCCGTTCACGTCGAGCGTCACGACCCGCTCGATGATCGCGGGACGGTCGTCCACGTCCCGCTCGCTCGCCACGTCCCTCATCGCGTCCTCCTCCGGACGGGCCGGATACGACTCGAACCCCTCGTGGGGCGGATCCGGTGAGTTGGTTCGTCAGGCGCCGTGGATGGCGGGAACCAACCGTTGTGTGTCGGTATGCCCGGCTTTGATGGCAATATGCGCCGAATGGGTTGTGCGGCATGAGCCACTGGCCCGGCCCCGGACCCGCGGGCGCCGAAGGCCGCTGTGCCAATGGTCCAGTGTGAAGGGAGCCGCTTGAGCCATGGGCCCGGTAAATGTTTCCCTGGGGCGGACGATGGCGTTGCGGGAGACCGGTGTCCCCGCGGCGCCTTTGCCATGTACGGACAACCGCACGGTACGGACAGGGGGCAGGACCGCACCCGTGGTGAAGCGCATGTTCCACGCACCGGATCCGGGACAGGTGCGGCTGCGCGCCGCCTCCCGGGCCGTCCTCGGCATCGGCGCGGCCGTCGCCTCGGTCGCGGCGGCGGGGCTGCCGCTGCCCGCCGTCGTCGCGGGCGGCCTCGCGGCGCTGCTCGCGCTGTTCGTCGTGGTGGACCCGGGGCCGGCCCGCCAGGCGGTGACGACCGCGCTCATGCCGGTCGCCGGCTTCCCCGTGCTCACGCTGGCAGTCTGCCTGCACGGCGTCCCCGCCGCCCGGGACGCGGCCTTCCTGGCCGTCGTCTTCGCCGGGGTCTACGCGCGGCGCTGGGGGCCGCGCGGCCACGCGCTGGGCGTCTTCGCCTTCATGATGTTCTTCCTCGCCCAGTTCCTGCGCGCCGGTCCGGCACTGCTGCCGGAGCTGTACGGGGCCGTCGGGCTCGGACTGGGCTGCGCCGCCCTCGTCCGCTTCGGCGTGTGGTGCTACGAGCGCGGCACCACCCCCGGCCCGGTGCCCGTCCTGCCCCAGGAGCGCGGGCTGCGCCGTCCCACCACACGGCAGGCCTTCCAGGCGCTGCTCGCGGCGGGGATCGCCGTGGCGGCCGGGCAGGCGCTGTCGCAGGACCGCTGGTACTGGGCCGTCGGTACCGCCTGGTGGATCTTCGTCAACACCGCCTCGCGCGGCGAGACGCTGATCCGCGGCTTCCGCCGGGTGCTCGGCACCGTCGCGGGCATCGGGGGCGGCCTCGCGATCGCGCTGCCCCTGCACGGGGCACCCGCGCCGACCGCCGCGCTGGTCGCCGTGTGCGTCTTCGGGATCTTCTACAGCGCCCCGCTCTCGTACAGCTGGATGATGTTCTTCGTCACCGTGATGGCGGGGCTGCTCTACGGACTGCTCGGCATCCTCCATCCCGCGCTGCTCGCGCTCCGGCTGGCGGAGACCGCCGTCGGCGCCCTGGGCGCGGCCGTGGCGGTCCTGGCGGTGCTGCCGGTGACGACGCACGCGGCCACGGACGCGTGGATCCGGCGCGCGCTGCACGCCGTGCGGGACTTCACCGGCGAGGCCGCCCGGCACCTGGCCGGCGGCCCGGCCGACGACCTCGCCCGCCACGTCGCCGAACTGGACGCCCTGCTCGCGCGGGTGCGGCAGTCCGTGGCACCGCTCGTGCACCCGCTGAACCCCTTGCGGTCCCGCAAGGCGCGCGCCCGCGCCGTCCTCGCCCTCCTGGACGAGTGCGCCCGTCAGGTCCGCGGGCTCGCCGCGGTCGTGGCCGACCCCCACGCCTGCCACGACGAACGCCTCACCGCCGCCTGCGGGCGCGTCGAGACCGCCGTCCGGCGTCTCGTCCCGCCGGCGCCCGCGTCCCCGCTGCGGGTCGTTCCCGGCGCCGCCGGCGCCCATCCGCACGCCGAAGCCGCGCTCGCCCACCTCCAGGGCCTCGAAGCGGCCCTGACGGGTCTGGCCGTCCCGCTGGGCGCCGGACCGCGCACCACCGTCCCGGTCTGACCCGCCGGCCGCAGACGTATCGACACGCACTGCAGTCGCGAGGTGACACAAGGCAATCACCGTCAGGTCCGCGTGTAGACGCCCCGCGCGGTTTTTCGGCGTATCCACCCCGGAAAGACGGGATGGATCGTTCCGCCTGCGCAGTAGACCGGTTCCATCTCACGTCCGATACGCGGCCCGTCACGGGACACGGGCCGCGCGGGAACCGTCTTGGGGGTACGTGGCGTGCTGAGGTTTCTGCGCCGTGCAGGAGGAACGAATCAGCGGACGTCGGCGGGGGCTGGCCGCGCTCCCGCCGACGTCCAGCACATACGAATGGAGGAACCGGAACCGGTCACCGGGTGCCCGGCGGGGCACCCCGCCCTGCAAGAAGACCGGCCGGCGGGCGGCCACGACAAGGACGGCGAAGGCGGCAAGGACGCCGACATACGCGCCCTGGCCGCGGACTTCGTCCGGCTGTTCCACGCGGAGTTCCCCGCCGCGGGGGACCCCGGACGCAGGCTGGCCGCGGTCCTCGCCGAGATCGAGGCCACGGGCACGTACCGGCACACGCGCGAGGAACTGGTTTTTGGAGCGCGGGTGGCCTGGCGCAACAACACCCGGTGCATCGGCCGGCTGTACTGGAACTCCCTGCAGGTGCGCGACCGCCGGCACGTCACGACCGCCGAGGGCGTCGCCCTGGAGGCCGTGGCCCATCTGCGGGCCGCCACCAACGGGGGCCGCATCCGCCCCGTCATCACGGTCCTCGCCCCGGACACCCCCGAGCGGCAGGGCCCGCGGATCTGGAACGAGCAGCTGATCCGCTACGCGGGCCACCGCGCGCCGGACGGCACCGTCGTCGGCGATCCGGTCAACACCGGCATCACCGAGGCGGCCGTGCGCCTCGGCTGGTCCGGCGGCGCCGGTACGCCCTTCGACGTACTGCCGCTCATCGTCCAGGGGGCCGGCGGCGGGCAGCCGCGCTGCTTCCGGTTGCCGGACGAGGCCGTGCTCGAAGTCCCGATCGTCCACCCGGAGTTCGACTGGCTCGCGGAGTGGGGCCTGCGCTGGCACGCCGTCCCGGCGATCTCCTGCATGTGCCTGGAGGTCGGCGGGGTCTGCTATCCCGCCGCGCCCTTCAACGGCTGGTACATGGGCACCGAGATAGGTGCCCGCAACTTCGCCGACACCGACCGCTACGACCTGCTCCCGCGCGTCGCCGAGGCACTCGGCCTGGACACCGCCCAGGACCGGACGCTGTGGCGCGACCGCGCCCTGGTCGAGCTGAACCGCGCGGTGCTGCACTCCTTCGACCTCGCGGGCGCCACCGTCACCGACCACCACACCGAGTCCCGCCGGTTCCTCGCCCACATCGACCGCGAGGAGCGCAGGGGCCGTACCGTGCCCGCCGACTGGTCGTGGATCGTGCCGCCCATGTCGGGGTCGGCCACCGGGGTGTTCCACCGCTACTACGAGACCGGGGAACGGACCCCGGCGTACGTCCACCACCCGCAGGCGCTCGCCCTGGCCCGCGGCGAAACGATGGTGTGACGGGGGCAACGGGAGCGGATTCCGGCCACTGCGTTACTCTCAGCCGCCGTACGTACAACCAGTGGAAGAGGTACGGCAGTGGCCGGGCACGTTTACATCGGGTCGTTCACCTCGGCGGGCGGCAAAGGGCTGACCACCGCGGCCGTCGACCCCGACTCGGGGGCGCTCACCGCGCTGCATGCCGACGCCGCGGTGGACGACCCGTCCTTCCTCGTCCTCTCCGAGGACCGCACGCGCCTCTACGCGGTAGTCGAGCACCCGCAGAACGGCGGCGCCGCCGCGTTCTCGCTGAGCGACCCGTCGCACCCCGAACTCCTCGGCGCGGCCGTGCCGGTGGGCGGCGGCTCGCCGACCCACCTGTGCCTGCACCAGGGCCACCTGCTGACCGCCAACTACGGCACCGGCACGATCAGCGTGCTGCCCGTCGACGGCGAAGGGACGCTCGGCGCGACCCGGCACGTGATGGAGCACGAGGGCGACGGCCCCGACCCGGACCGGCAGACCGGCCCGCACGCCCACATGGTGCTGCCGGACCCGGCCGGCCGCTGGGTGCTCACCGTGGACCTCGGCACCGACTCGGTGCGCGTGTGCGAACTCGACGCCGCCACCGGCGAGCTGGAGATCGAGCGGGAGATGGGCCTGCGGTCCGGCAGCGGCCCGCGCCATCTGACGTTCCACCCGCGCGGGGACCGCGCCTACGTCATGAACGAGCTGGCCTCGGTCGTGACCGTCTGTCACTGGGACGCGGAGGTGGGACGGCTGAAGCCGATCGCCGAGGTCTCCGTGCTCCCCGAGGGCGCGACGGGCCCCAACTACCCCTCCGAGCTGGTCGTCTCGCCCGACGGACGCTTCGCGTGGGCCGCCAACCGGGGCCACAACAGCATCGCCGTGCTCTCCCTCGACGCCGACGGCGACACGCTCGAACTGCTGGAGACGGTGGACTGCGGCGGCGACTGGCCCCGGCACCTGACCCTCGACCCGGCGGGCACCAGGCTGTACGCCGCCAACGAGCGCTCGGGCGACGTCAGCTGGTTCGACGTGGACCCGGCCACCGGTACGCCCAAGCTCGCCGGCTCCCTGCCCGTTCCGGCCGCCTCCTGCGTCGTCTTCGGCTGACCTCAGTGGCCGGACCGACCGGCCGCACCACGAACAACGGCGTGGGGGGGGGGGGGGGGGGCGGGGGCGGGGGGGGCACAGCGACTGCCTCGCGGACGTTCCACGGGAGCTCGCCCGCCGCCGGGGCGGACACGGGGTACAGCACCTACGA
>NZ_JBIARB010000006.1:546586-551025 GCF_042889545.1 Streptomyces sp. NPDC002574
GGCCCCCCCCGCCCGCCCGCGCGCCCGCCCGCCCCGCCCCCCCCCGCCTTGTGGGGGGGGGGGCGGCCCGGCCCCCCCGGCCCCCCACCACCACGCCGTCGTCGTACGGGACGTGCCGTCAGGGCATCGGCGCGCCTTCCGGCGACTGGGGGATGCCCAGCGCGGTGGTGTACTTGGCGACCACGAGCTTGCCGATCGCCGGGTAGGGGCCGAGCGCGTCGGCGGCCGAGCAGCCGGCCTCCTTACCCGCGTCGTGCAGCACCTCGGGAGCGACCTCCGGGCCGACCACGTACGGCGCCAGGGCCAGGGTCAGCGAACCGGAGGAACGCAGCTGGTCGGCGGCCTCGGCGATCGAGCCCTCGATGTCCAGCGCGGCGGGCAGCACCGGCACGGCGAGCCGCGCGGCGAGCAGCAGACCGGTCACGCCGGCGGCCTGGACCGCTTCCTCGCCGCCCACGGTGGCCAGGATGATGCCGTCGGCAGCCGTGGCGACCGTGAACAGCCGGGCACGGTCGGCACGCGCCAGACCGGCCTCCGACAGCCGCACGTGCAGCGCCTCCGCGAGCAGCGGGTGCGGGCCCAGCACATCGGTGACCTCGGCCGCGGAGCGGCTGTCCATGACGGCCTGCCGCAGCCGGCGCATCACCGACGGCTCGGGCCCGGCCAGCAGCGGCACCACGATCGCCGCGGGGGAGTCGTCACCGCGCTCGGCGGCCGTCCGGGTCAGCACGGACTCCAGCGAGGGGTACTCATCGCCGTCACCGTCGACGTAGCCGACGCGGGGGTCGAGACCGGCCAGCTCGATGCGCGCGATGCTGACGATCTCTTCCGCCAGGCTGCGTATCGCGGGGGAAGGCGTACCGGGCACGGCAAGGACCAGCGCGGGGGCGCCCTCGGGCGTGGTCAGCGTTTCCGGTCGCCGGTGCCGCCCGGGCTGGCGGGGGCGCGGCATTCGAACGGGCAGGCCGGGTGCGGGGCCTTCGGCAGTGCTCATGGCGAGGCATGCTAGTGCCTTTGCGCGCGCTGTTGTTCGGGCGGGTCCTTCGCAGGGGTTACCTGTCCGGTTCTGTCCCGATACGGCGCCGGGCCCGCTCGGCCCGGCGCCGTACCGCGGGCACCGGTCAGCCCAGTCCGCGCGAGTCCTGCTTCAGCGCGGTGTCGACGGTGAGCGCCGAGGCGACGACCATGCTGAGCAGCGGTTCCTCCAGTCGGCGATGGATCTGCAGCACGTAGTTGTCGGCCGTGGTGAACATCGTCTTCGCCAGGCCCTCCCACGTCTTGGTGATACGGGCCACCTCGGTCCCGGAGTGGTCGACGATCGCGAAGTTCCAGGCCCGCCAGTTCTCCGCCTTGATGGCCCCGATCTGCTGACCGTTCACCTCGAACGCGAAGTTGATCTTGCCGATCGCGTTCTGCTGGACGATCTCGCCGAGCGTCGTGCCGTCCGGGCGCTGTACGACGACCTTCGACTTGATGAACTTCGCCGGGCGGGTGAGCAGCAGCTGCGGCTGCCCGTGCGCGTCGCGCACCTCCAGGCGGACCGACAGGAACTGGTCGACGCTGGAGACGAAGCGCAGCACCTTGCGCGCGGTGCTCTGGCCGACCTGGATCACCGAGCCGAGCCGGCCGCCGTTCTGGTCGAAGACGCTGTACTCGTTGTTCAGCTCGATGAGCTTGGCCTTCTGGTTGACCACGAGGACCGGCTCGCTGAACAGCGTGCCGCCGCCCGCGGCACCCGGAGCGAGGCCCGCCTGCTGCTGCACCTGCCGCTGGATGCGCGAGGGGTCGTGGCCGCCGTCGACACCCAGCTCCCAGGGGTTCTCCTTGGTGGAGGGCGGGGGCTGCTGCCCCGCGTGGGTGTGCTCCGTCCACTGGGACCCGTCCCAGTAGCGCAGCAGGTTCTGAGTGCCGTGCGGGTCCGCGTACCAGCCCGCTGGGGTGTTCGATTGCGTCGTCACCCGGGCAGGGTAACGGCTGCCACCGACAGTTCGGTTGCCGGTCCACCGGATCGGCGACGCCCGTGCCCGGGGGCGACGGCCGCCGCCTCTGACGAGGCGTCAACAGCGGGCCGTGCACACAAGGTCACAGCCAGGGTTCATTGACTGATCGTGAAGGCGTCATGTGCGCTCTTCACGGGATCTCTCTAATCGGGTGCGTACCCATGATCGACATGGGTGCAGCGGTGGCGTTGCCTCCGCGTCCTCTCCCGACCCGAGGTTCCCATGAAATTGATGGTCATGAACCATCGGCGTGCAAGGCCACTGCTCGTGGTGCTCGCCACGGCGACCGCGCTGGCGGCCGCACCCGCCGTGGCGTACGCGGACAGCAGCCGGCCCGCGCCCGTCACCGGCGGCATACCGCTGATCAACACGTCCGAGAAGATCGGTCCGGGGATCGGCCTGCAGCACGTCAAGGCGGTCGACCAGAAGGGCTGGTACGACGCGCAGTTCCTGACCGTCGACCTGTCCAACAGCGCGGTCGGCACGGACCTGCTGAGCTCCGGACCGGTCGCGTCCGGTGGGCCGCTCAGCGAGGCCGTCGACAAGGCCGGCGCCGTCGCGGGCGTGAACGGCGACTTCTTCGACATCGGCAACTCCAACGCGGCGCTCGGCGGCGAGATCCAGGACGGGCAGCTCGTCAAGACGGCCGACATCTCCGGCGGCCGCAAGCACGTCGGTGTCAGCAAGGACGGCGTCGCCCAGCTCGTGGACCTCACGGTCAACACGACGGCGAAGTTCGCGGGCGCGGACCACAAAGTCCTGTCGATCAACGCCGCGAACGGCGGCGGCATCCCCGCCGACGGCATGGTCGCCTTCACGCCCGCGTGGGGCACCTACAGCCGCAACAACGGCCTGACGGGCGTCGCCAACGACCAGATCGCCGAAGTCCTGGTCAAGGACGGCGCGGTCGTGTCGGTCACCCCCAACGGCCCCGCGGGTTCCGGTGCGATCCCGGACGGCGGCTTCGTGCTCGTCGGGCGCGGCGCCTCGGCGGCCGCGATCCGCGCGCTCCAGCCCGGTGACCCGGCGGCGCTCAGCTACTCGCTCGCCGACAACGTTGCCAAGACGATGCAGTTCGCGATCGGCCACGGCGGCACCATCGTCACCGGCGGCCAGCCCGTCAAGGGCCTCGACACCTCGATCGCCCCGCGCACCGCGCTCGGCTTCAAGGACGGCGGCAAGACGCTCGTCCTCGCCACTTGGGACGGCCCGGGCGGCACCGGCAAGGGCGGCATCGGGATCGACAAGGAAGCGCGCGACCTCGCCGCGATGGGCGTGGAGACCGCGGTCAACCTCGACGGCGGCGGCTCGTCCACCATGGTGGCCCGCAGCCTCGGCGAAGACGACGCCACCGTCCGCAACGTGCCGTCCGACGGCCACGAGCGCAATGACCCGAACGGTGTCGGCGTGTTCGTCTCCAAGGGCGACGGCCAGGTGCACCAGCTCCTCGTCAAGCCCGCTCCCGGCGCGGCGTCGGCCGATGACGGCGTGAAGGTCTTCCCGGGGCTGCACCGCTCGCTCGTCGCGGAGGGTGTGGACAGCCACCAGACGCCGGTGACGGTCGACCCGAAGTCCGTGGAGTGGTCTGTGGCATCCGGAGGGTCCGTCAAGGACGGCACGCTCCTGGCCACGACCGACGCCGCGCACAGCCCGATCAATGTCGGGGCGCAGGCGGGTGGCCAGAAGGCGTACCAGAAGGTCACCGTCCTTCACCCGGTCAACACCGTCGAGCTGTCGTCCGAGCGCCTGTCGATCGCCGACGCGACGCCCGCCGACGCGACCACCGTCTCCGTGACCGGCCGCGACGACCGGGGCTACACCGCCCCGATCGACCCGCAGGACCTCTCGCTGGACTACGACCACGACGTGGTCGACATCAAGGCCGTGGACGGCAAGCTGCGGATCACCCCGCTCACCGACGCGGGCACGATCCTCACGGTCTCGGCCGGCGGTAAGTCGGTCCAGCTGCCGATCACGGTCGGTGTGCAGACCAGGACGGTCTACGACTTCGACGACGACGTGCTGGCCCGCTGGCGCAACAACAGCACCGCGGCCACGACGTTCTCCAAGGCCCCTGAGGGCCTGCGGATCGACTTCAACGCGATGCGCAACGTCGGCATCACGGCGGCGTCGGCGGCCCAGCGCATCTCGGTGCCCGGTCAGCCGCTGCGCCTGCGGGTGCGGCTCAAGTCGAGCATCAGCGTGCCCAGCGGTCTGAGCTACCTGGCGTTCTACGACGGGAACGGCAAGAGCAACGGCATCTACGGCACTGGCCTGAGCGCGAGCTCCGACTGGCAGTACGCGACGTTCACGCTGCCGGCCAATACGGTGTTCCCGATCGCGGTCTCGGGTTTCCAGGGCATCAACACCAGCGTCTCGCAGCAGAAGGCGGGCACGTTCGTCCTGGACCGTATCGAGGCGGACGTGCCGACCTCGATC